>JBEKQE010000035.1:0-33795 GCA_049520035.1 Syntrophobacteraceae bacterium | reverse complement strand
GACGTTAAGGAAGAGGGGTTGAAGATAAGCCTGGAGATCATTGAGCAGATTATGGAGATCCCGGAGGTTCATGGAATCCATATAATGGCGGTAGGCTGGGAAGATATAGTACCGATTATCGTGGAGAAAGCGGGCCTCTTGCCAAGACCTGAAGTCTAAGAGATGGGGGATAAGATGGAGCAGAAACCAAAGATATTGCTCGTCGATGACGACCCGGATATCCTCGAAGCAATGAGTGTGGTGCTGACGACGAATGGTTATACTGTGGTCACCGCCAGGGATGGTCAGGAAGGGCTGGTCAAGCTCAGGTCGGAAAAGCCGGACTTGATGATCCTTGATCTGATGATGCCAAGGATGGATGGGTTCGCGGTATGTGAGGAGCTTTTAGACCCCAGATGGGCCAAACTCAGCAACATTCCCATCATCATACTGACATCGGTAAGGGAGGATGCCGGCCGTCGTCGCTACGAACTGGGTACCGGTTTACAGCTAAGGGTCAGTGACTACATAGAGAAACCAGTCGATCCCGCTACTTTGCTGTCGAGAGTAGGGACTTACCTCAAGAGAAACGGGTGATGGAGGTAAGTGGATCATCTCCTGGTGCCGTCCGGGGTTTGAAAACGAGTGTTCAAAACCTCTATGGCTTTATCAGGGTCATTGCCCGCAATGACTGCGGAAATGGAAGAAACCGCACAGCTCAGCGCCAGGATGGGGATGCCCCCGTTTCGCAGGGCCGTCACAAAAGCATGAGTAATTCCGTAGCGGTCACCAAAATGCGGACCGTGCAGAAAAAGTACCGACACCGGGCCGCGGCAAAAACTGTCTCGGCCCGGCAGATGTTTATCGAGAGCCTGCCCTGCCCTTTCACGCCGATCTTCTCTCAGAGCGAACGAAAACTGAATGCCCTTTGCCCCGGGAGCTGAGCTGGAAATCAGGAAAGGCAGCTTGAAGCCCAGTTCACCCAACTCTGACAAAAACGCCCCAAAATCGCGCATGTACTCGATCGGCAGAGAAACGTTCCACAAATCCAAGCCTGTTTGGCGTGTAAAGCCATAAATCGTGATTATCTGCTCGCTGTATGAGCACTTAACCTCACTGAGCTGTTGTTCGTCCATTCGGTAGACAGCCTGCCATTCGCTATAAGACCCGCAGGCAGGAAAGGCGAAAGAATCAAAAAACCTTTCCATCGCGATTCCGAAATCCAATGAAGAGATGATAACCGTAACAGCCGAAGGTGAGCTGGCAAACCCGTATGGTTTGATTGCCGATGCACCCAGGATCGTGATCACTGAAGCTGTTATCTCAGGCCTCTGAGCATGCGGAAATATAGAGATTCTGGAAATATCCCTCTCTATTTCCGCTGTCTTACACTTGCCCGAACCGACCACCTCAGCGATATAGCCGGAAAATCGAAGTGCGTCGAGTGCACTCGCAGCCGTTATCGATTCCCCGAGCCCATTGTCGGCCACATGGGTGAGCAGACCCATATTTATTCGGCCAGCGGCAAGAATCGAGCAAATGTTCCCCAGGTGGTCCGTCCCCCTTTGACATGATGAATAGAGGTAGGCCCGCTTTTCAACGACTTTAATGCCTCCAAGTCTGATCTTGGACATGAGGGCCTTCTGATTCCTAGGCAACTAACCTCTCTATGCTCTCGATGAGCACCTGAGGATCGACCGGCTTTGGGATATAATCTTCGGCCTCCATGGCCTTGCCGTCAGCGTGCGAGTAGGTGGTGGTACGCACAGCTTCCCCTACGGCGGTAAGCAGAATTATGGGGATATCTTTCGTTTTCGCGTTCTTTTTCAGTTCCGCGCAAAGGACGTACCCATTCTTGCGGGGCATCATTACGTCTAGGACCACGAGGTCCGGCTGCCTCTTCCGGATGGATTCCTCACCCTCGATACCATCGTAAGCCTTCCCCACTTCATAGCCTTTGCTCTCGAGCATCATGCCGACGGTCTCAACCATATCCGGGTCATCATCGACTATCAAAACATACTTACCCATTTGCAGCCTCCTAAACTATCTGGGATAAAAGTTGGTAATTAGGGCCATAGTCTATGTTTCCGTCTGGAAACCACTCTAAACTACCTGCCTGTGGGCAGGAGCACACGAAAAGTGGTCCCCAAACCGGGTCTGCTCTCAACCTTCAAAGATCCACAGTGCGATTCGACAATTTCCTTCACAATGGCAAGCCCAAGACCACTGCCTCTCACATGCCTCGTTCTGGGGTCCTTGATCCGGTAGAACTTACCAAACATTTTTGGAATCTCTTCCGGGTCAATACCTATCCCGGTATCGCTAACGCAGACCTCCAGAAAATTCCCGCTCGGAGCGAGCGATACGACTATTTCCCCACCGTCGGGGGAATAGTTGACAGCATTGCTGAGCAGGTTTGAAAAAAGTTCCTCCATGCATCTGGGATCGGCCTCAATGAGAGGGGGATCTACCGGGATTTCGAGCCTCAACAAAATATTCTGGCCCTCCGCCCTGGGTTTTATCAGCGCGATAATATGATTGAGGACTTCAGCCAGATTGACAGGCGCCTTTTGCTGCAAGCATTGACCGCTCTCGATTTTGGTCACATCCAGCAGGTCAGTGATGAGATCGAGCAAATCCTGAATCTTCAGTTGAGAACGACCCAGAAGTTCTTTTTGCTTATCCCCCAGTTCGCCGGCCAGGCCATCGAGCACGACAGTCAAAAGTTGTTTGATCGAGGCCAGGGGGGAACGCAGTTCGTGAGCAACCAACTGCACAAAATTGGACTTCATTTCATTGAGCTGCTTGTAAATGGTAACGTCCTTAAGAAGGGTTACAGTACCCAGGACCTGGTTGTCCAATCCGGGGATGGGAGCGGACACTGCATGGATATATTTACCCCCTCTGCAGAACTCTCGTGAAATCTGCCCGGACTCTTCCCAACATGAATCCACAATGGCTCTGAGATCTTTCTCCAGGCCGTCAGATGCAATGTCATCCGGCAGAGCGGAGGGTTCCTGCAAAGATGCCGGGAACTCGAACAGCCTCATTAAAGCAGGATTATGAAGCACTATCTCCAAATGGCGATTTGTAACAAGAACTCCATCCGCCATACAATTAGTAATCGTCCTGATTCGGCTCTTCTCCACGGACAGGTCATAAAGGTTTTGGACCTGGGTCTCCTGCAGTTGACGGGCACAAAGCTCCAGCGCCCTTTTCTCCAGTGCTCTTTTTATTATCAGGATCAGGTGATCGGCCGCGAAAGGCTTGGTGATAAAATCGTATGCGCCTTTCCTCATTGCCTCTACCGCGGTAGCCACCGTACCATGGCCGGTTATAACTACAAGCGGCAGATCGGGGTATTTGATCCTAACCTCCTCGATGACCTCAAAGGCGCCCATTACCGGCATCAGAAGATCGCAAAGAATCACGTCCGGAGATTCGGTCAAAAGTAAATCCAGCGCCTCCCTGCCGTTTTCCGCGGTCAGAACTTCATATCCTTCCGGCGCCAGAAGCCGGCGACAGCCTTCTCTTATCACCCTCTCGTCATCGACAACCAAAACGGTTTGCATGCTGTCACCCTTAACGATCTCTGATTCTAACTGGCTGACCTCAGTTTAAAGAAACGAACTCAATGGTATTTTCAGGACAGTCCAATGGCAACACGACGGTGAATACTGCGCCACCCGAAGGAACGTTCCTGACCGACATACTGCCGCCATGCTGCTGAATTATTCCGTATGCGACGGAAAGCCCTAGTCCTGTACCCTCCCCAGGCCCCTTAGTGGTAAAAAACGGCTCAAACACCTTGCTGATGATTTCATCCGGAATTCCCGGGCCTGTATCCGCAAATTCCAGCATCACCTGCTCGGAAACCGGATCAAACCTGCTGGTAATAGTTACCCTCCCTCTGCCGTTCATGGCCGTACCGGCATTGATTATGAAATTGATGAAGACCTGCTGAAGCTGGCCCGGATCGCCGAGCATCGCAGGGATATCGGCCTGAAGGTCGAATACGAATTCGACATTGTGAAAAAGCGCCTGATGAGTCAACAGTTCTGCTGAACGTTGAATGACGGAGTTCATATCGTAGTTAAATCTCTGATTCACTGACTGCCTGCTGAATTCCAACAGACGCGCCACAATTTCTTTGCAGCGCATAGTTTGATTGATGATTTCCAGAAGGTCCTCATTCCATTGCGGATTGGAGGGAGACAAATCTCTCATGAGTACATCGGCAAATATAAGGATGCCGGAAAGAGGGTTATTGATTTCGTGAGCTATGCCCGCCGCCAGCCTTCCGATGGAAGCGATCTTTTCGGCTTGCATCAACTGCATTCGGGTCTCTTCCAACTCTTTGCGCATCCGCAAGCGTTCCCTGAGGTCGGAAAATATGCCTACAGTCCCTATCTCACGACCGCCCTCACATATGATTGCCGCAGAAAAACTTGCCGGTACCTCTTCACCATCTTTTCTGACCAGACTTACTCGAGTGGAGGTGAGTTTGCCGGGCGGGCCATGCTCGGCGCTGCGCATTCGCCGCAAATTCTCTCTTGCGACTTCAGGGCTGACAAGCTTATACAGAGAACCAGGAACGCCCACCAACTCATCGGCGCCGTATCCCAGAATCCGCTCGGCCGAATCATTGTAAATCAGGACACTGCCTTCAAGATCGGCTACCACGATACCGTCCGCCGAACTCTTGATGATGTTGTTGAGAAAGCTGTTGGCGCTCAACAGCTCCCGCTCCATTTGAATATGTTTGGTCAGGTCCTGGAAATACATACAAGTAATAAAGCCCTTACCAAACTTGGCAACAACTATGTAGGTTTCAAATACGCGATCCTTCTGGTTTGAGTTGGCAGCAGGCTGGATTGTACTGCAGAAGCGCACCTCCTGGTAATGTTCCTCACCGACCTTCAGGGCCAGATCGCGTGCAATGCTCAGCAACTGGAGTGGAAGGAGTCCCCCGATGTCTTTTCCGACCAGATCATCTTTATGATGCGCGAGTATTTCGGCCATCTTGGAATTGACGTAAATTACCCGGTCGTTTTCATCAACCATCAGGATACCCTCCTGGGTAATTTCCACAAGCATCCTGATTTTCTGTTCGGCTTCGAAGAGCGGGGTTATGTCTCTGAGGGCCTTAAATCCCCCAATCACCCTGTTTTCCGAATCCGTAATCATGGAACAGTGCACCGCCACAGGGACTTCTCTTCCCTCACGATCATAAACGGTTTGCCGCAATCCGGCGAGGGACGTCCTCTTTTCCATCGCCCGCTTCAACAAGCAATCATCCGTATGGCAGAAAGAACCTCGCAGCACTTCAGCGCAACTCATGCGGTTGACCACCTCACTGCTGCTGTAACCTGTGAGTTTCTCAAAATGTTCGTTCATATAAGTGATCGTCAAGTTCGTATCAACGATGAAAAAGGGCATAGGGAAATGGTCGATTACGCTGGCAAATATATGATCCCGTGTCCTGTCTCCCAACGTCAGGGCAGCTAATGAGGCAGGCCGCAGCACGAACACACATCCCGCCGGGTTGCCATCGCTGTCATCTACCAACTGCGCGGATAGTAAAAAAGGCAGCCAGTGGCCCGCGTAATTCCTGAGATGTACCTTAAACTCATCGAGGGTCCCTCGACTGTTACACTCCCCGATCAGAGATTGCTGTCCATTTTGGGCGCTGCGCAAAATATCGGAACACATCAGGCGGATTCCGCCTTTTAATGTACAGCCTGTAAAAGTTTGTGCAGAGTCATTGAGAAACTGGATTGACGAGTGCAAATCCGTAACTATCACTGGATCGGGGAAACGGCTGAAGCAGGCCCGGAAAAGCGTCGAATCCGGTAGACCGGTGCTGTTTCCGGTTAAGAGGCGCTGGTCAGTTTTAGCAGTTTCAACAGCTTGGGAACCCATCTTTCTAGTCATCTCCCGCTGAATACGCTCTGTAGCTCAGGGCCTTAACGACAGGCACCTGGGAAAGTGGATGAGTCGAGATTAAGACTGAAGCAAAAATGAATCCAAGCTCAACACATCTTTTATACAGCAAAACTCAGAGGAAACAAAGTTCAATATGGCTGCGCTTACAAACAGGCGGAAAGGCTCCAAAGCCACGCAACGGTTCACAGCAGTCCTTCATGTCCCCCACAGGGGATACCCGATGCCCATTTAAAAGGTAATACTCTTAACAGAGCGCCGGAGAGCGCCCGTATTGGCGTCTTCGCGTGAGCGCCTGCCTCTTTTCATAACACGGGATCGCTGCACTCATCTGCCGTCTTGTGAGTGCAGCTTTTCCCATAATTTGGCGTACTTCAGCATCGTATAATAGGCGTATAGCAACGACAGTATTAGCCCCACCTTGCCGTCAAGGAAGCCCAGTTTCTGAAAATACATGCGCCAGAACGTGGCCGCAGGATGCGTGAGAACCTGCGAGATGTGAAACGAGGCGCCCTGCTTCACCATATCTTCCGAGCGCAATGAAGAATAGCGGTCCATTTTTTTCAAGAATTGGTCCAGATTCAGAAATGGGTACTGGATCACGTGCTCCCGCAGGCGGCCGACTTTTCCGGCAACGTCAAAACCTTCATGGACAAGCTGTTCGCGGTACTTCATTTTGCGTTTGTGAAAGAGCTGGGGCTGCCGGTAATCCGGATACCAGCCGCAATGGCGAACCCAATATTCGAGAAAATAGGATTTTCGGGGAATGAAATAGGCGTCTGCATCCGGGGCGTCGGCTAATTTCTTCAAGATCTCTTCCCGCAACTCGGGGGTGACCCGTTCGTCGGCATCGAGGCTGAGTACCCAGTCGTTCATGCAATGCTCAATGGCAATATTTCGCAGCCTGCCGAAACCGGCGAATTCTTGTTGGAAAATTTTGCCGGTGTAGTTTTCACAAATCGGGAGCGTCAGGTCGGTGCTGAAAGAATCCACAATAACAATTTCATCAGCCCAGGTAACACTCTCGAGACAGTCGCGTATCTTGGCTTCTTCATTGTAGGTCAAAACGTAAACAGACAGTTTCCGCCTCTCCATATATCCTCCACTTTTGGAAATGATCGTATTCCATTTTTCATAATGAGGCTATACTGTTTTCATTACATACACCCATCACGTGGAGACCGAACATGGAAGAAATGCACTATGAGGGCTTTATCATCCGGCCTCCCAGCGAAGCGGACAGCTTATTGCTCCAGGTTACCCTCGGGTGCTCCCACAACAAGTGCACCTTTTGCGGCGCCTATAAGGAAAAGCGGTTCACGATAAAAGAGGACGCCATAATCGATGCGGATATCGATTACGCTTCCACCAACCTCGGTTTTTTTCGAAGGGTTTTTTTGATCGACGGCGACGCTCTGATTATCCCGCAGGAAAGGCTCGTAAGGATATTGTCACGTATAAGAGAAAAGATGCCGTGGATCCATCGGGTCGGAATCTACGCCAACGCCAAGGGGATTCTCCGCAAAACCGAGGGGGAACTTGCCCAATTGCGCGACCTTGGGTTGGGGATCGTCTATTTCGGCCTGGAGAGCGGGGATGCGCAGGTATTACAAAACGTGCGCAAGGGGCACACGCCGGAGCGGATGATCGAGGCCGGACGGAAAATCCGGGCTGCCGGAATGAAACTCTCGGCAATGGTCATCCTTGGGCTTGCGGGGCGGGGAAAATCTCTCGAACATGCGCGCGCAACGGGCGAGGCGCTTTCAGCTATCGACCCCAACTACGTCGGCGTCCTCACGCTAATGATTTACCCCGGCACCCCCCTGGCCGCGCAGGTGAAGGAAGGCGAATTCGAGCTGCTCACCCCTCACGAAATGCTCAAAGAACTGCGGGAAATGCTCTTTCACACCAACATGACCCGCGGCCTTTTCTTTGCCAATCACGCGTCCAATTACCTTCCGCTCAAGGTTAAAATGCCAGCGGACAAGCAAAAGGCCATTCAGTCGCTCGAGAGCGCTCTGAGGGGACAGACGGCGCTGAAGCCCGAATGGATGAGGGGGTTCTAGAATCTCAAATCGGCGGTGCGATTGTCACAAGCACCCGCATGTCCGTCTTTGCCCTCAGGCCATGGGGTTCGGAAATCTCCGAGATCAGGACGTTTCCAGGCTCCGCAGGCAAGACCGTCCCCTTGTCTCCGAGAAACTCACCCTCGCCCTCCAGTACGGCAATGCTGACCTGACCCTCGATATCGTGTGAATGAATGGGAAGCTCCTGGCCCGCCTTGAAATTGAAGTTGAGTATCTTGAAATAAGGCGAATCGTGTACCAGGAAATTCCTGAAATTCAATTCTGAGAAACCGTTTTCGACGTATAAATCAACTCTTTTCATCTCCACCTCCAGTGTCTCATCCGCTGTTTGCGGATGAACACAATCAATTTTACATCCTTACTTTGAATCAGATCCAAAATCAGCCCCGTGTCCGATCGGGCTGCAACGGGCAGGGGATTGTGGCTGGCTGGATTGAAAAGCTTCACTGGAAGGTTCAACAGGCGTCAAGCACCCTGCGAATTGCTCCCGCGATCATGCCGATCCCGTAAGGCTTCATAATATATTCACAAATTTTCGCTTGAATATTTTACCGCTATATGCAAGGGAATGCAAACACTATGGCCGCCGTTCAATTTCTCGTTAAGCGGACAGATATAATGAGGTATTCTCTAAGCGAGTGCGCAACTTAAGTGAAATACTTTCCCCGCTCTATAGCGAATCGTCATCCCTTGACTTGAAGGAGGAGAATCTAATGATTGATTTCACGTTCACCGAAGAGCAGGAAATGTTCAGAAAAGCGTCTAGGGAGTTTGCTGAAAACCGGGTGGCGCCCTTCGTGCCGGAAATGGAAAAAACGGGCAAGGTACCGCCTGACCTGGTTAAAGCGCTGGGTGATGCGGAGATGCTGGCAATCACGATCCCGGAGGAATATGGCGGACTGGGGCTCGGCTTTGTCGCAAGGATGATTGCGCTCGAGGAGATCAGCCGGATCTCCGTGGCCACAGCTATGATGCTCCAGGTTTTTGCGCTGGGGATCGATCCCATTGTCCGGTTTGGAACCGAGGCCCAGAAGAAAAAATATCTTTCAAAATTTGCCACTGGAGAACGACTGGCGAGCGTGGCCGTGACAGAGCCAACCGGAGGGTCGGACCCGACCGGCGGCCGGACCGTTTATGCCAAAGACGGAGACAACTACGTAATTACCGGCCGCAAGTGTTTCATCACCAATGCTCATATTGCCGACACCATCACCGTTGTCGCCAAAGACGAGAATAATCCCAAGGCTTTTTCCGCTTTTATTCTGGAAAAAGGGATGGCTGGTTTCAAAGCGACGCACGAAGAGCATAAAATCGGTATGAGAGGATGCAATACAGGCGAACTGAGCCTCGAGAAATGCAGGGCATCCGTCGAATGCCTGCTCGGTGAGGAAGGGAAAGGATTGCGGGTCAGCATGGCCGCCATTGGCGACGTCGGACGCGGCGGGATGGTGGGCTGCGCCCTTGGGCTGCAAACCGCGTGTCTGGAGTCTTCGGTGAAATTCTCCAACGAGAGAGTGCTCTATGGAAAACCGATAAGCAATCTCCAGACCATTCAGAACAAACTGGCCGATATGAAAATCGATCTGGAGGCAGGCCGCCTGCTCGCCTACCGGGCCGCCGCTTTGCAGGACCGGGGAGAGCGATGCAGCAATGAGTTTGCTGTAGCCAAGTATTTTACCACTGAAGCCGCCCAGAGGGCCGCCAAGATGGCCGTAGATATTCACGGCGGCTACGGGTGCATGGAAGAATACGCCGTGACCCGGTATCTGCGCGATGCTTTCGTGCTCGGACCTTCGGCCGGAACCAGCGATATAATGAAAGTAATAATTTCCCGGTGGGTCCTTGGTTGATCTTATGAGTGCCCCGGGCTGCGGCTTTGCCGCCGCCACAATTCCAGGCAGGCGAGAATGAAGATTATCGTGTGCGTCAAGGCCGTTCCCGATCCCAAAGAGATATGCAAGATCAGGATTGACCCGGTTACAAAAACTCTTATGCGGTGTGACGTACCCCTCGTAATCAATCCACTGGACAGGCATGCGCTGGAAGCAGCCCTTGAGCTCAAGGAGGCTTCCGGCGCTTTTGTCAGCGTAATCAGCATGGGGCCCCCTCCTGCCGGGAATATTGTGAAGGAATGCATGGCGCTCGGCGCAGACCGGGGGATTCTGATGTGTGACCGGGCCTTCGGAGGGGCGGACGCATTCGCCACGGCGCTCACCCTTTCAAAAGGCATAGAAAAAACAGGTTCATTCGACCTCGTTTTCTGCGGCATGGCGAGCAGCGATGGGGCTACCGAATGGGTAGGCCCGCAGATTGCCGCTTTCTTGAACATTGCCGTTGTGACCATGGTCCGAAAAATAGAAAGTCGGCAACCGAATGAATGGATCGCTATTGCCGACTGGCAAAACGGGTATCGCAGGGTGCAAGTCCGGTTGCCTGCCCTGCTTACGGTTACAAGGGAACTCAACAGACCCCGGGCGCTTAGTTTTTCAGGGATACTCAAGGCCCGCAAGAAAACGATCGAACAGTGGGACCGCAATGCCCTGGGGATTCCCGAAGAGATGGTTGGAGCCAAGGGGTCTCCGACGATCGTCTCGCAAATGGCAACTGTTGAGAAAAGAAGAAATGTCGAATTTCTGCAGGGAAACCTCGAGGAGAAAGCCGACAAGCTCGTTTCCCGGCTCGATGAGGCCGGAATAATTTAATCTTGGAGGATGGTCCCGCCCCCGGCGAGATACCATCCTTCAACATCGGAGATCAGGAGTATGGGCAGAGGCTTCGGTCCGGTATGGGTCATCGCCGAGCAGGGCGAGTGTGACGTGGAGACTGTATCCCTTCAGCTCCTTGGGAAGGCAAGGGAACTGGCGGATGAACTTGGCGTGAAGTGTGAAACCATATTGCTGGGACGAAGTCCGGGAGAATCCGCCCGGAAGCTGATAGAGGCTGGGGCCGACCGTGTATTTCTCGCCGATGACCCCGCGCTGGAATTCTATCAGCCCGAATTATACAAGGACATCATTTGCGCATTGGCCGGGCAACACAGGCCGGAGATCGTCCTTACAGGTTCGACATTCATGGGACGCGAGCTTGCCCCCCTCGTGGCGGCCCGATTGGCTACGGGCCTGGCAGCCCACTGTACCGGCCTGAGTCTCGATGAAAACAAAAACCTGGAGCAGCGGATCCCCGCATATGGTGGATTGTTGTCCATAATCTGCCCTGAAAAACGTCCGCAGATGGCGACTGTCGCCAGAGGTGTTTTCAAAACACCCGAGCCGGACAGCGGCCGAAAAGGTGAGATAGTCCGCATCCCTGCGTCCGAAACGGGTGAACCGCGCGTACGGACCCTGGAAGTGGTCCGGGAGACATCGCCAAGTATTCAGCTCGAGGAAGCGCGAGTAATCATAGCGGGCGGCGCCGGCGCATGCAGCCCGGCTGGATGGGGA
The DNA here is from genome assembly GCA_049520035.1 of Syntrophobacteraceae bacterium. Taxonomy (GTDB): domain Bacteria; phylum Desulfobacterota; class Syntrophobacteria; order Syntrophobacterales; family Syntrophobacteraceae; genus SbD1. The sequence continues at coordinate 22,343 of JBEKQE010000035.1, read as the reverse complement.
ACAATTCGAGAGTTGTCGGAGATAATGGATGCCGCCCTAGGATGCACGCGTCCAGTCGTGGATGAAGGATGGGCGCCTTTGAACGCCATGATCGGACAGAGCGGGAAAATGGTGAATCCGGAGGTTTATTTAGCCATCGGTGTCTCGGGGGAGCAGCAGCACATGGCAGGCGTCACAGGGGCGAAGCTTATGGTCGCCATCAACAACGATCCGGCGTCCCCTGTTTTCCAGCAGGTTGACCTGGGCGTGGTGGAGAACAGCCAGGAATTTCTGCCCGTGCTGATCGCGAAAATCAAAGCCCACAGGCAAAAGAAGCTAACCTGTCAACTGTAAAATCAACTGATAGAAAATCCCCCGCCCCCACCCGTGGCCTCATCAACTTCTTATCGTAATCTTCTGGAGCTTTTCCCACGTGTTCTCGGAATACCAGATATCCACGAACTCCTTTATCGAACGCTTTTCCCGCAGGGCGATCCGTTCGGAAACGGGTTCCCTCAGCAGGTTCTTGATGCTTGCAAAGGCAGCCGGATCCCTGCCGGCGTATTCCCCTGCAACTTCCAAGGCCCTGGCCTCGAGCATATCCTCCTGCACTACTTCATCGACCAGTCCGATTTGCAGCGCCTCCCGCGCCGAATACATCCGCCCGGAAAAAAGCACCTCCTCGGCTTTTTTCGAACCAATGCAATAAACCAGAATGGCCGTGCTTCCGGCAAATACCGACGAGCCGAATCCGATCTCGTTGAGCGCGATTTTCGCTTTCCCATCGACCATGAGCCTGTGGTCGCAGGCGATCGCCAGCATGCAGCCCCCGGCAACCGTGTGGCCGTTCAACACGGCTACCAGCGGCTTCGGAAAACGGAACAGATATAGGTAAAAATCGGCGAATGCGTCCAGGTATCCTTCGAACTCGCCCTTCGAATAGCTCAGGAATTCGGGAATATCGAACCCAAAAGAAAAAAAACTGCCGGTACCCGTCAGGATCACCGACCGGACGCTCTCATCGGTTTCAATGGCTCGGAAAACATCGTGCAGCTCCGAAACCACCGTCCCGTTAAAAGCATTCACCTTCCCTCTCTCAATCCTTACGGTCGCGATACCGTCATTTTTGCTCAAAATCACAAAGCTCATGCACACCTCCTCCTGACCTCGCACCAAAAACCTCCAGGCCCTGCCATCGGACTCAACATCACTGCTAACAGCACCCGCCGCCTTTGGCGGGGATTTTTTCATTCAGTTCGTACTGGTCGATGGAACAGTCGCAGCCGGAAGTTTTTATTCCCAGCATGCTGTTGATTACTGCCGTCGCACAGCCCACCCCGGCCCGGACTGAAACGGCCCCCGCCGGACAATTGAGGGCGCATGCTCCACATTCGATACACGAATCCCTGTCGGCAACCCGGGCTTTGCTGTGCGATATTTCAAAAACCGCTCGGGGGCAGACGGTCGCGCACATAGCGCATCCGGTACACCCCTCGCCATCCAGTTGCAGAGTCACCACGTCCTTGATATAAACCAGCTTGCCCATAGTTCCTCGTCAGACGAAAATCGAAGTTATCCAGAAAATAGCTCCCAGCGCCACTGCCGTGATTTGAGCCGGGACCGCCCACCTCATCTCCTTTTTAACACCGGAAAGAGAGGTAAAGGTGGAGCACCCGGTAAAATTCATGGCCAGGTAAGCTGAGACGCCGGCAATAATCAGGGGCCAGGCGGCAGTTTCCAGCCAGCCGGCTGCGGGCAGGGATCTGGTGGCGTTGCGCATCGACAGAAAAAGGAGCGCGCAAGTAATACCCGGCCAGATGCCTTTGAGCGAAAAAGCCTTTCCGGGGAGCCAGGGCAGGAGCACGGGCGTTACCAGGCAGCCGGCTGCTATCGCCATGATAAGCCCCAGGGCCGCGAAACCGCCGAACCTGAGCGCATTCGAAACAAACCCGCCGTGCCCGCTAAATCCGCTAAGCAAAAACACTAACGGCAGGACCATGAGAAGGGTCTTGAAAGCGTGAACCATCTCGACGGGAACCAGCGACAACCTCTCGCCGGTTGTGAAGGTCTTCATTCGCATTCCGGGTCCGGCTTTCATGCCTGAATCCATAAATTCGGGAAGGTCCGCAGCCCGTACAGGACCATAGACAACTTTGAATCCCGAAAGTTTTTGCACCTCATGCGCAGAAATTCCCGGAGCGCCAAGCTGTGGGACGATAACCCTTCGATGCCTCACAACCAGGGCAAGTCCGCTGGATTCGACCATGCGCGTGAGTTCGTCAGTCCCGAAAGTCCCCTTTCCCGCCGCGCACCACACGTTTATCCCGTCGGTGTCGAGGACCAGTATCCAGGCGTTTCTGCCGGCCAGAGCCTCCCGCAGCAGATCGAAACTCATTTTGAAATTCGCCGATATCAGAACCGGTGAATCCGCATCGGGGGCCCCCAATGCATAAAGGCCGGGATCGATCCTGTAGCGCATGCGTCCGATGGCCCAGCGGACTTTATAAGTACCTAACCTGTCACGGAAATTAAGCTTTGATTCGACTCCGGGCACTTTTCCGGCTGGGGTTTCGATGGAACCGCAAACAAACGGCTGATTCAAATCGGGAAGGCCCTGCCGGGCCTTTGTGGCCTTGGGCGGTCAGCGTGGAGGTTTGCCCGCCTGGAGCGATACCGGCGCCGCGCAAATATTGCCAGGACTTTCCGGCGCTCCCGGTCCGGTCTGGTCCAGGCAGCAAGTTTTCTCTCCGATTTCGTTCATATCATTCCCTTTCGCATGTAGAACGTATTTATAACTCGTCCCAGTGAAAGTTTCCACGTCGCTTCGCTTCGATTAAATATTTTACATTCAGAGGATCATATTGTTTGATTACAAGTTCACAATGCAAGGGTCAACAGAGCAAGTGCTCGTTGCCGAGGCGAACGCGGGTGAGGCCGGCCTGTTTTGCGGCTCCCAGACACGCATGGGCCTGGGCGGCGGAGGTGGTTGGCGAGTCGTCCATCACGAATTGCGGAGCTAAGGCGAGGAGGGCATAAGGTATATCGGGATTTATTCCAGCTATAAAGGAGGCCAACCCGTACACCTCATCCTCGTTAATATATCCCGGGATGAGAGGGGTGCTGGCTACCAGCGCCGGTGGAGACGGGCGCTCTGAAGACCACTCGGCTGCCCTGGCGAAATTGTCCAGTATTTTTGAGTTTTCGCATCCGCAAAGAGCGCGGTGCGTTCCTGGGTTCCAGGCTTTCAGGTCGATCTTGACGCACCCGCCGGACTGCATGGACAGCCTGGTCATCTCCTTCAGTCCGGAAGGATGCAAAGCACCGTTCGTTTCCCAGCAGATTCGAAGAATTCCGTCAGGGTTTCGCTTTCGCGCCGCATGGCTGAGGCGAACGGCAAACGGGAGTTGTGGACCGGGATCACCTCCAAAAAAGCATATACAGCTTGTAGTATCGTTTACTGCCTTTTCCAGGGTTTCGACCTTCGACCACCTGGGCGACAGTTGCATTTTTTTGAATGACCAGTTCTGGCAATAGAGGCAGTTGAGGTTGCAGGCTTCAAAGAAAACGGCCAGGTTGTAGAAACCCACTTCCGGGCCGCAATCATGGGCGAACCGGGGATATCCAGCGCCGGTACCTCCCGCGCAGACCCAGTCGGCAACGCAGTTTGTAGGGAGAGGATCGTAGTAAAAGGAGACAAGAGCGCGCGAGCGGCCATCGGTTCGCATGCTCGATTTGCTCCCGTGTCTCACCCCGCAGTACCCTTTCTGATTCTTTCCAGGCCTGCAGCGCAGAAAGCAGAGTTTGCACTCGATTCCATCAGGATTAGCTGCGGGACGGGCGGGCAGGCCGAACATCTCTCTGGATTCGGCGTGAACCTGTTCGATTCGGTCCCTGCTTTCATCCGGCCGGTTTCGCACGCAGGAGGGGCAAATCCTTATACAGCCGCCGATGTCATCCAGGCCGTTACCGCACAGGAGGCATTTGGCCCCTTTCCCGGCCGATAGGGATTTTGCTCTTATAAGCATCGGTTATTCCGAATCATAAGCGTTCACATCACAGTCCCTTCTTGGTGGAATCCCGAATGATAACTCGTTATTCCGAATCATAAGCGTTCACATCAGAGGGAGCGGGAAAAAGGTTGAGTCAGCAGATACGCGGGAGCTGTTCGCCCCGGAGCATGTCCACGAGACGGTGACCTCCAATCCGGGTACGGAGAAAGACCCTTCCCGGATCATCGGAAACGATCTCCCCTATGAGGCATGAAGCTCGCCCCAGCGGGTGGGACTTCATGGCCAACAGCACGGCGTCGGCGCCCTGTGCAGGCACAACTGCCAGGACTTTCCCCTCATTGGCCACATAAAGCGGGTCGAATCCCAGCACTTCACACGCGCCGAGGACGTCTTCCCGAACGGGAAGCGCCTCCTCGAAAAGCCGGATGCCCACCCCGGACTGTTCGGCTATCTCATTTAGGGTCGTCGCCACGCCACCCCTGGTAGGATCGCGAAGGACGTGGATTCCGGCAAATGCCTCCAGCATCAGGTCAACCAACCCGTTAAGGGCCGCAGCGTCGCTTAGAATCTCGTTTTCGAATGCAAGACCCTCCCGTTTGCAAAGTACCGCCATGCCGTGGTCGCCTATCGTGCCGTTAATCAGCACCAGGTCGCCCGGCCGGGCGCTCTGGCCGCCTATGTCGATTCCCGCCGGGACGATCCCGATTCCGGAAGTGTTGATGAACACCTTGTCGGCCTTTCCTCTCGGGACCACCTTCGTATCGCCCGCAATCACCTGCACGCCGGCTTCTCGAGCGGCCTCCGCCATCGACCCGACTATTTTTTCCAGATCGCCGAAAGCAAGCCCCTCTTCCAGGATGAAGCCGGCTGTAATGTAGAGCGGCTTTGCGCCACGCATGGCAAGGTCGTTCACTGTCCCGTGCACGGCAAGGCTCCCGATGTTGCCTCCAGGGAAAAAAATAGGGTCGACCACGTATGAATCCGTGGTCATGGCTAAACGTCCACCCAGGATTTCAAAAACGGCGCTGTCGTTTCTTTCGGCGAGGAGCGGGTTATTGAAGGCGCTTACGAAAAGGGTATCGATGAGTTCGTGCATCGCTCGCCCGCCGCTTCCCTGGTCGAGCTGAATGAGTCCTGGGTCCATACTGTTATCCCCCCGGTATATATCGAGACTCTGGATTGCGATTCTCCGGTTCAGGTATCCGTTTGCCGATCATTGGTCATGATATCTGTAGTACGCTCCGCAGGTCCCCTCGCTCGACACCATGCAAGGTCCTTTAGGGTCCTGCGGCGAGCAGACTTTGCGGAAAAGAGGGCATTCCGGCGGGGTCATGACTCCCCGGAGGACCTCTCCGCACTTACACCCCGGATGCTCTTTCACTGCGATCTCAGGCATCGAAAACCGCTCGGCCGCGTCGAACTTCTTCCAACCCGGACGAAAGACGAGTCCGCTTTTCGGAATAATCCCGATCCCGCGCCAGGTGGAATCGGCAGGTTCGAAGATCTGGTCAATAAGTTTGCGCGCAACAGAGTTTCCTTCCCAGGAAACAGCCCGGCGGTACGAGTTCACAACTTCGGCCCGCCCGCTTTCGACCTGGTCGATCAGAAGGGAGATGCCTTGCAGAATGTCCAGAGGTTCGAAGCCGGTAATCACGCAAGGCGTTTTATAATTGTCCACCACTTCCTGGTATGCGCCTGCGCCGATTATCGTACTGACGTGACCAGGGCATATGAACCCGTCCAGATTGACCTCGCGGGCATCGAGGAGCGCTCTCATCGCTGGCGGGAGCAGCTTGTGGGCCGAGAAGACCGAGAAGTTATTCACCCCAAGCTTCGAAGCCTGCTGGATCGCAGCAGCGATAGTCGGCGCTGTGGTCTCGAACCCAATGCCTATGAACACGATCTTGCGGTCCGGGTTGTCACGGGCGATCTGGAGCGCGTCCAGCGTTGCATAAACGATCCGGACGTCAGCCCCCCTGCTCCTCTCGATATGCAGCGATGAAGACGAACCGGGCACCCGCACCAGGTCTCCGAAAGTTGTCGTAATCACCCCTGGTTGCTGAGCAAGCCATATCGCCCTGTCTATATCTTCGTTCGCCGTCACGCACACAGGGCAGCCGGGACCGCTGATCAGTTTTATCTCCGGCGGAAGAAGCTGTCTCATGCCGGACTTGAAGATGGCTACAGTATGCGTGCCGCAGATTTCCATCAGCCTGATCTCTCCCCTGGAGAAAGATCTGTGCCGAAGTCGTTCGATGAGGCTTTTTGCCAGTTGAGGGTCCCTGTACTCATCGAGGTATTTCATTTGGAAAGGCTCCTTGAACAATTTCCGGTTCAAAATCGGACCTGCAATCAATGCTCCATGAGCATCTTTTGGGCGCCAATCCACGCCTGGCCGAGAGAAATGCACGCGTCGTTGGCGGGAACCTCGATATGGGCGTAAACCTCCAGGCCCATCCTGCACAGATCTCTTTCCAGGCGTTCCGAAAGATAGGCGTTCTGAAAAACCCCGCCGCTAAGGGCGATACGATTGAGGCCTGTTCTTTCGGCTGCAATCACTGCGGCCTCGCGAAGAATGTGAATTACACTGTTGTGGAAGCGCGCGGCGATTCTACCCACAGGGACCCCGCGTCTGACATCTTCGATTAGTGCCTCAATTATTGGGAACTGGTCGATTAGAATACAATCCCCACCGGTTTCCAATCTCCCTTCGTAATGTCCGTCATCCGGTTCGATCGCCTGTTCGAGTTCGATGGCCGCCTGCCCTTCGTAATTGACGGACAGGCGTATCCCGCAAAGAGCGGCTGCGGCGTCGAAAAGCCTGCCGCACGAGGAGGTTGGCGGGCAATTCAGCCGCCGCGAGAGCATCTGCAAAATTATTTTTACATCCCCTGCTCCCTGCTTAGAAGAGTTTTGAGTTTTGAGTTTTGGGTTTTGAGTTACTAAAAACTCTTCAGTTTCCTGCTTCCCGCTTCCCGCTTCCCGCTTCGCCCACACAGTCCGTAAGTCGGCCCACCTGCGCTCGACGTCATCCGGGTCGATGCTCCAGAGATAGCTAAGCGCCGTGCGCCAGGGTTCTTTTATGGCCTTGGCGCCACCCGGCAGAAGTACCTGCCGGAAATGGCCGAGCCGTTCAAATCCGAGATTATCCACGCGAAGGATTTCACCGCCCCAGATCGTCCCGTCAGTACCAAGACCGGTCCCGTCGAGCGCAAGACCGATCACTGGCCCCTCGAGCCCGCGCTCTGCCATTACCGCAGCAATATGCGCGTGATGGTGTTGGACGGCCATCCTGGGGAGATCCTGCCGTTTCAGCGCCCATTGGGTGTTCAGGTAGTCGGGATGCAAGTCGTGAACAATGAGTCGCGGTTCGATCTCCAGTATCCGTTCCAGGTGGGCGATTGAATGCTCGAAGGAGCGCAGTGTTTCGAGGTTTTCCAGGTCCCCTATATGCTGGCTGACAAAAGCTTCCCTGCCGCGCGTAAGGCAGACGGTGTTCTTGAGCTCGGCCCCGGCGCCAAGGACCGAGGGGACAGGGTCGCGAAGAAAAACCGGCATCGGCGCGTAGCCTCTTGCCCGGCGCATCGGGCGCGGAGAACCCCCGAGGACACGAGTCACCGAATCGTCGCACCGCATGTAAATCTCGCGGTCGTGTAAAAGAAAGTAGTCGGCAATCCCGTTCAGACGCGATCGGGCGTCCGCATTGTTCATCACAATGGGTTCATCGCTCTGGTTCCCGCTGGTCATCACCAGCGCACGGTACGGCGCGTTCGCAAACAGGAGAAAATGAAGGGGCGCATAAGGAAGAAAGACGCCCAGGTTCCTGTTGTTTGGCGCGACGCTCTCAGCGATTACAGGCGCGGTACGATCCGGGCGTCTCGCCAGGAGCACGATGGGCCTTGCAGGGCTCTTGAGCAGATCTTCTTCCCTGCTGTTCAGGCAACAATAGCGTCCGATCTCTTCGAGGTCCGGAAACATTACCGCAAAAGGCTTTTCCTCGCGTATTTTGCGGCTTCTCAGCCGGCTAACAGCCGCCTGGTCCGTTGCTTTTACCGCAAGATGAAAGCCGCCAAGTCCCTTGATCGATATAATAGACCCTGAATCGAGCAGCGCTACTGTTTTGACAATGGCTTCATCGCGAGCTGCGATCGTGTTTCGCTGCGCGTCTTCGAGCCACACCTGCGGGCCGCATTCCCAGCAGGCGTTGGGTTGGGCATGGAAGCGCCGGTCAAGGGGGTTGTCATACTCACTGCGGCATTGCGGGCACATTTTGAATTGCGCCATGGTGGTCTTGTCCCTGTCGTAGGGAATGTCCTTTATTATAGTGTAGCGCGGGCCGCAGTTGGTGCAGTTGATAAAGGGATAGCGGGACCTTCGGTCCCGTGCATCGAAAAGTTCCCGCAGACAGTCCCGGCAGGTGCAGACGTCAGGTGAAATAAGGGTCGAGCGCGACTGTAGCGCCCGGCTGCCGATTATCCTGAACTCTCCGAGGTCCTGATATGGCAGGTCGGTCGTTTCTACCTTGACGATTCTGGCCATAGGAGGCGGCTCGCAGGAAATTGAGCCGATAAAATCGCCGACCGAGCCGGCAGGACCTGCGACCTGGATTTCCACGCCGTCCGACTGGTTTCGGACCCAGCCATTGAGCCCGCAGCGCCTGGCCAACTGGTAAATAAAGGGCCGAAAGCCAACGCCCTGCACGATTCCCCGGACCTTCACCAAAACGCGGCGACCCGTGCCTGCGCACTGGGCGCATTCAGGCTCAAGAAGGCGTGTTTCTTCGGATGAGGATGTCACTAGCTCTGTTTACCCGCCCGGAGCGTCCGGTGCTCGCCGACCTTCTCCTCTATCCAGGAAAGCCAGGGAGCGAAACCTTCTCCGGTCCTGCATGAAATTTCAAAAATCTTCCCCCTGGCGTTCAACTGCCCTACCCTTTCCCGAATCTTTGACATATCGCAGTCCGTATAGGGCAGAAGGTCGATTTTATTGACCAGCAGGACGGAACAAATCTGGAACATGAGCGGATATTTGACGGGCTTGTCGTCCCCCTCGGCAACGCTCAGTATCATGATCTTTTCGTGCTCGCCGAGGTTGAATTCAGCCGGGCAGACGAGGTTTCCGACGTTCTCGATTATCAGCAGGTCAACTCCGGACAGGTCGAGGGACTCCAGCGCGATCTGAATCATGTTGCCGTCGAGGTGGCATCCCCCATCGGTGTTGATCTGCACGGCCTGTACGCCTTTTTTTTGTATGCGCTCGGCGTCATATGACGATTGGAGGTCCCCTTCGATGACCGCGATTCCGATCCGGCCGGCGAGCGCGTCTATGGTTTTTTCCAATAGAGAGGTTTTGCCTGCGCCTGGCGAACTCATGAGGTTAACCACAAAGATTCCCGCTTCGTCGAAGCGCCTCCGGTTTTCCGCCGCAAGCCGCTCATTGGCCTGAAGAATGTTACGAACTACTGGGACCTTGATTTCCGTCATCGTCTTCTCCCGTTTCACCTTCTATGCTCGTCACGGAAAGCTCCCGTCCTCTGAGCAGCTCCAACGCGGGCTCGCCGCACCGGGGGCAGAGGAATACCTGGTCTTCCACGTCAAAGGAAAAATCGCACTTGTCGCACCGGGCGGTAATGCCCACACTCTCGATTTCGATCAGCGCCCCGGACGCCACTGTATCGCGGCTTACCAGCTCGAAGCAAAACGTGAGCGACTCCGGAACCACGGCGGCAAATTTTCCTATTTGAAGTTTTACCTTGTTGATGCGCTCCAGCCCATGCCTCTTCGACTCATCGACTATGATCTCAAGCAGGCTTTGGGCAATAGCCAGTTCGTGCATGAGGCTTCCCGATCTCATTCAATTCAAGCGCATTATCGCCGCACTGTGCGAGCTGTGGAGATAATGCAAGACCTTTCCATATCCGGCCGATAAGAGCAGATTCAAACGTTGCCATTTAACATACCACCCCTGGCGGGTCAATAGATGGCGCAGGGGAAGCGTAAGTACAGTGCGCAGTGAACAGTGAGCAGTGAACAGGAAACCCGACGCCGGCCCAGGGGAGGAGTGAAGGGCGAAGGGTGAAGGGTGAAAGAGCGGGGGCGGCGAGCTGAAGAGTTTTTGGTTACCAGAGGCGCGGCATAGTCCGGTCAAGGAGAGCGACGAATTCCACCTGCCTTTCCGGACGTGTTCGGCCCGGCCCCTTCTCCAATTCCAATGCACAAACTTATCCGGTTAGCTCGGCCCTACCCCCCTTGCCGACACCTATTCACCCATGCCCCTATTCGCCTGCTTTTTATGACTTATTGGACGCAAGAATGCCCTGTGCCTCTATAAACGCCATTGTCAAGGCAAGGCTGGAGGAATTTGTTTCCACTGATTTAGCAAGGGAAGCTGCTTTAAGAGGACTCGATGAGTTCTATGCGCATAGCAAAGCAAAAGTCGGCAAAAAGACCTGGGGTCGAGAAGACATCCACGAGAGATAAGGTTTTATCCTAAGACCCATTCCTCCAGAAGATGCTCTATGGTTCATGCAATTCATGTCCAATATGGATGTAGTTGTCGCCGATTTCGATATGGTCGTAGCCGCCGTCCATCTCCATCGCAAATATAATATTTCTTTCTGGGATGCCCTCATCCTGCAGGCTGCAAAATCCGCTAACTGCTCGTTTGTCCTTTCTGAAGACCTTCAGAATGCGTTCCGGTTTGACGGCTTGGTTGTAAAAAACCCCTTTTTGACCTGATGGGTCTTTTCCATTGTTTTACGTGGGTGTCGCCGGCAATTGCCGGTAACCGGAGGGATGAGATCTTCTCACCGGGAGATCCTCGTAGACATGATTGCCCTGTGCATAATCCGCCTGGCAATGGTCGAAGCCGGTCACCAAAAAACGCTTGCGTCGCTCAACTCAGCTTTACACGTGCCCTGACCGAGACACGCTTGTTTCTCAAGCTCCTCGTAGCCCCAACTGACCTCGTATGATAGACTTATATAGTACCCTACCGAAAAGAAATAACGACTCTGCGTCGTGCGAGCGCGAAGCGGGCAGGCCGACCGCCGCCATTCTCGACGCTCTACATTCCTGACCTGTCTATGATCACTGTCCATGACCAGAGACGGGGCGTTCGCCGGATGCCTGGTGATGTCTGCGGCTGTCCCTTGAACGGGCGTATTATGAGGGAAACTGCACGGCTTCCACTGTGATTCCCTGAAGGCCCTTCTGATGAGCGAGATCCAGAAGACCCGCATAAACGACGAAGTCTCTTCCTTTGAGGTTGATTATGAACCGCTCTTCGAGCTTTGGCCTCTGATTGGTTTCCTGATTCTTTCTTTCTTGAACTGCCATTGGTCATTTCTCCTTTTCGTTTTAGAAGGGGGGATCGCCGTTATCATGCTGCCCGCCTTCGAATCCCCTGCCGTCAGTTTTGATAAACTCGATCCTGTTGGCAATGAGTTGGATTGAGGTCCGCTGTTGGCCTTCTTGGTTTTCCCACTGGTTATAGTCAAGATTCCCAGACAAAAGCACCTTGGCCCCTTTGTGGAGGTAGGTTTCGGCAAGTTCGGCCGTTTTATTGAAACATGTCACCTTGACCCAGCCCGTTTTGTCTTTTGATAGCCGGAAGGCGAGATTGAATGTGGCGATGGCGTCGCCGTTTTGGGAATACCGGATATCTGGATCAGCGCCCAGATTGCCTGTAAGAATACATTGGTTCATTCAGTTTTCCTCCTCTTTTTTGGAATCAGCCATCCCGAGACATTTTTTGATTTTTTCCAGCAAGGGATCATCGTGTAACCGGATTACAAGGTAGGAGATGAGCAGGATCAGAAACACAATCACAACTGCCGCAATAAAGAAAAAGGATGCCCCAAGCAGTTTCCCATTTAGCCACAGCAGAACAAGGACGCCTATTGCCATCAAAACTACACTGGGCGTACTGAACTCACATTTATTCATTGGACTTGTATGGTCCTCCTTTCCGGCTTTTATGTTTTCGTTGCAGGTAAATCAGCAGCACCAGGACCAGGAGTGTCAGCAGACTCACGATAATGACCGCTAAGGTGGCCTCTTTTTGAATGAGGGAATACTCCATTGACCTGTCGTAGAGGAGAGCCAGTGCTGCTATGATCGCAATGGGGATGAATGGAAATACCCAGAACCTTATAACTTCCACCTCCTTTCGATTTGGAATTACTTGGGCAGAGTGGGGCTGAAATTCGATTTGAGCAGCATGAGAGATTTTTTCAATCTGTGATGGGACAAGACCAGAATAAGTAGGGCCAGAGATGAGATGATGAGCGAAACGGCGATGAGAATTATGGCCAATTTCAGATCGAGAATGTTTTCTAAAACCTGATTGGAGACGAAGAGCTGGGAAATTTTGCTTCCCACGGTGGAGAATAACTGATGGATTTCCAACGGATCAGCTCCTTTGGGGGGGATGAGAGAATTGTTTCTATTCCGGCTTGTGTGAGTGGAAGTATTGAATGAGTTTGGGTTTGGATTCAGGTATTTATATATGTAGGCGGTGGTTTTTAAAGCGGAGTCTGTCCTCTGGGGGATTGTGAGTAGGTTACCGAGGTGAGTTCACGTGCAACCCGACTTTATGAGCAAGAGCGGGAGGAGCCTTACGATTCCTCCCAGCTTGGGTTGTGCGTTGAACGTTTGCTTCGGTGGCTATGGGCGGTTTTAAGAGATTTGAATATCATCCAAGTTCCCACCGCGATGTGACCGGGTCAAATCTATAAACAGTGAGATTCCAAAAAACTACCGTATCCGGCTTACGGGGCGCAGCAAGCAACTGGATACGACGAGTTGCACGGCTGATTTGACATCCCAGCTCCGTACCCTGAACCTCCGACCAAGATGCTGCCGGACAGGGACGGATCGTTGGATGTCCATTCGGCGGTGTAGGTACACGAGTTCGCCCAAGGTGATTCCGCGATCCGGCCCATACCGGACATCCAGCACATTACGTTATAACCGTCATAAATACACTCGTGAAAGGCCGTTTGGATCCACATAGTTGCGGGGTTCAGCTGACCGCCTTTTGGAACAGCCGCCGTCTGGAAAAACTCATCCGTATTGCACATATGCGCGGTGGCTTTGTAGGTTGCTTGACATAAGGCGTTCATGCCAACGATGCCATGAGCGTTACCATCGGTCGAACCCTTCGACGGACCAACGTAATGGTACGTTGACACCGCCCCCGTAGTCCAGGTCTGTGCCTCCGCATTCATGCCGCAACAACAAATCAAACAAACAACTGCTGCCAACAATGCGAGCTTTCTCATTTTCGCTCCTCCTCTGTGATTATTAAAGTTGACGGTGCTGAGGCAGGAAATATCGGTGGACACTTTACTCTCAGTGCGACTCAGGCAACCGTCAGCGCTATAAGCGTTGTGACTCGCCTCGCTTCCCAGAACTGCCCGTTCCATATCGTCATCCTGACCTGAGATATCGCAAAACTGAAAAATAATTCTGGCAGTTTGAAGGAATTTGAATCTTACCATTTATGCCTCCCTGATTCGGGGGCTATCAAAAGGAAGGGGGCAAAGCAGGTGAACCTGGTGCTGAAATGATATTACAGTAACATTCCGGTTTTGCAAGAATATTTTTGAACAATGGGTCAAGGAGCAAGGTGCAAATTGACATGGGTTTCAGGTATGGGTTTAGTGGAGGTCGCCGATCGTGTTGCATTCTGAGAGGGTTCGAACTAATGACGCCGGACCAGGCATCTTCCCTCCGCTGAAATAATGCTTTCTCCCTACATATATGAATACATGTAAATTTCATCCACCATCTACTTTCAGCCAACTGATCTTAACTCAAATCGACATCGACACCAACGTCATTCAGCAAATGGGAGACCGAGCCATGATTATTCAAGATCCACGAATAAAAACGAAGTGTCCGGAGTGTGGAGGCGAGAATGTGAAATCCAAGCTGTCCTTTACCACCATCGTCGCATGGGTGGGGAGGATTCTGGGAGTCCCGACGGTTAAGATTTGGGAAAAGAAATGTGAGGAGTGTGGGAATGAGTTTCAGGTGTTTAGAAAGTAGCCTCAAAATCCCACTTAAGGCAGGCTTCAAACCTGCTCTCTACTCTACCCTTTCTCTAGGAAAAAGGCGCACCGATATTTCCTCCGGAATCGTCCTGTTCAACTGCAATGGTTTTGAAGAAGGACCCTGCGTTATTACTTAACCCACGACCAAATATCCCGCTTCCCGGTCTGACGCCCACCGGCCGTGCTGTCTCGCAGGACGCACTTGTTGGCCCAATCACCTCCCGCCTTGGGACCGTGCCAACTGGCCACCCGACATCCCTCGTCATTATAGCATGCTTCGCCGCAAGCTTGTTGATCATAACATCGAAATACTCTGATTTCATGACCAATGTAATTGACCTTATGCCAGTTGAACACATGTTCCGCGAAGGCTACGCAGCTAAAAGAGAATAAAACCACGAGAACGAGCAAAACAGGGTATTTCAGTCCTTTCACGATCCCCTCCTCCGATTGTGATTTTCCGTGCGTAACAACAAAAAGAACGCCGATCTTAACGTTAATCCTAAGGCCGATACGACAGATTGCTCCCCGAACCCACGCCCACCTTCAGAAATTCAGCCCTGCCACCACTTTTTCAAACGCACAATGCAACAAGTACATGTAAGGCAAAAAAAGGCGCAGCACAAGAGAAATCAGGGGTATTCTGTCTGTCTGTCTCGAAAAGTTCTTTAGGCCGCGCTTTCGAGTGGCGTCAGACTTACCTCGTAGCCCACGTTTTTTAGCCGGTTTACGAGGTAGGGCACGAGTCGTTTCGAGTTAAGTTTGTCAAAATAGTCCTTACCAAGGTCTGTTAGCAAAATTCTTGAACAACCCCAAAGCCCGCAGAAACATACAATTTCCCTATCGAATACGCAAGTAATAGGCCAATGAGACTGGTTTTTGCAATTGCAGGACACGCCTCCTTCCCAACAGTTGATTCGCTCGATTCCCCTGCCCCAGAGTATTCGATAGCGCTCAGGCGAATAGAAGGTATTATCCGGAATAATGCATCAACTTCTGTGCTCCGCATCCAACCTGCATGTCGAGATCGAATTTTTGCCTAAAAAACTTCCCCCTGCAGCTCCGAAGTCGGCAAAATCATACGATTTCCCGATCGACAGTGCAACAAATGTCTCAGTGGCACTGGTTTTTGCGATTTCAGACACACCTCCATCCCCGGAGTTTTGTAGCCCGCTTTCCGCCTGTCAGAGTGAAAGCGTTCAGGCGAATAAGATGCGATAATAGCGTGCGAAGGAAAAAGCAGACGCAATGTGTACATGCCACCTCCTTGCATGGTAGACCACCCTTGCCCCGACCTTCACGAGCCGCCTGATGATCGATCCTATAGACGGCTTGACGCTCTCGCCCCAGAACGCCGTATCCCAGATAAGGTGGACCAGCATTCTCAAAATCCCAGGATACCGTCCTCCTCATCGCATATGGGATTTTTGTCTTCAAAGTGGTTACATGAAAGTGTTTCTTCGATCAGGTGGCTGCGCCCATACCAACAGAATTCCTTGAATATCCCATCTGTGGCATCTGTTACGCTATCATAGGTCTCTTTCGATTTTCACACTTCTAAAATCCTTCTTCCCTGTGTTTCATTCTTATTATCCCATCCCCAAGCCTCAGCCACTCTGATCTCCGCCACAAACGGGACCTCTGGGATCATCCGTCCCAATGCCGCCTCCATCGACTTTTTCACAATCTCCCTCACCTGATCCTCTATGGCATCTCTGGCCTCGATTATTATCTCGTCGTGTTGTGTATGAACAATACGTGCATCAACTCCCTCCAGCCCACGGGAAATGAGGCACAGGGCCAATTTAAACCCATCGGCGCCATTTGCCTGGACGGGCCAGTTCAATAATGAGTTGTCCGTCACATCATCAGCGATTTTGATTACCCTGCCAATCCTTGTTCTTACTTGCTTCTCTGATTTTGCCCTTCCAACGATTGTCTGTCTCCACTTGAATATGCCTGCTAACTTGGAAAAATACCCGGCCACAAGTCTCTTAACCCAAGCAAGTTCCACCGAGCAACCTAATTTGGTTAATTCCTGATGGTTGCTGTAGGCCGATCTGCGGTTATTGAGGCCAAGCACGATCAATCCAGGATTCGGGAATGGGGAGGCAAGCACGTTATGATGTTTCCCCATACATTTTCAGTAGCCATGCCATGATTTGACAGGATCTCCCAAAGGCTTTGATTTAACCCGACAGGGACTTTCAGCCGGCCGGACTTAGGGACCGCCCATGTGGACATGGGTCATGATTTGGAAGTGAGAATACGCAAGACGATACTCGCCAGATCGAGAAAGAGGAGAGATCTTTGGAACTCTGGTAGGCCCCAGAATATCTACAGACACGATCATCAGGCGGTTTGTAAAGCTCATGGCCAGAATGGTCTACCACACCCGACAATGGTATGCCCATGTTGAGTCCGCTTTTCCTCTCGCCCGCTATTGCCAGATTCTATTCGCATAAGCTCGCCACCGAGCGGCACGGCAGGGCGAAATCACCAAGCGTGGGGTAGTGGTGTGTCTCAACATTGCAGAAACGTGTTCCCTTGACATTTCACTTGCGTATTTTTGTGGCAAGGTTGTATACTTTTTTTAGTCTCAGGCGCGCAAGTGAAGTTTTTTGAGGAAAGACCCGACCCAAAAACGCGGTTGGGACGTTTGGCACTGAAGTTGGTGCCTTATTCTGAATTACACTTCTTCTCTGAGCCACTGCCAACAGGCGAGATGAAGTCGCAGTGGGGCTGGAAATTGGACTATGCTGAAACACAAAAGACAAGCTTATAGAGCCCGATATCTCTTGTGAAATGTCGGAGTAAATAAATATGATAAACCGAATAAATCTCCGCAAGTTCTTCGCCGACCATCTTATAGTTACCTGTATACTGTTCGCCATTCTATATCAGATTATCGACATTACTCTCAATAACTTTATGACCACACATCTACATGGTGGATTCATTAATTATTACGAATCACCTTACGGTCAAGAAGATATAATTTGTTTTGTAGTAGTTATGTTTATATTTATAATGTTTGGTGTTATGCTTAGGAGCATAATTCGAGAAATCATTGCGGAGAAGAATGAAAAAGACTTTATTCTTAATAGAAATAAAAAATTTGCCTATTCAGTCATACATGATGTTAAAAATCCTGCAATTGGTATACACACCATGGCGATGTTGTTGAAAAAACAGTACGCAGAACACCTTGATGACAAGGGACAATATTATTTTGAAATCATGGAACACGTTTCTCAAGATATAATTACACTTATGGAAAATATTTACGTGTTTATCCAATCTGGTGAACACCAACTTGATATTGAGAATGTTAATATCCATGATGAACTTACAATAATTAGAAAAAGCATCGAGTCACTTTTGGAAATAAGGGGTATTAAATGGTTCCAAAAACCTGAGCATTTCCCAGAAATTAAGGCAGATCGGTTGTCCATAAATCGTATTTTTAGAAATTTGATAGATAATACATTAAAACATGGTGGGGATGACTTGAGCCAATTAAAGGTTGAATATCACAAAACCGACGAGTTTCACGAATTTTCCATCTGTGATAACGGATGTGGAATTGATGAACTTGTGCAGGAAACCGTTTTTGAAGTATTTAAGAGAGGTAAAACTTCAGCTAACGTTGATGGATTAGGGTTGGGTCTAACCACAGTCAAGGATCTGGTAGAAAAACATAGTGGCTCCATCTGGATGAATTCAATTTTGGGAAAAGGCACCATGTTTACTTTTACTATTTCCAGAAATCTCTGACAATGATTGATTGCGACCACAATAGCGTTAAGATCGCTGGGAGCGTATCGAGCACAACGAACCGCACCGTCACCCTTAATAACACGGGGACAGCAAATTCAACATAATGTGAAATTAAATGTTCTTGCCAATCCATTGAACTAACAGAACGGACCACCCATAACGCCCTACGATCTTAATATGTGGATTCCCTTGAACCGGCAACATGTGCGATGAGATCGGAAACTCGGGTGTGAAGCGCCTAAGATCGAATTGAAGCGACCACATTTTACAACCGACGCCGTCATGAAGCTAAGGCTGGCTTTGTCTACTTCTCTGCCCATGTCTTCCCAATCGTAACTTCCACCTCAACCGGAACTTTAGACAGGAGTTTAAGGAATCTCAGGGCACAAAAGGGTAATTGCTTTGCGAATTCGGTAAGTTATCAGTTCAATTTCTGTAAGACCCTACTGGCGATTTGGTAGCCTAAAGCTTTGAGTATCGCGGATTGATTTTCAGTGACTTCCTCGATGATCCTCTGCGGCCTGGACTTGCCTGGATACCAGCAGAGGCAGGAATGAAGCTTGCGCATTTGCTCCACCACGGAGGAGGCCGTTTTTGGAATCCCAGCCTGATGGAGCCGATTTTCCAGAATTCGAAGATAGGCCAGTGCGGCCATGCAGGTAAAGATATGGCAGCGAATCTTTCCGTCTGTCCAGTGCCGGATGGGAAGTACGCTCACCAGGTCGTCATCTTTTGACTGCCGGAATGCCTCTTCGACTATATGGCGGTCAAGGCTTGCTTTCACTATGTCATCGGTCGACCAATCGGTGTGGTCTGTGATGATGATGTTTCTCCCAAATTTTTCTATATACTTGCCAATTCGATAGTAATCTTTCCTGAAAACGAATTTCGGTTTTCCCTCCTCCTTCTCCAAGTCGAACTGATAAAGGTCATTTGGCAGGAAAAGCTTTCCACAGGCCTGCAAATAATTTTTCTCAAGATGATTTAGTTTATTCCATGGAGTCTTGCCGGATTTGGCCCTGTTGCGCAGCTCAAATAGTATTTCCTGGAGTTCGAGCATCTTGCTGTCGAATCTATATCTCTGCTTTGCGGCAGTTCTGGGATTATAGGTAACGACAACGGTCCTCTGTCGCCCCCAAAAGTCCCCCGTGCCGCGCCAAGCCTTTATTTGATCATCTTCTCTGTCAAGCCTTGCGAGCTCACGATTCTTCGGGGAATCAACAGGTTTGAAATCCGAAAGCTTTACACGGACAAACTCTTGGGCAAAGTGGGTAGAGTAGGTGGTTATGAAATGGAAGTGAGGCCTTTCATCGATTCTTTCAATATTTTGCTGAGCATTCATTCCCTTGTCAAAAACTATGGTGAGCTCGGCTCCAGGGTCTGCGAACTCGCGCATGGCAGAGAAAACCTCATCTATTATCCGCCAAAATACCTTGGAATCATGACGATTTCCTTCATACTCCCGGTAAAGGAGCGGAAGCCGGCCCTTCTTTGAAACCAGGAGCGCAAGCCCCACCTGCCTCAGCCAGTGTTTTCCGTCCTTGTTTTTTCCGCGCCTGGCAAGATCGGACTCCATCTGTGCGGCCATATACGTGTAATAATTGGTGGTGTCGAACAGAAAGCAATCCGAGCGGCACTCTGAGATCGCACGAACTTTTGAGAAAAATAACGAGGCTATCTGCTCGATTTGCGCCTGTGTGATCCTTTCCCATTTCTCCCAGTATCGTTGCGAACTGAGGGCCTCGATCTCAACAGGCCTGATTTGCTGAATAGCCGTGCTTTTATACCACTCGGGAAGAGTTCTTTTTGAGCAGGGATCAACCATCCGGTTGAGTACAGCGTAGAGAAAGTACTCACCAACCGAAGGCCCTTTCTCATTGCGTTTTCGCGGAACCACCGAGTCGACGATTGCTACAAGATCGATTTGGTTGGCGATCGAGTTGGCAAGCCAGAGCGCTCCGAACTCCTGCACCAAAATATTTTTGCAGATTCCCCTTTCGGCGGTAGCCATCTCCTTTATACGCTCAGGGCCGCCAAGATAGATCTGCTCAAGGACTTTGAGCTCCCCGCCGATCCTGCCCATCTCGCGGTAGTAGTAATAGGGTCTACCCTTTTTCATTTTTTTATGAATGTGCGCCATGCGGCAAATATGCATAGCAGGGTCTACTAAGTCAAGAGAAAAATGAGCAACCATCTAAAATTTTAGCAAATTTGTTTCGGCTTTCAAAGTTGAAGGAGGGTCTACGGGTGTATTGGCTGGAAGTGGTTGAATTTACAGATAAATCTCAGGGCTGGTGGATTGATTCCTTAAACTCCTGTTTAATGCCCATCAATCGAAAGAGTTGCCCTCGGAATTCAAGCCTGCATTGAGCTCAGAAAGAATGACAGCGGGGGATAGTGGTGTGTTCTGAAACTGCCCAGACCACCCTGCCGACATATCACTTGCATGTTCGATTGGGGCATCGTATAGTTTTGCGGGCTTTGAAGTTGTTCAAGAGGTTTTTTCGAGCAGAATCCGACCCTAAAATGCGGTTCGGATGCATAGCACGGAACTCGATGCATTATTCCAGATTAAGTGCATATGAAGCTTTGGCCGCCCAATGGCAAGTTTTATTAACAACCCCTCAAAGATCCACGAGCGCTGTACGGAGGAGGGGAAAGCCGTTTTCATCCAAATCAGGTAAAAACTTTAAGAAGACTTGTACGGGAGGAGATCATGAAAGTGTTTTTTAAAGAATTGATTGTTGCTTTTTGCGCCCTTTTTCTGTTTAGTGCAATTCCCGCTCTCGCGCAAAAGACCCCAGACGAACTGGCCAAAGAATCCGAGGATGCCTGCGTAGCCAGCGAATCCACAAAGCCAACCCCCCAGATGATCATGGACAAGGTGGATAAAGCGGCCGCTCTTCTGAAAAAGGAGGGTAAGGCGGCTTTCCCGAAATTCAGAGGCAAGGACAGTGAGTTCATTTTCGCGGGCACTTATATGGTGATCCAGGATTTGTCGGGTAGGGTTCTAATGCACCCGATCAAGTACAAAATGGAAGGCCAGAATATGGTCGACCTCAAGGATTCCAACGGGAAACTCTTTTTCATCGCCATTAACGAAGTCGCCAAAACCAAAGGGGCTGGCTGGGTAGACTATATGTGGCCCAAACCGGGAGAAGAAACACCTTCTTTGAAGGTATCCTATGTAAAATTGCTCAAAGCTAACGGGGAGGACATGGTAGTTCTGCGCGGCATATGGGATGTGCCTGCGGAAGAGGTGCAGAAACTCGTGAAATGATTTTAGTTCATAAGGGGATATCCATGATAGTTGTGTAAATTTGAGTGCCATGACTTCGTTTGTGGTGCCGAAAGCCGGCTAAGATGACCGAATGGAGTGAGTTTAGCACGTTAGCGAAGATTTTTTACATTCCGTCCCCAAAGCGAAATTATCATCCTGAATTATGTGTGAACATACCATAGACTCGATCATCAGGCGGCTTGTAAAGGTTCGCGCAAGAGTAGTCTACCATGCTGGAAAGTGGTGTGTTCTGAAATTGCCCAAACCGGTCCCGTTGACCTTTCTCTTGTGTTTTTGATTCGTATATGGGAAGGTTCTATTGCCTTGAAGATGTCCTGGGATCTTTTCAGGGTGTTGGACGAATCAAGAATGCCCTTCGAGATTCGTTGGTGGTCAGGTATGCATTATTCGGAATTATAGCACTGACGTACCCCTGTGGTGTCCAATGATAGTAGAGTATCCACCGAAATTTCCTGCATCAGCACCGTCAACTTTAACAATCACAGAGGAGGAGCGAAAATGAGAAAGCTCGCATTGCTGGCAGCGGTTGTTTGTTTGATTTCTTGTTACGGTATGAAGGTGGATGCCCAGACCGTATCCCACTACGTTGGTCCGTCGAAAGCCCTCACGAGCGGGGCGGTTGCGGGAGGCCCACTCGGCATGAACGAGTTATGTGTACAAACGTACGGGTCCACAGCGTATATTTGCAATGTGAAAGAATTCTTGCACACCGCGACGCCAACGAAAACGACGTTAAATAAGGGGTCGGTTCCCAACGCATTGTGGGCCAATCCAGAGTTTGAGAACTGTACATATGACTCATCCAGCGACCAAGTTAATTGCGTGGTCCCCGGATTAAATTTCGGATTAAAAAGCGCGTTGTTCCCGCCCAATGATCCATCTGTGAACTGTAAGTTTTGGAGCGTCGCGGAGGGTACTTACCAAGGCACTGTAGTGTATGTTGGCGCGTCCGGGACATACGAGCGATGGCCGGCAACCCTATTCCCGTGTAGTAGTTCGTTTCCCATTGCGTGTTGCAAGCCGTAAGCCGGCGCGGGATGATGAGATTGCCAGCGTTTGTAGATATGATCCGGCCGCATCGCCCCGGAAACTTAGGGTTCATCCGGCTAACGAGTACCTCTGTGTATGAAGATGGTAGAGCCGTAGTTTAAAGTACTCAGAATCCCGGAATCCGTAAGCCTGCCTTTTGAGGGTCTTGATTTTATTGATCAGGCCC
>JBEKQE010000034.1:0-34504 GCA_049520035.1 Syntrophobacteraceae bacterium | reverse complement strand
AGCAGCACCGCTTTAAGTGTTGCACGCACGCTTGTTCGGCATTCAAAAATGTCATTCGCAAAGGACTTGGTCATGGCACCACCTGCAGGCTCAATCGATCTTTTCATCAAAAGAACCCGACCTTACAAAGTGATTAATAAGATCTCCTGAAAGGGCGCACAGCCCGAGAACAGCTTTGTCGTATTCGAGCTTTTTCGCCACTATGTCCTTCTGAGCATCCAATCCTGCTCTTTTCCCCGCCAGATAGGCCGGAAGCTGCTGACTGCCCGCTCTATAGCTTATTTCAGCCTGACGCTCCCTCGCAACGGCCAG
Source organism: Syntrophobacteraceae bacterium (assembly GCA_049520035.1). GTDB lineage: Bacteria > Desulfobacterota > Syntrophobacteria > Syntrophobacterales > Syntrophobacteraceae > SbD1. The sequence continues at coordinate 34,192 of JBEKQE010000034.1, read as the reverse complement.
TCTTTGCTGCGCCTCTGCTATTTTGAGATCGGCGGACGCGTCTTTAAGCCTATGCTCCGCCTCACGCCACCTGGTGGTCAAATCGAATTCTTTGGTCTCAGCATCGGCAATATTTTCCTTGAGAACGATCTTTTGCCGGACAATATCGTGGTGTCGTTTCATTGCATCCCAGATGGGCATCTCGAGCCCTACAGTGAAGAAAAGGCCGCTCGCTTCCACTCCCGTGAGGGGGTCGGCCGTTTGCACTCCCCACACTAAATGGGGAAGATACCTCAAGTAAGTCAGGGTGACATTTTTTTCCTGGAGATTTTTCCTGATGGCCATACTCTTGAGTTCGAAAGAATTGGACTTGGCCTGTTCCAGGGTCGCATCCGCCGGGTTGAAGTCATTCAATATCTGGTATCTTGCATTCTTCAGGTCGAGTTCCAGTGGAGGATCTGTCGGCTTGAGCCCTATCAAGTTCCTTATCCCCTCCAGTATGGTGGCTCGTGACGTGGCCAGTCTTTCCTTTTCGGCACGAGCGAATGCGAGTTGCTGCTCGGCAATATCAACATCCAACAAAGCTGCACCACCCATAGCCAGGCTTTTGTGGGCAAAAGCGAGGTTTTGTTCGGCTATAGGAACAATTTCGTTCTGATATTCGGCCATTTGGTCCACAGACTCCAATTGCAGGAATCCCTGAGCCAAATGCTGGAGGTAGTCGGCAATAATCTGGAGATGGGCATAAACTGCCATCTTGGTCAGATCTTTACGCGCGCCCACATTGAAATAAATTTCGATAGGATTGTACGGGTCCGTAAGAAACTGAATGAAATAAGGTTTAAAAGTGTAGCCGTTGATCGGAGGTGGAGCGTTGACATAATACTGGGCCCGTACGGAAAAAGTAGGAATAAAGCTGTATTTGGCCTCGGATACGTCAAGGCGTTTGACTTCGATTTCCAGTGAACTCCTGGTAAGGTACGGGGATTGTTGAAGGGCCACCCCGACACAGCGTGCAAAGTCCATTACCCCTTCGATTGGCGGGTCCTCCTTGACCGGCATCCCGGCGTTGATCTGCGCCTCTGAAGGATATGCCGCAAGCAGGACGAGCGCTGCCAGGGAAAGAATCACAATAACTCCGGAATGTTTAATCATCGGGTCACCAGTTCTCCTCAGGGATCACGGTCAAAGTAACTTAGGGCTTCAAATTACAAGGACAAATCAGCTTGGTTGAACTGTTGTCGTGTACTTCAAACCAGTCAGAATGTCAAATGGACTTGAGGACACCGTCTTCAATCAAGCAGACCCTGGTGCACCGGGAGGCTACCTGAGCATCATGGGTAACTATCAGTACAGCCTTGTCTCCATCCGACATGATCTGCTCGAAGTGATCCATTACCAGTTCGCCGTGCATGCGGTCCAATTGGCCCGTCGGTTCGTCTGCAAGTACAATCAGGGGGTTGTTGACAAGTGCACGTGCGATGGCCACCCGCTGCTGTTCGCCGCCCGAGAGCTGATTTGCCCTGTGATGAAGACGATGTGACATGTTCACTCTTGCCAGGACATCCTGAATTCTTTCAGGACGCTCGCTTCGCTTCACTCCGGCATATATCAGGGGAAACTCCAGATTTTCGTACACCGAGCACGTATCGATCAGATTGCACCTCTGGAAAACAAATCCGACGTAGGTCCGGCGAAAAGTTGCCTGAGAGGAGCGATCGAATTTGAGAACATCCCGGCCCAGCACTGTGTAGCTGCCTGCGGTCGGACTCATGAGAAGTCCGAGAATCGACAGAAGCGTAGATTTTCCCGATCCGGAGGGACCCATTATGGCAACCATCTCCCCCCTTCGGATTCCAAGGCTAACTTCCCGCAGCACCACGATAGGTCCCGTGCCGTTATCGTATGCATGGGTCAGTCCCGAGACCTGGATGAGAAGAATATTTTCCTCTTCATACGATAATATATTATTCATCGCGGATCGCATCTACGACTTCCATGTGGCTGGCCCGAATGGATGGATAAAAACCGGCGCCCGCCCCCAAAACCAAAGAAAACAGAAGGGCCAGGCCAACACAGGCAAGAAAAAGCGTATCATGCGGGCGGCTTTTTAAAAAGTAACTTCCGATTTCTAGTGCTCCGAGGCCAAGAACACCCCCCAGCAGCGCCGATGTGAAGCTGAGGCACACAGCCTCCACCAGGAATTGGGCCAGAATGTCCCTGTCCTCCGCCCCAATTGCCTTCTTGAGGCCGATCTCCGCTTTCCGGGTCTTGACCGTTGCCATCATTCCGTTCCAGATCCCGAAACCTCCCAGGATTAAGGTCGACACGGTGGCAAAATAGACAAAAAGCTCGACCCACCACGCCATACTTTTCACCCGCTTCAGTTCCTCCCATCTGACTTCGATGCGGAGGCTGTCCGTGAGCTGGTGCCGGTGGACCACATCCGGAATCGCATCGGCGACTCTTTTAACGTCATCCCAACTTGTGCATCGGATATAGATTTTATAAGGAGGGGGGAGCCCCGGAATGTATTCTATTGCGGTTGTAATCGGGATAAAACCAAAATCAACCAGGTCTCCAACTGCAACGCCTCCCAGCACACCTACAACTCGATATTGCTCGTTTTCGATCCAGCACATTCTACCAACCGGATCGACGTCACCGAAAATCCTAAGCGCCAGCTTCGTCCCCAGAACGCAGACCCGACGCTTTTGGGAAATGTCTTCGGCATTGAAGAAAGACCCTTTGACGGGTGTGAAACTGTTGACATCCCAAAAGAAACCGTCTGCTCCGACAACATGGAAACCAATGTTGTGCCTTTGAACTGAAGAATGTGACGAAGGCTTTGACACGATTGCGCTCACTGCCTCGACTCCCGGCAGAGCACGCAACGCGTCTATCGTCTCAGGCTGAAACTGTTGCATTTTAGAGTACTTGTGCCCAGCATCCAGGTAGGCCATGATCAAGTTGGCCCCACCCAATAGATCCAAATCCCGGTTCAGAGTTTTTTTGACGTCTCTCCCCATAGTGACGATCGCAATGAAGCCAGCGGTCCCCAGGGCGACAGCCAGTATCACACCCAGGTAGCGCCTGCGCTGCATTATTACCTGGTGGATGCTTATGCGCAAGATGTCAAAAAATATAGACTTTCTGGTCATAGGCTTATCTACCCTCAATGCTCGAAGGTTAATTTCCGAATGGGCTGATTCATAACAGGTTTCCAGGTAGACGGCAAATAAATTGCTGTTGACAATTTGAGAACATATTCAGAGGTTGCAGGCTGTGCGATTCTTCCGCCCTGCGTCGAGGGTTTGTACCTGGATTATGCGTGAGTATGACTGACAACTATGATGCATTCGTACCAACTGTCTGATATTATGGCGCAAATTCGCAGGAGGGAGGAAAAGCTGCATGCGCGCAGTTGGTGACAGACTGAGAGGCACCATACGGCCGGATTTCGACAGATCCATTCGCATTGATTTTCAGGGCGCAAAAGATCACCACCGATACCGGCTTTCTTCTCATGGGGGAGATCGATCAGAGGTTCAAGATCCTCAGTGGTGCTGCGTCCCAAATTGATGATGCGAGATCGCCTCGACATACGGATCATTCCTTGCTCCAGTTGCTGCGCCAGAGAGTCTATCAAGTAGCGGCATGCTATGAGGACTGCAATGACCGCCTCGCGGAGCGTGAAGTTTTCGCTTGAGCCCTACCAACACGATGGGGCGGGAACAAACTCCAGGCCCCGCCAGGTGGGGCCAGCCAATCCGCACTCTCTCGCTTTGAGAACAACATCCTCACAACGAGTGGGGGTCTGAAAGCCCTCGAAGATGTACTCAGCCGATCTGCCGACACCCTCCTTCGGCGAAGAAACAAAAGGCGACTCACCATCGGTGTCAATTCCAGTGAAGACGCCGTCCACTGAAAGCAAGAGGGCGCAGCCTTTAACGGTTACTTTGAACGGGTCTGCTATCACCCTCTGTTTTGCTGCACAAGCAAAGGAGACCTTTTGGGTGCAAAGCTAAGAGCCGGAAACGCACATTCAGCCGATGGCGTCTTGGATCTTATCTCTCCTCTGGTTGATCGCTACAGGCGGCGGTTCAAGCAATATTGGCTTCGGGGGGATGCGGCATTTGCCAATCAAGGTCTTTATGAGTTTTGCGAAGACCGTCGCATCACGCACTTCATTCGGCTTTCCAGCAACGGTGGCATGAAAAGACGCATCGCACCGCACCTGAAAAGGCCCGCCGGTCGTCCTCCCGCAAGCGGGACACAGGTGAAGGTGATTGAATTCCATTACCGAGCAGAAAGCTGGGATAAGCCCCGAAGGGTAGTCTGTAAAATAGAATGGCAAGTGGGTGAACTCTTCCCACGTGTCGGATTTATTCTGACCAACTCGAATCTTGAAGCACAACAAGTAATCACGATCTACAATGGTCGGGCTGAGATTGTAAACCGGATAAAAGAGGGAAAGAGCACCTCAGATGGGACAAGACGAGTTGCCATCGGTTCGCAGCCAATCAAGCAAGGCTTCTCGTCGGATGTCTCGCCTACAATCTGCTCCACATGATTCGAGGTACCGCGTTCTGGGGCGAGAGCGTCAAGCCTGCCATAGACTCGATCATCAGGCGGCTCGTCAAGGTTGGGGCCAGGGTGGTCTATCATGCCAGGAAGTGGTATGTACATGTTGCGTCGGCTTTTCCTGTCACCCGCTACTATGGCATCTTATTCGCCTGAGCCCCTCCAACATGATGAGGGGCGGGAAGCGAACTACTAAGTGAGGGCATGGTGGTATGTCCTCAAATTGCCCAAATTGGTCTGATCGGAATTATTTCTTGCGGGTTTTGATTGGAATATCGTATGGTTTACGGACATTTGGCATTCCAAGAGCTTTTTCGGATGGAATCCGGTCCGCAAATGCGGGTCGGCTCCAGTTGGGGGTCAAGTTGACGCATTATTCAGGATGAAAGCAACTGCTGCATAGTCAACTAAGTTCGGCCGCGGCCTTCACCGGGGTGATATTCGCACCAAGACATTAAAATTTTATTGACGATGGAGTGCCTGTATGAATTTGAACAATATTACCCTAAGCCGTTCCGGGATCTGTTTGCTTGAACTTTCGGCATTGCTGCTCCTGGTAATCGGGATGTTTTGGGACGTTCTTTTCTTTCCAGGGGACGTAGTACTCTCCAACCTGAATACGGACCTCCCACTTCATGGCCTTCAATGGCGGCACTTCGGATTCAATGAACTCGCACACGGGAACCTGGCATTGTGGAACCCCTTCATCTTCGGTGGAGCGCCCTACTTCGCTGGGCTTCAGTCCGCCCTTCTCTACCCGCTCAATTGGGTCTTCATGATCCTTCCTCTCGCACAGGCAACCAATGTCAGCATAGCACTGAACGTATTCCTGGGGGGGATGTTCTTTTACCTCTGGGCGCATTACAGGGGTCTTCACCATCTTGCCTGTTTTCTTGCCGCCGTAGAGTTCATGTTCTGCGCACCGCACTTTCTGCGTATTTACGCAGGTCATCTTACAATCCTGTGCACCCTCGCGTGGACGCCTCTTTTGTTCCTGTCGATAGATCGAATCCATGCGGAGTCATCTTTCCGCTGGGTATTTGCGGGTGCTTTCGCCGTATCTATGCAGGTCTTTGCAGGGTACATACAATATGTATTTTATACGGGAATCGCGGCAAGCTTCTATGCCGGCCTTCTCCTGATAAAGGAGAAGCGGAGGGTGCGATTCTGCATGCTCTTTTCGGCCTTTTATCTGGGCGCCGTGCTCTTGACCGCCGTTCAATTGCTTCCCGGCGTACAGGCCCAGGGCGAATGCGTGAGAGGAAGCGGCGCTTCTCTTGCATTCGCATCCTCCTTTTCTTTTCCTCCAGAGAATCTGGTCACGTGGCTGGTTCCGGGTTTTTTCGGAAACATGACTGAATACCCCTACTGGGGAAGATGGTACTTGTGGGAGATGTCGCTCTTCTTCGGTGTCACAGGCTTTGCGCTGGCCATATATGCGGTTGTGATCGGCAGGGAGAAGACCAGGATCGAATTATCGATAATGGTCATATTGCTTATGCTTCTCGCATTTGGCTCCCACATGCCGTGGTTTTCGCTGCTTTATAATTATGTTCCGGGCTTTGACAAATTCAGGTCTACCTCTAAGTTTGTTTCTCCAGCTACCACTTTTCTTATAATGCTCTCCGCAGTCGGAATGAATGCAATCCTCCGGGACGGCTTTAAAAGATATAAAATATTTGCAATGACTTCAATAATCCTGGGATTGGCCGCAATATTGGCCGGCGCCGGAATTGTGCATTGGGGCCCCTTGCGGGAAGCCTGGGCGCATATAATGACCGCCATATCTCAAACCGGAGAAAGCTACCTTTCGAAGGACTTCTACCGGGATAGCCAAAGCATAAAATCGGCAGCGCAATTCACAACCTGCGGTTTATACATATTTGCCGCCACTTGCGGTTTACTGGCTTTATTTGCGGGGATCGCCGGCAGGAGATCGAAACTCGCATTTCTTCTGGTTATTCTGTCAGTGGCTGAGTTGCTCCTGTTTGCCCGGATATCCAGGGACACTTTTCATTCGTCCGAGATCCTGCCCAAGCGGATTGCCGGCTTTTTCGCCCAAATGCCCCGGGACACGCGGGCCCTCATGTCGCCATGGCCCAATGCAGGCATGTTATACGGAGCATGCGGGATATGGGGCTATGACGCCTATGTCATTAGACGATACGCTGAATTTGTTGCCCTGACGCAGGGTTTCAATCCTGACGAAGTGACGCAATATATGCCATTCAAGCAGATCCATCCCCTTTTTGATCTGATGCGATGCAAATATGCGGTCGTCCCGGACCAGGGCGGGGTGCGTATCCTTCAACTCCTGCGCAACCCTTTGCCGCACGTGTCCGTAATCTACAGTTGGGCCGTCCTTGACAGCCGGGAGAAAATGTTCACCGCCCTTAACAATTCAAGCTTTAATCCTCGTGAGACCGTCCTGATCGAAAATGATCCGGGAATTCCCATGAAAGATACAGCACCGGCGAATTCCGAGGTGCGTATATTGGATCGATCAACAGATTACCTCACCATAGAGGTGGAGATAGGCGCCCCGTCTATTTTATTGATTACGGACGCCTATAGTAAAGGGTGGCATGCAATTGCACTGGAAGGCAGTTCCCAGGCCCGGTACCAGGTTATCCCAGCCGATTATGCTTTTCAAGGCATACCGCTCCAGCCGGGAAAACACAGAATCAGATTGGAATACATGCCCTATGAGTTCCGCATCGGCAGGGTAATCTCTTTAGTGAGCCTGGGACTATTCACGATTGGACTGGGGATAGTGGTACGCCCGTCTGCATTCAGGAAACAGAACAGGTCGACTCGAATGAGGGATTTGCCCGGCGGGGCCGGTCCTTACGACTAATTAGTCTCTATCCCGAAACGAGCACAGCCCAGTGAGATGATCCCCCTCAGTCCACCTTTGTAAAGTGAATATCGGGGTCTTGCGATATCATATCGTCAGGAATTTAAAAAATGGCATCGCTAGCGTGTAAATTCAACGATTTATGCGGAGGAAACGTCCTTTTCATGTAGTTTTGGGCGCTATGCGTGACGAACTTGGGTTAGGAGTGTTCATTGACTCTCAATTTCACCTGCATTATGCTCTCCCAAATTTTTCAGAATGCTGTTTGCCGGTTTTGCAGAGAGCCTGCATGGGGGGCAGCAAGAACATGCCTGCACTGGCTGATTGTGAGCTATTGGCGATTAATTGCGCCCCACCGGACGAGATACCCGACAAACCTGAAAAGGGGGCTCTTTGATGCAACCGAATGAAAAACGCATTCCACATACGCTGATTGTAGCGGCAGCCGCTATGGCGGTATATATGATAGCGCACTGGCAGGCCTTCAGATCGCCCTTTGTCATCAATGATGACGTCCGCCAGCAGATATTTTGGATGCAACAGTGGCTAGAGCCGAACATCTATCCCAATGATTATTTGGCAGGGTATGCGCGAGATTATGTCTCATGGGGTGTTATCGCCATTTACAGGGTCGCCTCGCTATTTATGGATCCCCTGCAATTCACGAAGGTCCTCACCGGTATCCTGTTCGTTTTATCCGCCCTGTTGATCTACTGCTTGTGTCTCGAACTCCGCGACGATCTTGCGGCGCTGATGGGCGTGTGCATTTATTTCCTCTTCGGTTTATTTTTGGGGGAAATGTCGGGCGGGCTGCCTCGGGCTTTCGCATTTCCGCTGCTCATAGGGTACCTCTGCCTGCTTGCCCGCAAGCACCTGCTGCTTGCCGCGATAACGGTGCTCGTTCAATCGATTTTTATCCCTTACATTTTTCTGCTTTGCCTGACAACGCATTTATTCTACCTAGCTCATCTTATTGGTAGGTCCCTGGTCCGGCACGAGGCGGATGATTCGAAAACGCCCACAGTCAGGATCGCAATTCAATTCATTCCTTTGACAATAGGCGCGTGCCTGATGATGCTGAAATACGTAGTTTTCAAATCACCGAGGTTTGGGAGCTTGGTGGGCATGCAGGAGATTGCCGGCAAAATCGAATACACTGCTGTCGGACGTTATGAAGTTTTGCGGCCTTTCCATAAGGAGTTGATTGAGCACTGGACTTTCATTTTACCCTTTCACGAATGGGGACCCATAGCCGGATGGTGCAGCTTTGCAGCCGTGGTAGGCCTGGCGGTTTTTGCCATTAGCCGGCCTCGGAAGAACATATATCCGGGAGCTTTTCGGGTCTTTGTCTATCTAATGGCCGCATCGTTCATCCTGTATGTGCTTTCCTGCAGTATTCCGCTCAAGCTCTTTATCCCCGCCCGTTATCTCGAGTATTCGTTGACCGTCTTTTATTGCATCTGCCTTGCAGCCTGTTTAAAAATTGTTATCGATCATCTGAATCTCAAGCGTATTGTTTTCCCCTGGCTCTTTTTGTTCCTAACCCTGCTTGGAGCGCTGCGTTTGCATAACGTGGAGCTTTTCGATTATTCCGCATACTCTCCTCTATACCGCTTTTTTGATTCAACCCCTGTGGATGCGGTTGTTGCAGGACATCCCGAAGTCATGGATAACGTCATGACCTTTTCGCGACGCAAAGCTTTTGTCACCTACAAACTCTCACATGCGTGGATCCAACCTTACTGGAGCGTCATAAAGCAAAGGACCTACGATCTTTTTGACGCTTACTACTCCAATAGTGCGGAACAAATCCGAAATTTTTGCAAACGAAACGGCATCGGCTATATCGTCGTCCGTGAGGAGGATTTCTCAGAGCAAAGGCTTCGAGAAGGAAAGGTGTATTTCCAACCGTTCGGGAGCTACATTGCTGAAATCACCCGATCGAGGGCTGGATTTGCGATTTTGGACACTGATCTTTTTCCCCCCGTTTTTCGGATGGAGGGAGTGAGGGTTGTGAGAATCGATTGAAGGGCGGGCGAGGTTGTGAAGAAGGGGAAATGCGTTTGATCCAGTCCCGTCAGCTCAGGTGCCGGGCTTGACCTGATGGCTCTGCTGCGAACCGCCTTCTCCTGCCATTGTGCTATCCGGCGCCGTGCCTTTTCCCGTCTTTATGTTTGGCAATGGTTGAAGAACGTGGACTGCTCCATCCCTGCCCAACCATCTGATGAAGGGAAATGTCTTGAGGGTCCTGTAGCCCTTGATCGGACCCAGGCTGACCAGGTAATCCTCGCGTGCCACCCACCACCAGCTCCGCCCGTCCTTTAACAGCACCTGCCTCTGCCAAGCCGGTCCATCCTTTCCAGGATTTCTCCCGAAACAGTAGTATCCATTGAATTCAAGTCCTCCATCCATATTGCAAGGCTCAACATTCATGCGCGTCAGTAAGAAATCCTGGGCGGATTTGATTGCTCTCTTTGTTTCCATGAAATCACGTGTGCAAACCAGAGAAAAAGACCCCAAAAGCAGAATCAAAAAAACTGATATAAAGACAGGCCAATGTAAGCCTTTCTCTTTGCCCATATCGGAATCTTCCAACATCAGCCAGACGCCCAATAATAGACAGGGCGCAATTAGATAGCGATCGTGAAAGCCGGCCGGCAAAATCACACCAATATAAGCTAAAGAGGAGATGAAGGCTAACAGAGCAGGAAAGGGCTGGACTAAATTAACGTCGGGAGAGGCGCGAAAATGCCACGCACTCGCAACTGTGCGCTTCGCAAATGAGACGGCGAACCATACCAGCGCGAGTGAACTGATCGCGGCCCAGAAAACCAGCAAGTAGAACAGCGGCGCAGGGATAGGCGTGAGCCGAGGGATTTTCAATAGATATGTGTCCTTGAGAAGCAGGGGGCCGATGCCGAAGTCGATTATCACATTTCTTTGGAACTCGACCGGCAGGTCCGCAAAGCCGGCCAAAATCGCGGTCTCAACAAGCAGGAACGACAACGTCAAGACCAGAAAAGCCCATTGAAAAACTTTGCTTTTTAGGAGAGGTTTTATTTTAAGAACAAGGATCGGAGAAAGAAATAGCGCGGTGTAGCTCAAGACGCAAACTAAAAAACGGGCAAAAATTTGCCAAAGGTAACCAGTCAGGCCTATTTCCAGGGGGATATCGAAGATGCTTCGAAAGTTCTCGGATTGAGTTACCGGAGTGCTCCCAATCGCCTTCAGATAACACTCATAGGCTATCCAGGGGATGACTGTCAAAGCGAAAAATATCAGAAGGGTCCGTCTTCTTCCAAGTGCATATCCGCTTGGGTGCAGGCAGCATGTTAAAACAAATCCCAGGGGGAGAACAAACCCCAACTGTCGATCCAACATAGCGCAAACAGATAATAATAACCCTGCAATCACCATCCAGATGTTTAAATGCTCTGCGCCTCGACATAGAACTGCAAAGGCGAGTACGACAAAATATGCAAAGGTGATGTCGGTCATGTATGTGAAGCATTGGGAGAAGAAAAGCGGACTTGACACCAGGGTCAGTGTACCGATCAAGGCCGCTTTGCGACTTACTCCGGTGAATCTCAGGAACCACAACAAAACAAAGGAGCAAAGTACACCCGCCACGATTACCGACACTCTCAGGGTGGTCAAAGAATATCCAAACAGCTTGCAGAAACCCGCTCCCCAAAGCAGGTGGGTAATCAATGCTTTTCCCCAGGTGCTGATTATGGAGCCATGATTAATGAGAGCCTGCAGGCATCCAACGTATGCCCAATCGTCATTTATGCAAAACTCCCCCGCAGGGTTTACCATCCATATGGCAAGTCCCCAAAAAAGTGCGAGACATATCCAGCCGACACAGTCTCGCAATCTTGATATTAGTAGTGCTTTGCTTCGGTTGCCTGCTTCAGTTGCAGGAAAAAACCCCACGCAATTTATCCCTTTGACTGCTGACAAGATTGGAACCAGGGGGGGTATTCAGCAAAAAAATCTCACGATTAGTAAGTAGCTAACTTAGACAGGTAATCGGCATAGGCCAATCGGATGCCCAGGCCGAGGGGGGTGGAGGGTGTCCAGCCGATGCGGTTTATCTCTTTACTATCGAGAAGTTTCCGGGGGGTGCCGTCGGGCTTTGTGGCGTCCCAATCGAGGGGCCCGTTAAACCCGACAATGCCGGCGACCTGTTCTGCAAGCGCGCGGATGGTCGTGTCCTCGCCGTATCCGATATTGATGAGGTGGTTCGATGCGGTGAACTCACGAGGTGAAGGCCCCCCGAAGAGCTGATCCAGCTTTTCCATGAGAAGTACGCATGCATCGGCGAGATCGTCGGAATACAGAAATTCGCGTCTCGGAGATCCCGTTCCCCAAAGCTTTACGGCGGGATTCGCCCCAGTGCCCTCAGCTCCTGTTGCAAAGCTTTCCGGAATGTCATGCCCGTTGAATTTGGAAATTGCCATGAGATTGGCCGCGAAATCGTCAGGAATCGGCCCATAGGAGGCCTCGTTTCGAGCTATAGCTTCCCAGTCGCCCTGGGCGGCGCTTTTGGCCAGATGGAATTTTCGTATGAATACGGGAAGCACGTGAGAGTTTTGCAGATCGTAGCTGTCATTTGGGCCGTATAGATTTGTGGGCATAACACTTAAGAATCTGGCGCCGTACTGCCGGTTGTAAGCTTCACAAAGCTCGATTCCGGCTATCTTTGCAATCGCATAAGGTTCGTTGGTCGGCTCAAGCGGCCCGGTGAGAAGATATTTTTCGTTCATGGGTTGAGGGGCGAGTTTGGGATAAATGCAGGAACTGCCCAAAAATAAGAACCCTTTTACGCCATAGCGCCACGCGGCTTCGATTACGTTTGTCTGGATCTTGATGTTTCGGAGCAGGAAGTCCACTGGATACGTGCTGTTGGCGTGAATTCCGCCAACTTTGGCGGCGGCGAGGAAAACGAATTCCGTATTTTCTACGGCAAAAAAATCCCGGACCTGCAGCGGGTCTTCCAAATCGAGTTCCGAATGCGTCCGAAACATGATATTTGAGTAGCCTTTGGCGTCAAGGCGGCGTAGTAGGGCAGACCCGACAAGGCCTCGATGTCCTGCCACATAGATTTTCGAATTATTGTCCATTGAATGGGGCTTTGAAGGAAAGAGTTATGAACGACTCACAGAGAGCTTATGCCATGCCCCCGCCTTGCAAAACAGGCGAGAGGATAGCCTCGCAGAATAATGACAGCTCCGCAAACTCACTCACATTTTACAGGCAAAATGAAAAACAGAGGCCGGTAAGCGCTGCCAAATGGAACCGAAGCGAAAAATAAAGTCGACCCGAAAGGTCCAAAATTGGGGATCGCGGCCTTTTTATATATGAATCGATTCATTATGTAAATCCTGAATCCGGGAGCCAAAAATGGACGAACATCGGCTATCAGGTTCTTGGCGTCACTTTTTTGCCGATTACCTGATTGACGCCGAAATCGAAAATTAAGGCGCCCAAAGTTAATTCCAAGGACGCATACGGCCAATCACTTGTTTTCACAAATCATTTGCCTTAGCGACATAAGCATTGGAAAGCATTGATACTTTTTGGCGGCTTTTTAGATTGACAATATATTGCCAACATTATAAACGTCAACCTCAAAAGTATCGAGCCACGTAAGCGCTCACCTCTGCGGCGAACTGGTTCGTATTCCCGGGGCTGCGAGGGGGCCTGGGCCTCGGAATGAACGATGGAAATCTTACAACATGAATTGCAAGGGTTTCACTCTTCTGGAAGTCATAATAGCCTTGGTTGTCCTCGCTGCGGCGGTTGTATCCTTCGGCGCGGCGTATAATATGTATGTGAATGCTCAGTATAGACAAGAGCTTTATCAGGATGTTTATATAACGGTCCTGTCATTGAAAAACGCGATTGAGGTCAAGAAACTGATTGATGAGCCTGAGGGTTCAGGAGAACTGAATGGATTTTCCTACTCCTACAGCTCAAAACAGGTAAAGACGGCGCATAATTATATCTACCCGGACTTTCCGATCCCCGGCGGCAACATTGGACCTTTTGAGCTGACTCTTTACCAGGTTGATTGCAGCTTAATCAAAGGTAAGTGGAAGAGGGAATTCTCCTTTTATGTCACACAATCTAAAGGAAACCAGGCGCCGCAGAAAGGATTCTAGGGGGTTTACGCTTGCCGAACTCCTTGTAGCCCTTTTTGTGATGAGCATCATATTTGCGTTGGTAGGCACTCTGCTGAGGTCCTTTATGCTGCAAACGGGTAAAACACGTTACACCTATGCCGAGAGGGCGATGAAGTTTTACTGGTTGAACTCGGCCATAAGCAGCGTGTTTTATTACGTCATAAAAACTCCGGACCGGCTTGCCGATGAAAAGAGGGAATTTATCGAATTTTTCGATGGACTGCCTGAAAACATGGTCTTCATTACAAGCTCGCCGCTGACATTGAAGGGGGTTGTTCTGGCGCGTATTTATTTCAAAGACGGTGCAATTTACTTGAACGAGACTCCTATTTTTTCGCCCAACAACAATTACGCAGATCCCAGGGAGACTGACGAAACGCAGCAGACCCGCATTATGGAGAAAATACGCGAGGCACATTTTACATATTTGAAGCGGCCTGCGTGGCCCCCTGACTCGTGGCTGCCGGCAACCGGGATGTCTTTGGGCGATGCCACGGGATCATCGGCGGGAATCATAGAAACAGACCGGCTTTTTGGTGAAATTCCCGCAGGCGTAAAATTATCGGTTACTTTTGACGACGACAGGAAGATGGACTACTGTTTCAAAGTCCAAAGCGATTTCCTTACAAAAAAGGGGATTACGGTTGGCAACTATCACGAACGCTAGAGGATCGGCGTTGGTGGTCGTTTTGGCCATCACGTCCGTTCTGTTCCTTGGCTCCATGTTCCTGCTCAAGGTTTCAAAGGAGAGTATTCGTACTGCCCAGTGCCTGATGGATAAGCTAAATGCCCAGATTGTCACCGAATCGACGGTGGAGGCATTCAAGTTCCTTGGATCGACGGGCGCGTTCACTACGAACAAATTGATAAGCAGCTTCGGGGATGATATAGGGATGAAGGGCGAAATCCCTCTGGATGGAAAGGTTGCCGGGCTGGGGGAGAATACCCGGATACAGGCTTTGGACGCCGCAGCCAAGCTCAACGTGTGGGGTAGTAATCCAGGGTATTTGGCGAAAATGTTTGAGATATTGTCAGGCGACGACAGCAAGGGGTCCGAAATAAAGGACTGTTTGCTTGACTGGTTCGACGCTGATGACCTAAAGCGGCTCAATGGGGCGGAATCCTACTACTATCAAACCGAACAGGGGTATCGGTATAGTCCCAGGAATTATGCAGCTGCCCAGTGTGTGGAGGAACTCTCACTGGTTAAAGGGCTGGATGATCCACGCGTATGGGCGATGCTGAAAAATGAGTTGCTTCTGGCGCCGGATGTCGTGCCCAATCTGAACACGATGGATAAAACCGTGCTGCGCGCGGTCCTGGGAATCAATGAGGACACAGCGGATTCTCTTCTGGCTACCAGAACGGATAAAGGCTATTTGGACTATTCTGACGTCAGTTCCGCTACCGGAATCGTCGTATCCAATCTTGTGGATAGTTTCAGCACGGGCTCCAGCCGAATAGTAAACCTGCGTGTCGAAACGGTTTCGGGAGACGCACGGGAATCGGTGCGCCTTCTGGTGAGCTTCAGGCCCGATAGAGAGGTCCCCTTCAGGGTTTTGGAGGCTGCTTATTGATCCCTTTTGGTCTTTTGCAATATTTATTGAGGCAGACGGCCGTGCTTACGGCGGAGGGCATCCATGCTCTCGATGCGCCTGGGACAGCCGGCGCGGAAAACAAGAGAATCCTGATCGTCGATTCGGAGGTCTCTTTTTTCAAAGTGATCGAACTTCCTCAGGGCGCGAAGGTCACTCGCGAATTTGTGGAACTGAACTACCTCCACCTTTCCCCTTTCGAAGAGGCTGAGTTTTGCTATGCCAGGGAAAGACAACATCTTCTGCTCTGGTTTTATCCAGCCCAGCAGGATCGTTATCTGTTGGTAATCCCGGAAGGATACCCGGTCTGGAAAAAAGTTGCCAAATCCCGCCCGGACGCTATTTGCGCCTGCCTGGTACAAAACAAGGTGAAACTTTTCGTTATCCGCGGCGGCATGCTCAGGGCGCAGTTCGTAAAGGCCGTTTTTCAGGACCGGGAACAGGCGCTGGAAGAGGCAATCGGGTGGCTCAAAAAAGATTCCAGTCTGGACGGCCTGGATACGGTCGTGCTCGAAGATTCTTTTCTGCACCAGGCAATCAAGGCCATGGAGGTGCGGAATCTGGTCCACTTCATAAGGATCGAGCTGGACCGTGAAACGTTATTCATGGGCGCCGCAAATGCGCTCAAGTGGCCTTTGCTGCTTTTGTTGTCCGCATACCTGGCAACGGGTTACAGCATGTATTGGGGCCTGAAAAGAGAAATCAATAATGTCAGGGGGGAAATCGCTCAGTTGCAGGCGGCCAACCAGCCGCTCAAGCAACGTTTCGAAGCCCAGACCGGGATGCATCAGTTCTGGGAAAGCTTCCGTTCCTCCGAGAGCACCTATCCGTACTTTCCGGATATTCTGGATCAGGCCGCGCGCATCATCGCGGAACAAAACGGCAGCATAACCAACGTCAAGTTTGCCGAGAATCGCGTTACGATAACCGTGCTCGCAGAGAGCATCCCGGTGCTGATGAGACAGTTTCTTGATCTCAGTTGTTTTGAGAAAGTGACCGTAAACGGCGCCGTCAGCAAGGATAACAGAACGGGTAAGGAAAGGGCGGTAATCGAAGGCGCGATAAAACGAAGGACTAACGATCAGCTTGCGAATCCCTAAAGAACTGATAATAAGCATCGTTTTTTTGGCCGTCGCCATCTGGGACCTCAACCCGAGAATGGCTGAATATGCCGATTTGCGTGATGAGCTTTCCAGATTGAAAAAGCAGTATGCCAGGGAATTGCTGTTTCAGGGCAGGCATGAGGAAATAGAGAAGGAATTGGAGGCCGCATTACAAGTGGACGCGGACAACAAAAAAATTTTTTATCCCGGCACTATGCCTCCTGAAACGGCGTTGAATCAGCTCCAGGACCTGCTCAAAAATACTCTTCAGAGCAGCGGTCTGGAGATTGTCAATTCCAAGTGGGGAGCACCTTTCAAAAAGGATAAGAGAAATTTTTATATTCTGCCCGTCTCTTTTAGGGCCGAGGGCAATCCTCCTCAAATTGAGGATTTTTTCAAGCGGGTTCTATTCTCGGAAAAAGCCCTGAATTGCCCGGTCATGAGCATCACGAAGGGAGGTAAAGGTAAATTGACCCTGGATGCCACAGTGACAGGCTATCAGCTTCCAGCGGAGGTGAAATGAACCTGCGAGTTCCCGGCATTGCTGAGATCAGGTCAAATTTCCCTTTTCCGGGGAAACGGCTCTACAAGCCTAAAGTCATCGTCATGGGGTTTGTCGTTGCGTTGTCGTTATACTGGATCTTCGAGACGGTAAGTGGGCTCCTGGCGCTGCGGGCGCCTTGCGAAAAGGTGAGCTTGTCAGCGCTTGGCGTTGGTATTCAAAGCTTAAAGACAAAACCGCAAACGGTGGACTTTGCGCACATCGCCGCATATGGAGTCTGGGACCTCCCGATGCCCGCGGTGAAGGCGGCGGATGACGACAAAACAGAAGCGGACAAAGCCGCGAAATTGGGTTCTTTCGCGCAGAAAGAATTCAACAAGGTCCCCGCCGTCTACTCTCTTGCGGATGAAAAGTATCGATGGGAATTTTACGGCTTGGTGGGCAACGGGGCGGTATTTTTCAATCCCGCCGGAAAAAGCGGTGGGAATTCCGGCTGGCGGCAGTTCGTATTGGGAGAGCCTCTCGACGATTACCTGGTGCTCAAAGAGATAGGAAAAGGCAGGGTTGTCGTCTTTTTAAGCAAGGAACAGAAGGATTTTGTGCTCGAATTGTTCAGGGTGCATCAACCTTAAGCGGGAAGCGGGAAGCTTTTGCTCCCTGCTCCCTGCTCCCTGCTTTATGTGACTTTTATGTTGCCGCTCAATCTGAAGAGGTGGTAATGTCGTTGCGTGGAGAAAATGAATGAGACGGTTCACGTTCGTTCTGGTTATGTTGGTGGCGCTCACCTCCTGCGCCTCTTACAAACCCGTGATAAGTAAAGTCGCTCCTCCAGCTCCGCCCCCGGTCCCGGCAACTGCGGTCCCTGCAACTCCGGCTCAGGATTCTCAGCAAACGGGCGCAGTTTCCGGGGGCCCCGCTCCCGGTCCCGGCGCGGCCCACCAACCTCCGCCAAGAGTCGTCGATGTGCCGGCACTATCTGTCCCGGCGCCGGCAGCCGGGACCCAGCCGCAACAGGCAAAGGCCGCCCGCGCAGGCCCAGGAGGCGGACAGCCTTACCAGATACAAGTGGAAAACATGCCCCTCGGCGAGTTCATTAACCTTGTTTTCGGGAAGGTGCTCGATGTCAATTATACAGTCGACAAATCCGTCGAGGCAAGGAAAGAGACTGTTACCTTGAATATGAAGACCACGGCCCGGCAACCCGAAATACTTCAAATCGCAAGGGAAGTCTTCAAGGGCTACGGTCTTGACGTCACTCAAAAAGAAGGTATTTATTTTGTAGGGCCGATTACCGGCCATGACCAAAAGCCGATCATCCCCTATTTTGTCGGAAATGTGCCCGAAACCGTCAGCGGCAGCGACGCAGTGGGGCTCTTTCTGCAGGTTTATTATCTCAAGCCGCTGGATTATCAGAACATACTTCAGGCCCTGGCCCTTTCCACCATGGGCAGGATCCAGCCGGTTCCAGGCAGTTCGATGGCATGGATCATGGATGACGCCAATCATGCCCGTGCGGCCGCAGAGCTTATTCAAGCTCTTGACCGTCCCTCGCTGAGCAACAAGAAAATGAGGCTCTTCTATCTCCATTACCTGCCGGTTGATACTTTCCTGGGCTATTTGAACCAGGCGCTGCCCGCTCAGGGTGTGCCGGTGGCCAAGACCCCTGCGGACCCTGGAATAATGCTCATTCCGCTCAAGCAGATAAGGGCGGTTTTGGCCGTGAGTCTCAAACCGGAATGGTTCGATCAGATTGGCTTTTGGCAGGAGAAACTGGACCTTCGAACGGTTTCGGAGGACGAGCCGCACTTCTATGTTTATCATCCCAAGTACCGCCGGGCTGCCGATCTCGCCAAACTGTTTACAGGCGCCGCCGCCGGTGCTCGCAAGGGCCTGCAGGCGGAGCAGCAAAGGTTGGGGGTCAGACAGGACGCCGGCCCGGAGACGATGGGAACATCCCAGAAGGGCCCCGGCCCGGAGACGATGGGAATGTCCCAAAAGAGCGTGTCCGGGTCTGAGCCGGATAAAACCTCGCAAAAGCCCCTTACTTTATCCGATGTAGCGGTCGTTGTGGACGAAAACGCGAACTCACTCGTCTTTACGGCGACGCCTTTTCAATATTCGAAAGTGGAGGAACTGCTCTTCAAGCTCGATGTCCTCCCCCGGCAGGTCCTTATCGAGGTGACAATCGGAGAAGTCACCCTGACCGGTTCGTTGCAGTACGGAATCGAATGGGCCCTCAAACATAACGGAGCAGGCATGAGCCAGACGCTTGGAACGCTAGCCGGCGGCCTGGGCATCGGCTCGACCGGATTTCTCTATACGATCGTTTCGTCAGGCGGCAACTTCCAGGCGGTCCTGAACGCTTTCGCCAACGATAATGTCCTCAAGGTCATCTCGACCCCCGAGTTGGTGGTTCTCGACAACCAGGAAGCCAGCATCAATGTCGGCACACAGGTCCCAATCCTGACCAGTCAGTCCACTGGCGGCATAACAGTGTCAGGAACGACAAGCCTTATTCAGAGTGTCTCGTACCAGCAAACCGGCGTGATCCTGAATATCAAACCCACCATCAATTCGCAGGGCGTACTCACCCTTGTGCTCGAACAGACGGTCAGCGACGCGGAGACCAACACTACTTCCAGTATCAGTTCGCCACTCATTACGACAAGAGAAATACATACATCGGTTGCGCTCAAAAGCGGGAGCAGCGTCCTGCTGGGCGGCCTCATCCAGAATCAGATCAGCGACACCGTGAGCAAGGTGCCGGGCCTGGGGGACATCCCCTTGATCAAGCCGCTGTTTTCGACAACATCGCGCAGCATCAATCGAACTGAACTCTTCATCGTGATTACGCCTCATATTTTGACGACAACGGAAGAGGCCGAAGACGCAACCAGGAAGTTCAAAGACCTTTTGGATATGTTAAAGTGAGCCCGTTGGATAACGCGGGGCCGGGTCGTCGCATAGAGCAGACCCATGAAACACAGGTTGCTTTGCATATTCGCCGGTTGACGCCGGTACCGGCCCCCTTGGGTGTTAGGGTCCCGGTGCACGGGAGGCCCGAAGCGGGAAGAGTTTTTAGTTGCCGGTTTTTAGTTTTTAGTAACTCAAAACTCTCCCTGCTCCTTGGTCTTGTAATGACGGACTTGGGGTAAAAAATTTCAATGACTGCAAAAAAGAATCACAAAATGCTTGACAGGTTATAAATAGACGTTAACCTATTTTCGGTTTCCGGCGCTGCAAATGAAAATCCCGGCAGGCTGGAGGGTAAAATCGGCAAGTTGCGTTGCATGCAGGCCTCACCTTTTTTTCGCCAAAAATAGCTCAAGTAATGGCGAACTTGGGTAAAGAAGTCTTATGACCGCAAAAAATAATCACAAAATGCTTGACAGGTCATAAATAGATGTGGGAAATAGTCAAGGCGTCGGCTGTAAACTCCGTGACCATCCTCTGTGAGCCGGTTCGGTGCGGTTTCCGGACATGGCGGTTACAGGCAGGGTTGGCGAACCGGTTTGCATCACGGAGTGTGCTTCGAGGATAGTTTCTCGGTATGGGAAAGGAGTGCAGCGACAGCAGGGCGCGGGCCGGGTTGGCGCAGTCCGCAGGCGCGTGCGCGTGCCTGGCGCCAGGATGTTGCTGTTTCAGCTTCGCATTACAGGACAGAAAACCAGGCAAGCTGCAAACAAATTATGAAGGAGGTGATGAAGAGGAGGAAAGAGCAGGAAAACGGGGTGAGATCATAGGGATCGTTTAGTGTCTCTAAGTTAATGTTCCGGTTGTTTTACAGGAAATATCCCAAGGAGGAAAGAGATGAAGAAATTATTGTCTGCCTTTGTTATACTTGCGGCAGTAAGCTTGATTACAGGTCCAGCGTTTGCCACAACCGGGCTGGGAGTGCTTGGTGCTCCCTTCACAGTGGCTGCTGAGCTGGTCGGGTGCCAAGGGTATACCTTGTCCCCCATGTTTGATGTTTACTCTACGCCGGGTCAGGGGACGATAATCCCCTCCACGAAACTTACGCTCACATTGTCCGGCGGTGCGGTGTTTAATACTACTGCGACTATCTATCTTTGCGATTCCTCAAGCGCTACTGATTATGCTATTGCTTACCCTGGTGCGACTGGTTACAACGCGACGGCCACAGTGGCGACCTTTCCAACAACCGCCCCGATTTCCGGATTTAACACCGCTTATTCTTTCCAAAACGCGCCCTGTGCGGTTGCAGCCACCTCCGGTGGTTACCCCGGCCAGGGTTTGTTGACTTCCATAACACTGCCTGCGGGAACTCCGGCCGGCACCTCGGTCACGATGTGCGTCAGCACTTCGTCTCCCAGTACCTACGATCCTAACATCTACTCATGTGCTCCGGGACCTATTATTGTGGTGAAGAATCAGTTCACGGCAACCCTGAATGGGAATATAGGAGGGGGCCCGGATAACACTTTCATAGATTTCGCCAGCAACGAGACCACCTTTATTCCAACGGTGCCCAAGCCCCCTATTCCGCCCTATGACACTAAAGACTGCGCGTACGCTGCGCTGCTTATAACCAGCGACGAGACCATAAGCCAGAGAGTCTCGGTATACTATCCAACAGGCTCGCCGCCAGCATCTACAAGCCTTTGCGGAGGGTATCTTGTAGAAACTTCTACAATAACCGGGCAACCTTACAACCTAGTCATCACGGCCACCGGAAATCTTACCGGACTTGATGAGTTAGATTACGGTATAGTTACTACCTCCATCACCCCCCCCACGAAGGGTATCACTTCCTGGTCCCAGGGTCTGATTGTCCCTGGTGAAGTTGTGGACATCTGTTCAGCCGCAGCTCCCGGTCTTACCACAAATCTCGCCCAGGAATACCTGAGTCTTTGTGATAACTGGCCCCGTAGCGGCCAGCCGCCAACTTGGCCCCTTGGCACGGAGATCGTTCCAGGCTGTGAGACTGTTTCGGTACAACTTTGGTACTCTGAGTGTCCAACATCAGCTGGTCCTACACCAGGTCTAATTAGGACCCTCCTTCCCGCCACTAATGCCTGGTGCCTGAACAACAACGCAACCAGCTTTTATATTCCCTACATGAGCACGAATCCAGCTGTCGTGACATCTTGTACTGTGAACAACTTCAGTCTGGCGAGTTCGCTTGCGAGTCCTACCAATACTGGTGGATGGGCAGGCGTAACTCTGGACATATTGAGTTCGGAAAGTGAAACGGGCATAACAACCGCCAGCATTCCATTGGGGTCCCTCAGTCCCAATCAAACCGCGCTGATAGTCTTTAGCGGCAACACGGTAGAAATGTTTGGGCCCGGTGGATTAACTCAAACTATCGGCGTTCCTGCAACCACACGGTACTCCTCAAGGGTGAATGTCGAAGCTACGGCCCTG
Organism: Syntrophobacteraceae bacterium; assembly: GCA_049520035.1. GTDB lineage: Bacteria > Desulfobacterota > Syntrophobacteria > Syntrophobacterales > Syntrophobacteraceae > SbD1. The sequence continues at coordinate 11,996 of JBEKQE010000034.1, read as the reverse complement.
GGCACGGATTTCGAGTGTGTCCAGACAGACCCGTCCAATCCGAGTGGTTATAAGAGAAATGTCCAGGTAACTACCAACCCCAACTTTGGGTGGCGTGCACCCGCGCCGCTTCAATAGTAACGCTTTGCGGTGAGCGGTAATACGAGGGAGGCGGATTTCGATCCGCCTCCTTTTTTTCGTCCCGGGAAAACGCTGACCTCATATTAGCAACTCAAAACGGAAAACTCAAAACTCCCGCCGCATCCCATATTGGCAGCGACAGGAACGGGTTGACATCGCGCAGCAAGTGATGTCATACTGCGGCAGAATCCGACGGCATCTGACTGCTGTGAATTCAGCCTCCTGGTGGTTTTAGAGTTTCTGTTACCCTGAAAGGGCTTTGCCCCGAAGGGCTGGATATAATAGCCCACGATCCCTACGCTCCGCGAGGCGCCACCCTGGGGTTGGGAGGCCAACAAGAACCAGTTTTCATCCAGCATCGGCAAAAGCTCCAGGAAAGGAAGCAGTATCCCTTCCCTCTGCGAATCGCCATGCCGTACAGCCCACGTCTTTTGCAGGCCCGTGACTCAGGTTGTTTTCACGAAAAAGATGGTGTATAAGTCTAATCGTTAAGCATGGAGCGGACTTGCCGTGATGCGCTGAAGCATTTTTGTTCCCATGAACACCAGACAAGTCGAGGACCGTTACAAATGCAAAGAGAGGGCGCCCGGCCGCGCAATAGTAAAATTGCGGGCATTGACAATCCATCTGGAAAGGATTTGACGCAGGTTGACGCGCAATCGGAATTTTCAGGTGAGATCCAAAAGCTCTTTTCGCAGATCAGGCCGCAAAGAATAATCGAGACCGGCACATATCACGGCGTCGGAACTACCCGGATCATCGCTCACGCCCTGAAGGAATTGAAGATCGGGAACAGTATTTTCTATTCAATAGAGATAAATCCGCTTGAAATCAGATCAATCTCAGCGGGAAAATTCGGTTTTTGTACCGCACATTTTGGTCCGAAGCCATAAAACTATACGCGGATTTCCGCGGCAGGCCGGCATTGAGTATGTTGAACGACCCAAAAATCGTTTTCATGACCACTCTGGGGGTCAATGTGGGGGACGAGTTTATCCGTGAGGGGATTTTCTCCTTTTTCGATGAAATCTTTGAGAGCTGGACACCTTTCTATGTAAACAAGCATGATTTGCTCAGCCTCAAGGCATTGCATCTGGACGAGTTCACGACCCTTGACGACAAGTTCCGGGATGCGGATATTATTGCTCAAGCCGGCGCCCCTGTTTACTGGAAAATAGGCGAGAGCACCAGTTATTCTATCGAATGGGCAGAGGAGTTGTGGCAAAAGCGCATTTTTGTGCTTGGCCCGCAAAAGCCGATTTTGAACATTTCGGCCGGCGCCTGCCAGCCTTATCCCGATTTCGCCCGTACTTTTCTATCGGATCCTCAATGCGTGGAATTTGCTCGAAAAGCCGCCGCCGCCTGCCGATGGACGTCTGTAAGAGACCCCTTGGCTTCCCAGATACTGTGCGCACTCCGCATCGAACACGAGGCCCTGCCCTGCGCGGCGTTTCATGCGGCGCGCAGGTACAATTTCAAGGGAACTTTCGGAGGGGTGGTAGCGGTCAACCTTATGCCTTTTGGCGGGCACTTCAGGTTGCGCGATGACATCGACGATCAGGCATGGGAGGCCGCCAGTCAGGATTTGGTCAAATCGCTAAGGAAATATCACCGCCTATTGTTCATCGCTCATGACGCCTCGGAGAAAGCTTTCATGGAGCGCTACCGCAGCGAGGGAGAAGTCATTTTCCATTCCACCTCCTGGCGGGATTACCTGCATGTGTACGCAAAAAGCTCGGCCGTCGTCTCAAACCGCGTCCACGGGGCAGTATGCGCCGCAGGCTTCGGCAGGCCGGCCGTAATCATTGGCAATGACACGAGGCTCCTGATAGGAGATTTCATTGGGATCCCGAGTCTCTATGCCATGGAAGCGAAAGCCGGTCAGATTGTGGACCTTATTGAAGACGGCATCAGGGGACGGAAAGCTGAAGGAGAAAGGCTCATCCACCTGCGGGAGGAAAGTGCGGGTCGATACCGGTCGGCCATCCTTGAGAGCATCTTCCAAACCGGGAGGGGAAAAGTGACTTCAAGTATTGGCGGGAAAGCCGATCGGACCTCCGGGACGAAAAGATTCGCACTGGCCAGTAAAACTGAGTTCCGTTCCGGTTCCTTTCAAGATTTAATGCTCACCTTGAACTGCTTTGCGAAAAGGTGGGGCCTGCGCCAGCTCTCCACCACGCTGGAAGGCTGGGAATACCCGTGGTTTTGGTTCAACGCCTTCGACGGGGCGGACTGGTCGCAGGTCCGCCTGCTGGATATGGACAGCGATTTGAATCCCATGCCTTGGTTCATGGCAAGCCTGGGAGCACAGGTGGAACTTGTGGGAAAAGGGGGCATGTGGACCGCCGAATGGGAGCAGATCCGCCGAAGGACCGGTCTAAAAGTGGATTGGCAGGTCCCTTCTGTCAAGCAAGTCCGTATTCCCGAACACTGCTTCGATGTGGTAACCTGTTTTTCCGCTGCCGAGTCTGACCCCGGACAAGACATAATGGTCGCTGAAGCTGCGAAGGCCCTCCGGAGGGGCGGAACATTTCTGATCTCATTGCGTCTTCGCCCGCCATCATGGGGAGTCAATCTCCCATGGCGGAGCAGTGGGGTCTTGACCATAAAAAAGTTTACCCAAACGATTTGGGAACACCCCGCATTTGGGGCCAATGAAGAAAAACCCGGATGGCATCTTTGCCCCGATGACATAATGGTGGAAACAGACCGAAGATGCCGTTTCCCAGGCCCGATTACGGCAGGGGCTGCGGTATTGCGAAAAAAATAACCGGCCAAACGCGGATCGCATAAACAGGATGTGGGGATGATCCTCAGTTCGTGGACTTACCGAAGGTTTATCTGGGAAAACGCATGGAGAGAGCTCTGGTTTCGATATGTGGGTTCGGTCATGGGTTTCTTGTGGAATGCCATTCATCCTCTTTTTCAAATCCTGATCTACACGCTTGTGTTCTCTCAGATCATACCGGCGAGAATCCCCAATATGTCTTCAGGTTTCGGGTTTGCTATTTATCTATGTTCAGGCTTAATCCCCTGGATGGGGTTCAGTGAAACCGTGACCCGATGCACAAACTCATTTATCGCCAATGCAAATTACTTGAAAAAAGTCTCTATCCCCGAGCAGGTATTCGTTATTCAGAACGCATCGAGCTGTTTTATGAACCTTGCCATCAGTGTTGCTATTTTCATTGCAGTGTGTATAGTCTTGGGCCACTCTCCAGCGCTGTCCTGGCTGGCTTTGCCCCTGGTTCTGGTGCTGCTGCAGGGATTCGGGTTCGGGCTGGGGCTTTTTTTGGGGGTGATGAACGCGTTTTTCAGGGACATCAGCCAGGCATTAACACTTTTCCTGCAATTGTGGTTCTGGATAACCCCCATCGTGTACATGGAATCAGTCTTGCCTGATTGGGCCCGGGGGATGCTTTATTTGAACCCGATTTTTTATTTCGTCAGAGCTTCTCAGAACATAATTGTCGAACGCACATGGCCGCACTGGAGCTCTTTTGCAATCATGTTCTCCATAGCCGCTGGGTTCAGCACCCTGGGCTATCTAACCCTTATCAGGTTAAGGTCGGAAATCCGGGATGCCCTCTAGCAGGAGAGACTTTGTCGCAATGGAACCTGTTATAAGCGTTAAAGGCCTTTGCAAGGCATTCAAGATTTATAGCAACCCATGGCATCGAGCTTTGGACTGGATGGCTATTGGCGAGAAGCGGTTCGAGGAGTTTTGGGCGCTAAAGGACATATCGTTCGAGATGCGCCGCGGGGAATGCCTCGGCGTCATCGGTCCTAACGGCGCAGGTAAAACCACGCTGCTGAAGATATTGACCGGGGTGCTCGATCCTACAGCCGGTGTTTTTCAGGTGCGAGGCAAAGTCCTGTCGCTGCTCGAATTGGGAACGGGGTTTAACGTGGAACTGACCGGCCGTCAGAATCTGATTAACAGCGCCTGCCTGCTGGGCTTCGAAGGGCGTTTGATCGAGGAACGCATGCCCCAAATTGAGTCATTTGCCGAGCTGGGAGATTTCTTCGACCGTCCGATCAAGCTTTATTCGTCCGGAATGTACGTGCGGCTTGCCTTTTCCATGTTCGTGTTTATGGAGCCGGAGGTGCTGATAATTGACGAGGCATTGAGCGTTGGGGACATCTTTTTCCAGCAGAAGAGTTTTTGCAAGATGCGGGAGATGATTTCAGGGGGCAACACCTGCATTTTTGTCTCCCATGACATGGCGGCAGTGCAGTACCTTTGTCAGCGAGCTATCCTGCTCAGACATGGCGCAATTGAGTTTTGTGGCGATGCAGTCGAGGCGGTGAGCAGGTATTATGGCGCCACCGGGTTACGGAACATCTGCCCTCCTCAGAGCGAGGCGCCGTTTGACCGGGCCGAAAGCGGGCCTGATGCCCCCAACCCGGATGGCGGATTGAAACCGGCTGAAATCATGGCTCGTAATATTCTGGGCAACGGGCGCCGCCACAACCACGGGGCAGGGGGCCTGTTATTGATTGGCGCATGCGTCACCGATTGCAGTGGACAGTCGGGGATGAATGTCTCCATGCTCGAAAGACTTTCTTTTCACATCATCGTCCGGGCCACTTCAGAAATAATCGACCCGAACTGCGGAATTCACCTCTACGATCGTTTGGGTAATCTGGTTTTTGCAGGAGGCGCAAGACAATCCGGGCACCGGTTGCCGGATCTCTCTCCGGGCCAGGAACTTGTAGTGGTCCTTACTGTCCAGTTCAATGTTCAGCCCGGAGAATATACTTTCAGCCTCGGTGCGGCAGAGCCTTCGGCTGTTGGGGGCCCCAATGCCGGTTTTCTGCATGACCGCCATGAACTCTTGGGTCCTATCGTCGTTACGGCGGACCCGGACAAACTCCTTCCGTTCTATGGGATCACCCGGTTACCGATGGCATTGAGTCATTATAGGCCGGTGGAAATGAGTCCATCCCTGGAGAATCTCGATTCGAAAGGACCCTGTGAATCGCGCGCATGACGACCTTGCTTTTCTTTGGGTATGTTTTTCGAGGGAACTCGGATCGGGAATCAGCGATAGGTTGAGGAGTTTGCGCTGAGAGTTGAGAGTGCGCGAAATTGCTGGGAGTACATACGCCGCCGGCTGTCCTGGCCGGCGATGAGTTGAAGAGATGAAAAGCGATTTTTCCATTCGTTCGTGCAGGAATATTCTGATCCCTCGCTTCGATACCTTTGGGGACTTGGTGCTCGTGGAGGGGTTCGTCTCGGCCGTGCTCGAAATGGTGCCCGAAGCCTCTGTAACTCTCCTGGTGAGAAAGGGCTACGATCAGCTTGCGGAAATGTTTCCCCATCGGCTTCATTGGGAGACGACTTCCATAAATCCATTCGCGCAGGTCCCGCGGCAGGAAGAACTGGCCCCCTTTGTCACGTCTTTGCGGGACAATTCCTACGACCTGGTTCTGTTCACGACTTACAGCAAAACGTGGCTCGACGATGTCGTCGGCGCCGCCACCGCACCTGCCCTCCGAGTGGCGCTGAGCGCGGGTGAGACAGTACCGGCTCAGTTGGACCCCTTCCTGGATCGCTTGGGTATCGGCTTCTCGTTTCCCGTTTACGATGTTGTAGTTAAAGTGGAAGAATTAGCACACGAAACGGAAAAATACCGGGTCTTGCTGGAGCAGTTGACAGGTGAGCCGCGGTCGCTGCGGTCCCCGCAGCTCCTTCTGACCGGAGAATTGTCGGAGCTGGCCGCCCGCGTTTTGGCCCAACGGGGTTTGCTCGAAGAGCAATATTTGCTGTGCGCCCCCGCCGGAACGGCAAACATTTCGATAAAAGTGTGGCCGGAAACTCACTTCGCCGGGCTTATCGCCAGAATTGAGCAAATCTTTGGCATACCGGCCCTGATCACAGGTCATGAAAGTGAGCGCTCAATCGTCGACAATGTGCTCCGCCTGGCGGAACAGGCAGGGGCCCACCCCAGGGTGTGGCTCGGCATGGAAGGAGAAATGCCTCTTGCCGCCGCTCTGGCTCGGAAGTCATTATTTTACCTGGGCAACGATACCGGCCTGATGCATGCGGCAGCAGCCTTTGAGCGGCCGGTAATCGCGTTTTTCGGCGGCGGAACATGGCCAAGGTTCCTGCCGTCCGCTCGCACAGGCCGGGTTTTTGTAACTCCGATGCCCTGCTTCCACTGCAACTGGGAGTGCGTTTTCAGTAAAGCGCTTTGTGTGCGCGGAATTTCCTTCGAGGAGGTCCTCCCCGAAATAGAGAAATTCCTGCAAGATCTTCGCGGCGGGCGGCAAAGTTTCCAGGTGATCGAACAGACGGTCCAAGCCGCCGACCTGAGGGATTTTTTTGAGCAGGCGGTCCGGCGCCTCGATCAGTTGAAAAAGGATGTGCAGGCCGAACGAAGGTCTTTCCTCAAGCAGAGCGTGGACCTGTCACGGCTACTGGTGGAATCGGACAATGACCGCCGGGCGCGTCTGGACCAGATACGGAATCTTACGAAACTTCTTCGTGAATCGGAGGCGGACAGGGCTGCCCGTCTGGACAACATTCAGAAACTCGAGCGCCGTTTGCGCGAATCTGAAGAGGATCGGGAGTCGCAGTTCGATCAGATCCAAGTGCTCACAAAACTTCTTCAGGAATTGGAATCAGACCGGAATGCCCGCTTGGAGCAGACCACGGGACTGACACGGCTCCTGGTGGACTCGGAAAAGGACCGGAATACCCGCTTAGAGCAGATCACAGAACTTACACGGCTCCTGGTGGACTCGGAAAAGGACCGGAATGCCCGCTCAGAGCAGGCCACGGGACTGACACGGCTCCTGCTGGAATCGGAATCAGACCGGAATGCCCGCTTAGAGCAGACCTCAGAACTTACACGGCTTTTGGTGGAATCGGAATCAGACCGCAATGCCCGCTTAGAGCAGATCACGGAACTTACACGGCTTTTCCTGATGGAATCCGAATCAGACCGGAATGTCCGCTTGGAGCAGATCACCGAACTTACACGGCTTTTGGTGGAATCGGAATCAGACCGCAATGCCCGCTTGGAGCAGATCTCGGAACTTACACGGCTCCTGGTGGAATCCGAATCAGACCGCAATGCCCGCTTAGAGCAGATCACGGAACTTACACGGCTCCTGGTGGAATCGGAAGAGGACCGGGAGTCGCGGTTCGAGCAGATCCAAGTGCTCACAAGACTTCTTCGAGAAGCGGAATCAGACCGCAATGCCCGCTTAGAGCAGATCACGGAACTTACACGGCTCCTGATGGAATCGGAATCAGACCGGAATGTCCGCTTAGGGCAAATCACGGAACTGACACGGCTCCTGGTGGAAGCGGAATCAGACCGCAATGCCCGCTTAGAGCAGATCACGGAACTGACACGGCTCCTGGTGGAAGCGGAATCAGACCGCAATGCCCGCTTAGAGCAGGTCACGGAACTTACACGGCTCCTGGTGGGATCGGAAGAGGACCGGGAGTTGCGGTTCGATCAAATCCAACGGCTCACAAGACTTCTTCGAGAATCGGAATCAGACCGCAATGCCCGCTTAGAGCAGACCACGGAACTGACGCGGCTCCTGGTGGAATCCGAATCAGACCGCAATGCCCGCTTAGAGCAGATCAAGGAACTGACACGGCTCCTGGTGGAATCCGAATCAGACCGCAATGCCCGCTTTGAGCAGCTCACGCAACTGACACGGCTCGTGAATACCCGCTTAGAGCAGATCGCGGAACTTACACGGCTCGTGGATGCTGCACGGGGTGTTTTCTCGAAGATTGAAACAAGCCGGTTCTATCGGCTGGCGCGTGCAATGGGATTTTTTGATGGTCTCAAAAGAGTGATTGCAGATTTTCTAGGCCGCCCCGGGTGAGGGCAAAAAGGGCCGACAGGGGGATGGGGAGACACGGGAACTGCAAGACGCGGAGAAGGGGAGAAGGTTCTGTTTCTATCCCCGTGTCAGTCTTTTCTCCGTGTCTCCCCCTCTCCGCGTCGGTCTTTACCTCTCCTTGACCGGACCATGCCCCGCCTCTGCGGTGAACGGGACTGAAATCGAGAAGGGAAAAATGGTTTTACTGGAGGAGGCCCTCTTGCGGGCGGGTTACTGCAGGGAAAGCGACCTGGAGCAGGCTCGAAACGTCCAGAAGGAGTATGGCGGCAGGCTGGGCCGTATCATGCTCAACATGGGCCTGATCACAGAGGGCCAGCTCATGGACAGCCTTTGTGAATGTATGGGGCTGGGAAGGTTGTCCGATCTTCCCGGACGGCCCCAGCTCTTGGGCGTATCGAAAATCAGACCGGAATTTCTCCTCAAAAACAATGTGTTTCTTCTCAGCGGGGGGCAGGATGAAATATGGCTTGCTACCAACGATCCCTTCAATCTGGAGATATTCTCTATGGTCGAGCGGCTGGCGTCCAAACCGGTCAGGCTCTTCCTCGGAACGGAAGAGGAACTGCGGGACCTGAGGCTGGCTCTCGAGTCGGAACTAACGTTGGATGAGGACGAAAAAGGCGTATCCGACCTGGACGACGAAATTGACAAACTGCGGGAGTTGGCCTCGGAAGCCCCGGTGATAAGGATGGTGAACACACTGCTTTCCCGGGCGGTTCAATCCCGCAGTTCGGATATCCATTTCGAATGTTTTAAAAAATTCATGAAAGTGAGGTTCCGCGTCGATGGCGTCATGACGACCGTGGAACATGTTTCATCGGGGGTGAAGTTAGCGGTGATAACGCGGCTGAAGCTCCTCTCGGGTATGAATATCGCGGAAAACCGGTTGCCCCAGGATGGAAGGATTTCCATCCGGGTGGGCGGAAAGCAGGTGGATATCCGTAGTTCCTCGGTGCCCACCTCCTTTGGAGAAAGCTTCGTTCTTCGCCTTCTCGGCAAGGAAGATATCAAATGCTCCCTGGAAAGCCTGGGGTATTTCCCTGACCATCTTTCTCTTTTGCGGGAAATCGCGGCAAGGCCCAACGGGATCATATTGACAACCGGCCCTACCGGTTCAGGAAAAACCACCACGCTCTACTCCATCCTCAACGAACTGGTGACCGACACCACCAAGATCGTTACCGTGGAGGACCCGGTTGAATACGAGTTGGAGGGAATCAACCAGATTCAGGTCCGTCCCGATATAGGTTACACTTTTGCCCACTCCCTGCGGTCCATCCTGCGGCAAGACCCGGATATCATCATGGTTGGCGAGATCAGAGACGCGGAAACAGCGGAGATTTCCATTAGGGCCTCACTCACCGGGCACCTGGTCCTGTCCACATTGCACACGAATACGGCCCTGAGTTCCATCACGCGTTTGGTCGACATGGGAATCGAATTCTTTCTTCTGAAGGCATCCATCATCGCGCTGATGGGGCAGCGTCTGGTTAGAAAACTCTGTCCTTATTGCGCCAAGCCCGTGGATGTCACCCCTGAGGTGCTCGCCTCCTTACGGTTCGACGAACTCAAAACCTACTACAGCTTTGGCGATCCACAACTCAGGAGACCGGTAGGATGTGAAAGGTGCAACCATACGGGGTACATCGGCCGTATGGCGATTACTGAAATCATTCCTTTTGCGAGCCAGGTGCAGGCCGAGTTTGAAAAGGACAGAAATTTTGACGATCCCAATAAGCTGGGCTATAGAACGATGCAACAGGATGGGCTTATTAAGGCGTTCAACGGGATCGTTGCCTTGGACGAGGTTTTGCGGGTAACCTAAGATCGCAAACTTTAATTTACCAATATATGTAATGAGTTTGACAGAAAAGGTCCTTTATAATGTCCATGGGGCGATCTGGAGAATTTATTTACGAAGGCGCCACGGCGCAGGGCCAAAAGGTAAAGGGGCGCTTTAAGGGCGACCGTGATAAATTTCTGGCCGAAGTTCGAAAAAAGGATATCACTCTGCTTAAAGTCAAGCAGAGAAAGATAAGATTGAAGGGTGGGAGGTTTACCGAAAAAAACCTTGCCTCCGGAATAGAAGAACTCAAGCATCTTATCAACTCCGGAATGAAGCTCGATCAGGCGCTTCAGCTTATCGTCAGGACCAACCAGAAGGGAAGCGCCGTCAACTACTGGCAAAATGTGCTCAAAGCAGTCAAGACCGGCAAGCAGTTTTCAGCAGCCATCAAGCAGACCTCCGCCGAAATCAAGCTCGATATCCCTGAGTTTTATACCAATATCATCTCGGTGGGCGAAGAGGTGGGTGACCTCGGTTCGGCTTTGGTCAAGCTGAAAGAATACCTGGATTTCAAGTCGACTCTGGTTTCGGACATCAGGTCCGCCATGGCTTACCCCGCGTTCCTGGTCCTGGTGTCGTTCGCTGCCCTCTCCCTCATTTTTGGGTTAATTTTGCCCACTTTCTCCAATATCTTCGGACCACGCGAAATGGAGAAGCTTCCTGCCCTGTCGATCGTGGTTTTCCATGCGGGCAAATACTTTCGGGAGCACCTGTTCGGGATCTTTTGCGTCTTTTGCGGCTCAGTAACGGCAGTGATATATTTCCTGCCTGTAATAAAGAAGAAGACAATGCTTCTGTTCCTCCGTCTTCCGGTAACGCGGGAACTGGTACTCAGCTTGGATATAGCGAATATTTTCACCTCGTTCGGCATGATGCTCAACGGGGGTGTCGACCTGGCGAGGGCATTGCGGCAAACAGCGCGGGTCGCCCGCCTGCCGGCGCTCAAGTCTCTCCTGGAACAGAGCATAGAAGAAGTGAAGAAGGGGAACAAGCTGAGCGCGGTCTGGTCGGACAGCCGCACGATCCCCCCCGACGTTATCTCCCTCATGATAGTGGGCGAGAATTCGGCGCGGCTGGGCGATATCATGCAGGAGCTGGGGACCCGGTTCCTGCTCAGTTTCAAACGGGATGTAAAGACGCTTACCACCTGGCTCGAACCTGCGATCATCCTGATTCTGGGAGGGTTTGTCGGGTTCATTGTCGTGGCGATAGCATTGGCCCTGGTCAGCATCAATGAAATCGTGTCGTGAGACTACCCAATTTATGCGGGATGTTGAGTTGAGGGCCGCAGGGATTTGCGCCGGCCCCGGGCAGAAGGCATCCCGCCAACGCCCAAGACGGATGCTAGACGCTCTGCGGCGGTCGCCTTCCGCGCTACGCGGCGGACATCGCACAGGGCTGTTTATAAGTCTATCATACGAGGGTTTCACCCTGGTGGAGCTGCTCGTCGTGCTGGTCATCATCGGGATGGCTATTGGTCTTGTTGCCCCGCAGGCATTCAAAGTCTACGATCAGGCAAAGACCTACCTGGCCCGGCTTGAGGATGGCGGGTTTAAAAAGAGGGCCGTTTTCGAGGCTTTTCTTCTTAATAAAGACTGTGATGTAACATACGACAAGGGCAGCGCGGTCTTGTCGTGTGACGATAAAACCGTTCTAACCCGGAGCGCCGCTCAGAAATTCGACGATATTCATATCAGCAGTAAAGGTTTTACGCCGGACATGAAATGAGATCGGCGACAACGAGCCATAAATTTCACGCTAAATCATGCATAATCCAGGGCATATTATAACCGGGGCATTGCTTGCGCTGAACTTGGCTACGACAGTGAGGCGATCGGGGAGCTGAAAACAGCGGCCAAATTTGACAGCGAAGAAGCTAAGAAATCCTTGAGAACCCGGGGAATAAACTGCTGATCGGATTAGTTTTATGTTAGGAAACAAGCAAATCCCGCTGGTCTATCTTTTTCTGGCTGCCGCTGCTCTCATAGCGTTCTGGCAACTCAATCAGTGCGATTTCATTAATTATGACGATCCTCCATACGTAACTGAAAACATCCACATCCGGAATGGTATTACGACAGAGGCAATTCGGTGGGCATTCACGACCGGTCATTCCGCAAACTGGCATCCCGTGACATGGATGTCCCACATGCTCGAT
>JBEKQE010000033.1:0-35014 GCA_049520035.1 Syntrophobacteraceae bacterium | reverse complement strand
GTTACGGGAAGATTCGCCATGGGCCGGTTGAAATTGTTGCTCCAAAACTGATTGTTGAGTGAGGTAAACAACAGGGGCGCGGTCTCTCCGCTGATTCGGGCGACCGCAAGCAGAATTCCCGTGATGATTCCGGCCCGCGACGCTCTGAGTGTAATCATGGTGATTATTTTCCATTGTGGCGCACCGAGGGCTGCGGCCGCTTCGCGTAAGCGGTTGGGCACGAGTTTGAGCATGTTCTCCGTCGTTCGCACAACCACAGGGATCACCAGAAGCCCCAGTGCTAAGGAGCCTGCAACCCCCGAAAAATGCTTGACCTGGACGACGTAGGCTTCATAGACGAACAGCCCGATCACTATGGAAGGCGCGCTTAGCAGGATGTCGTTGATAAACCGGGTGACAGGCGACAGCCAGCCCGTTTGTCCGTACTCCGCCATGTAAGTCCCGGCAAGAATTCCGATTGGTGTGGCAATCAGCGTGGATAACATTACCATTGAAAAACTGCCGGCGATTGCATTGAGCAATCCTCCCCGGCTCCCCGGAGGAGGAGTCATTTGGGTAAAAACCCTGAGGCTCATCCCCGGAATTCCATGCTGCAACAGTGTCAGCAGAATCCAACCCAGCCAGAACAGACCAAAGCAAACGGTGAGTATCGCGCCTATCTGACTCAGAAAATTAATCAGATGCCGTCGTGTATGGAGCGAAACCATGGTCAATTCTCCTCCGCTCAATACAGCTTGCCCTCGAGTCTCGACAGCCGGATCAACAGAAGTTTGGCAAGCGCGAGTACGATGAAGGTTATGACGAAAAGGATCAGCCCCAGTTCGATTAGTGAGGCGGTATAAAGCTCCCCGATCGCCTCGGTGAACTCGTTTGCCAGGGTCGAGGCAATGCTGTTTCCCGGCATGAGAAGCGAGGCGTGCAGTTCATGGGCGTTGCCGATCACGAAGGTTACGGCCATCGTCTCACCGAGCGCCCGCCCAAGGCCGAGCATGACGCCGCCCACCACTCCGATTTTCGTGTAGGGCAAAGTGATGTTCCATACCACTTCCCAGGTAGTGGCCCCAAGCCCGTAAGCAGACTCTTTCAACAGAGGGGGTACCACTTCGAACACATCCCTCATGACCGACGCGATGAAGGGAATCACCATAATCGATAGGATCAGTCCTGCGGTCAGCATCCCTATACCCATGGGCGGCCCGTCAAAAAGATATCCCATCAGAGGCAGGACGCCCAGATGGGAATTTATCCAGGGTTCTGCGTAGTCACGAAACAGGGGCGCGAAGACAAACAGGCCCCACATGCCGTAGATTATGCTCGGAATGCCCGCGAGAAGTTCAATGGCTGTGCCCATGGGTCTTCTGAGCCAGGCGGGGCAAATTTCAGTAAGAAAAAGAGCGATGCCGAAACTTACGGGCACCGCGATCAAAAGTGCAATGGCGGATGTCACGATAGTCCCGAACATGGGAACCAGCCCGCCAAACTGTTCGGTTACGGGGTTCCACTCAGCATTGAAGATGAAACCGAAGCCGAACTTCCTTATGGCGGGCAGACTCCCGATGAATAGCGAAATGGTTATGCCTGCCAGAAGGAGAAGAACCAGAAACGCAAAAAACCTGGTGATATTCTTGAACAGCAGATCCGCCAAGAAATGCACACTAAGGCGCACGCCGGAAATCTGCCTTGACATGGGCTAAGACCTCGCTTCCATTGGCCATCGAATGCTTCCAATGAAAAGGCATAGGGAGGGGACTGCCCCCCCCTTTGCCGGGTAAGAGGTTAATTATAACCAAACAGGTGGTAAATACTGTTACGAGGAAATCCCGCCCCTACTCGCCTGCGGCTAAAGCGTCAGTCCATACAGGAGCCCCGCTTGTCGTCTTTATCTCTGCCCACGAATTCTTGATAAGTTTCACGACGCTTGCCGGCATCGGCACATAAACGAGATCCTCGGCCATCTTGCCCCCATTGGCGTAAGCCCAGGCGAAAAATTTGAAGACTTCCTGCGCCTGGCTGGGATTATCCTGCACCTTGTTCATCAGGATGAAGGTGGCGCCGGTGATCGGCCAGCTCTTTTTTCCCGGCTCATTGGTCAGTATCTCATAGAAACCGGGGGCCTGTTCCCATTTTGCACCGGCGGCGGCGGCCTGGAAGGTCTCCATGTTTGGTTGTACGAACTCACCCTCTCGATTCTGCATCAGAGTGTAGGGTATTTTATTCTCCAGAGCGTAAGCATACTCCACGTAGCCGATTGAGTTTTTCACCTCCTGGACATAGCTCGCAACACCTGCATTGCCTTTGCCTCCAACACCGACAGGCCAGGAGACCGAGGCGTCGTTGCCGACCTTTTCCTTCCATGCGCTGCTCAGCTTGGAAAGATAGTTCGTAAAGATGAAAGTCGTCCCGGACCCGTCAGACCTGTGGACGACCGTAATCTCTTCGTTAGGGACCTTTAAGCCCGGATTCAATTTGGCAATAGCCGGATCGGTCCATTTTTTGATGTTGCCAAGGTAAATATCCGCCAGGACTTCGCCGTTGAGCTTCATATCCCCGCTTTTAATTCCCTCAATGTTGATGGCGAGTACTACCCCCCCCATCACAGTGGGGAACTGTCGAAGACCGTTCTTTTCAAGTTCCTCCAATTTCATCGGCACATCTGAGCCGCCGAAATCGACGGTTTTGGCCTCTATCTGCTTGATGCCGCCGCCTGAACCAATGGCCTGATAATTGAGGCCCACTCCTGTCTTTGCCTTGTATGCCTCGGCCCATTTGGAGTAAACAGGATATGGAAAAGTTGCCCCCGCTCCGGTAATGTCGGCCGCAAAGGCTGCCGTCGCCACAAAAAGGCAAAGCAGCAAAGCTGTTGACGCGAAGAAATTGCGGGCAGAACACGCTTTCATCTTGACTCTCCTGTTGTAGTTGATTGAGTCGCAAAAACTGCGGCCCATTTTTCTGCATTTCGATTTTGAGTCTTCAACATACTGCCAGGCGCAAAATAGACGAGCAATGTTACAGTAGTGTGACATCTATGTAGCAATCCGATGACACTTACCTGGAGGCGAGAACATCGTTTCAGGAAAGGTGAAAATCCAGTAAGTTGGGGCCGGAAACAAGGCTGTCAAATGCGGGGGCAGTGGTGTGCCCCCAAAGCTCCTGGACCGGTCTAATCGATATTGCACTTGCATGTTTTGATGGACATATCGTAAGATTCCATATGCTTCTGGGGTTTTCAAAAGCTTTTTCGGGTGGAATCTGACCCCGAATGTGATCCGGCATTCGTTGGCGGCCTCTTTGAGCAGTTGTTCAGGATAGAAAAAGTGAGCCGTAAATCAGCAAGCCCCTCAGACATCAAAAACCTTGATTTTATCAACGCTGGGACATTCCGGCCTGAATTCTTTTCATCCAGGCAGGAAAGATGGCTGATTGCTTTATTGTGTTTCGTAGCTGCGCTTCGCATATT
Source organism: Syntrophobacteraceae bacterium (assembly GCA_049520035.1). Taxonomy (GTDB): domain Bacteria; phylum Desulfobacterota; class Syntrophobacteria; order Syntrophobacterales; family Syntrophobacteraceae; genus SbD1. The sequence continues at coordinate 31,557 of JBEKQE010000033.1, read as the reverse complement.
TTTCTTTAGCGCAGCGTTCCCTTTCTTCAATGGCGTTATGAACATCTCCACCTCGACCTTATTCTGAAGTACTCACAGAACCAATGGCCATCACTGGGAACGGAACTGGTGAGTAGAGAAACATATCGCAACATGTTTCTTTTTGGCACTAAGGAGTATTTGAACAGAGCCGAGGATTTTCCTGGAGGTGGATTTGGCCTTCCCAGGTACTCCTGGCCTTCGGGCATCAGAGAGCCATGGCTGCGAAGATGGGTGGCGTCAAACAACCATGCCAACACGGAAGAGTATTCTCCCCCACTTTACTACCTGATGGCAGGGCAATGGCTCTCTTTGGGAAAGATGATGGGCCTCCGGAACGCGGGTTTGTTATATTGGACCCGCTTTATGAATATTCCACTTTACATAGCGCTGATCATTCTGGCTTATGCCATAGGAAGAAGGCTCCCTTATCGGGACCATGCCATGGCTTTTGGCGTGCCGCTTCTTGTCGCCTTCATGCCTCAAGATGTTTTCTTCTCCCTCAGCCCCGACGTGCTTACCCCTATCTTCTCGGGTATTGCGTTCCTCCTGGTCGTCATTATCGCATCGGGCAGGCAGTGCGACTGGCGGCATTATACCATGCTGGGGATTTCCATTTCCGCTGCGCTTCTAACAAAACTCGCCAACCTTCCCCTGCTGTTAATGGCGATCACCCTTCCGGCAGTGAAAAATATTCCTCGAATCAGGGCAGGCATATCTGTTAGATCGGTTGGGTGCGCAGCCGCTTTTTGCCTCTCTCTGGGATTGCCGACAGCGGTCTGGGCCGTCCGCAACTTCCTTACTATCGGAGACTGGACCGGAACGGGTCATAAAATTGCCTTGCTTGACTGGAAATACAAATCACTCTCCGATATCCTTCCCCATCCTATTTTCTCATTTTCCGCCATGGGTTTTTTTCTCCATGGGCTTTTCGCCTCATTTTGGCGGGGAGAATTTGTGTGGGGTTTAAAGCCATTGGCCCCAAGCTACTTGGATTACTTCTACTCCATATCAACAATCGTTTTACTTTTGACTGCATGTTTTTATTTGATACGGATGCGCGGCGCTTCGGGTGAGAAGGCCATTGTTTCGGTAAGCCTTGCCGGAATTTTCTCAGCTCTGGCTTACATGGCCGCCCTCTCAATGGTATTCGATTTCGGCGCTTGCTTTTACCCCTCCGCCGCAAAGCCCTTTTTCACTTCCGGCAGGCTCATTCTCTGCGTGATGTTTCCGATCTTTTTCTGTTATACATGGACTATAGATAGAATAGTAACGACTCATATGCGATATATTCGCGGGATATTTGTCATTATTGCAGTATGTGTCGTGATGATGTTTTGCTCTATGTCTTTTATCAGTAAACCTTTGAGTTCAGCCTATAACTTTTTTCATATCCCTCTTGGGGAGCTAAGTTATTAAATCTTTGTCAACCGATTATGTTCTCATTGTTGGGCCTATTATCCGCTTTCCGGATGTTCGAGCAGTTCCAAAGCTCTGAGCAACTGTGTGTCCTCACTGGCTTTCAATTGAGCCGAGTTCATACCCTTCTCCCTATCCGGGTAGAGCGGAATGGCAGCAACCGGCAGACCGACTTCCACGTCGGGCGTTACGCCTTTGTGCCAGATGATGTGTCCGGCGGGAGTGATCCATTCTGCTATGGCAAGGAGCATGGCAGAACCGTCTGAGAGGCCGAATCCCTGCAGCAATGTACCGGCGCCGAAAGTCTTTTCCCCGACCAGTTTGGCCCGATGCGCGTCCTTCAGGGCCCCGGCGACGATTTCCGAACCGCTGGCGGAACCACCGTTGATAAGCACAACCAGGGGAATTCCAGGCGCCAGGCCTCCAGGCTCAACCGGAACCGGTTTGACATCACCCTTGCCATTCTTTTCAAGAACTACGTTCCCACCGCTCAGAAACTGACTGGCCGCGCCGACAGCTTCGTCGAAAACGCCTCCGGGATTATCGCGCAGATCCAGTATAAGGGCTGTCAAACTCTTATTCCTGACCTCTCTTAAAGCCTTGCGCACTTCTTCCGCGACCCCTTGACTGAATCCCGCGATACGCATATGCGCCACTTTAGAGCCGGCCAGGCGATGCCACCTGACATTTCGAACAGTAATTTCAGCCCTCACGATCGTGATTTCCCGGGATTGTCCTGACCTTGGGTTCAAAATGGTTAAGGTGACCGAAGTGCCTGGCTTTCCAGCAATCCGAGTCACAGCCTGCTCGACTGGAAGGCCGGTAATATCCTCTCCGTTAACTCTCAAAATGATGTCACCGGATTGTAGACCTGCATGTTGAGCCGGAGAACCGTCCATCGGCGCCAGGATTACGATATGACCTTCCTTGATCTTGATTTGCGCCCCAATGCCACTGAAATTGCCCTGTAAGAAATGAGACTCGATACTCAGCATCTCAGGGCTCAAAAAGCTGCTGTGCCCAGTATCACCCAAAGCGTTAACCATGCCGGAAATAGCTCCATAAGTAAGTTTTTGAGGCTGTACTGCCTGCCGATCGACATAGTTCTTTGAAATGATGTTCCACGCTTCGGAAATGAGTTTGAAATCAGGTTCAGGCGCCTTTTGTATATTTCTCGCAGGAACAAAGTCGGCCAAGACCAGCCGATCCAGCATTACTCCGCCGATTATAGAGCCGCTCACGGCCGCCGTAACGGAGATAATCAATCGGATAAGTTTTGCGCCAGTGACAATTGTTCTCATTGATCACCTCATAGTCTTCAAGCTGCATAGTTGAGTCGTCGTATTCAGTTCCGCAAACGATGACCTGGATGATTCTCTAAACCTCAGCGAGTGTGTGCGTGAAATTGCATCCGAGATGCTACATAATTATTTAAGCGGCAAAGAGAGCCAAAGCAAGAACAGACAAAAGGAAAAGGGGAAAAATGATGAAGAAGCCAAATCAGTTTTCGTCCGGATTTTTTGTCCTGAAAGAGTCCTTTCCCGCCCCCGGACCAAGCCGTAAGCTTCGAAAAGGCTTGGTGGGCTGCGCTCCACTTAGCCCACCCTACAAATCTTTTCATGGTTTAGGGCAGCCCGCAGGGACATGAAATGCTGTGGTGAACCGGCGCTTTTCGGCAGGTCATCGCAGAGATCTCTCGCAAACGAGGCGGGACTTAAGTAACAACATAGCGCCAGCACCGCTTTATGCGGCGCGGTAGCGGCACATTGCTCTAAATATAGATCCCATTGCCACCGCAAAAAAGAACAGTACGGCAAAGTCCCTCATCATCAGCAAATACCACGGCCAGTACGGATGCCCAATGAAGTCCCACTTACCCAGGAGCAGCAGGTTGCCGCAAAGATGTTCATAAAGAGCATAGATATACCCTCCAGCCAGCACTGTCGTTGCTGCGAAAAACACTTTTCCAGGGAAAAACCAAAATGGAATCGACCAGGCAAAATACTGAAAAGACCAGAAATTGGATAATCCGTAGAGTATGGCATAGCTTTGAGCAACAGTAACTCCAAGTTCCTTAACGGTCTTCTTCGATCTGCGCAAAAAAGACAAGCAGACAACCGCTGCCAGCACGATGGTCACATTGTGTTGGTAGTAAAACCGTACGGCCGGCCAGATGTGTTCCTGCCATCGCCATGACAGCCGACTAATTAATGGAAAGAATACCTGTATCCCCCATACCGGCACTCGCGCGGTAGTGACGATAATCTGTCCGCCATACCCCAGCACATTCCTGAAAATTACCTCCGGATCCATCATCATTACCGGCAGATATGTCATAATGCCGACGACGAAAGCCGCCATTATGAATCTGAGCCGATCTTCCCAATCCGGCAACCAAAAAAAGATCGCAGGTAAAGCCAACACCCCGGGCAGCTTAATCCACAAGCTAATTCCCAAAACAATTCCTGCCTGGATAATCCTTTTCTTCGACAGGAGAAACAGGCAGGCTGTCAGAAAGAAAGCTATGGATGAATCCGTGTTTCCATGGTAGGCCGAGAAAATCAGTGTGAGGGGATGGAGCCAGTAGGCCGCAGCTATTAATAACCGATACCTGCTGCCGCAAAAAATATCGAACAGCAGCAACGCCGTCCCTGCATCAAGAAATGCAGTCGGCAGTCTCAGTAGAATACGGAAGCCGATTCCACTTATTTGCGATAGTCTGAGCAAACCTGTAATTGCCACTGCTATTGCCGGCGGGTGATTCATTTCGATGTTCTGATGATAGTAACCGATCAGCCCATGTGTCAGCACCCCTGTGGCGTGATTTTCCCAAATGTGGACATCATAGGTGCCTTCTGTGAACAGCACGAAATACGCTCGTATAAGCGCTCCCAGAATGACCGCAGCCCAGAACCACGGGGGCGCCTTCAAGGCGGGCAAACGCATTGACGCCGTGTTCTCCTTTGAGTCCTCAACAGAACCGCCCTGGCGCAACCGAGGGTCAACCGGCCACTTTTCCCGCCTCGGAGGAACGAAATTGGAGCGGCCTGTTTGCATGTTGCTATTATCAGATTCCAATAGACCTTCTACGGCAACACTCTTGCCTGATGAAGATCTTCTTTCCTTAGCTTTTTTCACTACTCACCTATTATGTCATGCGCGCGTAAATCGTCAGGTCCCGAAGGTCCTTTCGAAATCAAGTTCACGCGAAAAAGCTCGCCGTAATAGTGGAGCATCCGACTCCCAGCCAGATCCCAGGGATAAATGCGACCCTTCCACTCCCTGCAGGAGCAGGCGCCGGCGTAGATGTTCATATGCCCTTAATACTTAAATTTAAACCGGCGGTAAGCGCCTATCGGAAGATCGGCTCTGCCTGCCAATACAAAAAGTCATCGGGAGACTTCCACCAGCCAGAACCTTTCGTAGAATTCCTCGATTACCTCTTCGAGCGGCTTGGAGGCATCAAGGACAAGAAACCTTTCCGGTTCCTTTTCGGCAAGCGCCAGGTAGCCGTTGCGGACCTTCTGATGGAATATGCGATCCTCCTGTTCGATCCGGTCCCGGTCTGTTCCGTCCCGGGCCCCAAGCCTGGACATGGCTGTATCTATATCGCAGTCGAGCAGGATGGTCTTGTCCGGCCACAGGTCTTTTGTTGTCCATTCCTGGATTATCCTGAGGCGCTCGAGGTCGAAACCGCGCCCGAATCCCTGGTAGGCGAAGGTGGCGTCAACGAACCGGTCGGCCAGGACCCACGAGCCTTTCTTCATGGCGGAAACGATGACCTGATCGGTCAGTTGAGCCCTGCTGGCGCTATAGAGGAGCACTTCAGCGCGGCTGCTCATCTCAAAGGAAGCAGGATCGAGCAGGATTTCGCGGATTTTTTCGCCGATTCTCGTTCCCCCAGGCTCGCGAGTCCTGAGGAAGGGGATCCCCGCCCTTGTGAGCCAGTTCGCCAACTGGTCCATAAGGGTGCTTTTCCCGCACCCGTCAATCCCCTCGAAACTGATGAACTTTGCCGGGAATGAAAGCCGGTGGTGTTTGGGCTTATCCTGCCTGGATCTCGTCACGCGTTTCAATCCACGCCTCCGCGCGGGGGGCGACCAAAAGCACACCTATACCCAGTTGGGTCGATACGAGTAATGTCCCTCTCTGAAGCGCTTTTTACTTCTTTAACGCAATTTTTCATGATGCTCGCCTCACCCGCGAAGCATGAAAATAAAGTTATTTTGTAGGTAACTCCATACGGAGATCTCCATGCCGTGCGAGGAGTGGGGATCATCCTCCTGCTTCAAAAGGGGCGGGATTTACACCAAAGCAGCAACTTAAAATCCCCCCGCGCCCCCTTTGGAAAAGGGGAAAATGCCATATCCCCGGAACAGTTACATCCTGAGTCATGGTTGTTCTTCGTGTTCCTTCGCGTTCTTCGTGGTGAACGCTTATTTTCCCACTCCGCGAGGCGCATTTACACCTGTATGGAAAGATTGTCGGATTCCGTCTTTGTGTCCTCGTTGTAATTCTGCCGTTGCCGCTCGAAGTTGATCCTGTTTTTGGCAACGTAGATTTTTTTGAGTTCGGAAAAGCCGAGGTTAAAAACGGAGCAGGTGCAGGCAAGCGCTTTCCAGAGATCGAGGATGGCGCTTTTTGCCATCTCCGGTTTAAACCCGCCTCCTTTTGCCCACCATTTCCACTTGAGGCTGTTTTGAAGTTCATCGATACCAAGAAACGCCAGGATGGCGCAGGTCTGAAAGGAGGCCCCTTTTTCCGAGGCGCTGAAAGACGGGATATCTTCAGGCTTGAGGCCCACGATTTGGGAAAGGCTCACGAGGAAATGGAGCATATCGACAATTTCGATTTTGCCGTTCTGAGTCCCAAGCCCGTGGTCCCGCACCTCCCGGATCAGCTCGGCAAGTTCGGCTGAAAGCGCCTTGCGGTAGTTTTCGATCCAGACGGCTCTCTGTTCCGGATCGTTCATGGCCGACTCGAAATCCTTGCCTGCGTTTGCCAGGGTCCGGATATTCAGTTCCATTTGCAGCGAAAATATTTCCCGCATCCCTTCCTGTTCCACACCGTCACCTTTTTTAAGCTGTCAACTGTACTGACATTTGACTTCAGTATGCGCTTCAGGGCTTCAGCACTCGATTCCCAGCCCTGCAAAATACCTTCTTACCTCTTTTGCCAGAAAGCGAATCCTCGGGTGCGCCTGGCTGGAATCTCTCAGCAGAATGAAATGCTTCCAGCCGCTCCATCGGCCGCTGACGAAAATCTCGCTCTTGAGCAGGTTCGGCAGAATGTCCCTCGCGATCTCCGGCCTCAAGCCCCGGGCAAGGTCTTCCCTGTACCAGTGGAAAAGGACCTCCGCGCGCTTTCGCCATTCACCTGCCAGAAGGTCGTCAGGCGCAAGCTCGCCTTTGGCCGTATCGTATGAATTGTATAGCTCTTCGGGCAGAATGAGAACCATGCCTTTGTTCTCGTAGTTCACGTAGCGGGTGCTTTCCTGGGTGAAAGAAAACACCCGGTGGCGCACAACCTCGTGCGTTATGCCGCGGTCGCATACGAACCTGAAGACGAAAACGGGAAGATCGAAATATGGGTCGGTTTTCAGCAGTTCCAGTTGCTCCTCTTCTCCCACGAGCGACGCTCGCGAGGGTATTGTCTCCGCCTGCCCATCTGTGGGGAAGAGGGCGGGGAAAAACCTGTTCAGGCTCTGGAGCAGAAAACCATGTACATGTTCCAGCCTCTTCAGGCGATCCAGGGTCTCAATCCAGGCCCGGAAATTCCCGGCCATGAGAAACCCCGATCCGGAGTCAACAGGGAAAATGCGGTGAAAACCCAGCCTGTCGGGCAGCGCATTAAAGATGTCGCCAAAGGTGATCGGATCCGTTCCGCCCGGAATCTGTGCCGCCTGGTCTTTTTCCACTTTGAGCACAATATTGCTGTGTTCGAGCACGGAAAGATGGCCGTGCGATTTGAGCATGAGCACAAATTTTTTTGCGGAGTCCTCAGTTATCTTTTCTTCGGACTTGTAGGCCGTTCTACCGCACAGCTCGATAAGCCGCAATGCGCGATTCTCGTCACATGGGGCCATCCCGTGCGCGGAAACCGAGCTTTTTACGAACTGGACAGACATTGCTCTCTCCTCTCCCAAAACGTTTCTAACAGCTCCCAAAACCTGGCGTTGAAGACTCAACCCGCCATCTGCACATTGACAAGCCCGACAAAAGCTCCACCAGCGCGAGGCGCAAATGCAAAAGCCGTTGAATTCAGAGCGGAAATGCCGGATTATTTAGGCGGAAGACAACACACCCCGCAGGGCATAGAGTTGCTTTTTATCTCGAATCGAGGTGAGTTTGCCAGCATTTTCTTCTTTCGATGGACAGGTGTTGGAGGTTGCAGAGGTGGAAGGTCGGTTAAAGTCATGGTACCCTTTCACCGCAGTAACTCATGTCCCTGCGGGACACCATGAAAAGATCCGGTGGGCTAAGCGGAGCGCAGCCCACCAAACCTTTTCGTAGCAGAAATCTTTTTTTGCCCCAGAGGCGGGGCATAGTCCGGTCAATGGGGGGGCGCAGAGCTTTGAATCATTTGTTTTTAACCTTTCGTTTTTCTTCAATTGCTGTCCTCTGCATGACCGGACTATGCCTCGTCATCTCCCTGTCCGGACTATGTCCCGTCTCCGGGGTGAATAGCTCTTCGGGTCTCTGCGCGGAAGCCGACGTTTTAAAGGTAATCGTCCTCACGGACGCCGCCGGTCTGGGGGACAAAGGCTTCAATGACGTCTGCTGGCAAGGGGTGCTGAGGGCTAAAAATGATTTCGGTATCGACGCACAGTTCCTCCAATCCAGGGAACAGGCCGACTACGCCTCCAATATAGCTTTGGCTGCCGGCAGGGCGGCTGTTGTCCTCACCCTGGGATACCTGTTTGCGGACTCGCTGAAGGAGGTGGCGCCTCATTTTCCGAAAACCCGGTTCATAAATATCGAAGGCGATATCCCTGCTGAAAACGTGGCGAGCTTCGATTTCAGGTCCGAGGAAGGCGGGTTTCTCGCCGGGCTTATAGCCGGGCTTTTCACCAGGAAGATGATGGTTGGAGTCGTGGCGGGGATGGATATACCTCCCGTTGAGGCCTACGTCAGCGGGTTTCAGGCCGGGGTGAAAACGGCCCAAAAAGCGCGGGGGCAAAAAATCGAGGGAATTGTTGCCACTGCGGGGTCCTTTAACGATCCGGTCAAGGGGAAATCTCTGTCAAAGGCCATGATCGACAGGGGAGTTGATGTGATCTTTCGGGCTGCAGGCAATACGGGAATCGGGGTTAGCGAGGCGGTGAAAGGGACCGGCGGCATTTACATGGTCGCCGAAGACCTCGACCAGGACGCGGAAATCCCGGGCCGGGTGCTTGCCAGCGTTCTCAAGAGGATGGACGTCGCGGTCTATGGTGCGATCCGGGACGCGGTTGAAGGCCGTCTCCAGGGCGGACATCGCTGGCTGGGCGCCTCCGACGGCGCGATAGACATAACTGAGATGAAGTATTCGAGGCAGCTTTTCGACCCGGCTGATCTCCAACGCATAGAAAAGGCAAAAAATCTTCTCCGAAACGGCCAACTGACCGTTCCAAAGCGCTATGCCGAGGTGGATTCGTTTGCCGCGCCGGAGCTGTGATACATGAATCATTCGCTGCCCCAGGACACATCGCCCATCTTGGCTGCGGCCCCGCCGCTCGTTGAAATCCGAAATATCTACAAGAAATTCGGCAGCTTTTATGCGAACCGCAACATTTCGCTACAAATAGCCAGGGGAGAGGTCCACGCCATTGTGGGGGAAAACGGGGCCGGGAAAACCACCCTGATGAACGTGCTTTTCGGGAGGCTGCGGCCCGATTCAGGGTCCATAATCCTGCGGGGCATTCCGGTATCGTTCCGCAGTCCGCGCGAAGCCCTCCGGGCCGGTATCGGAATGGTCCACCAGGACATGCTGTTTTTTCCTCAGCTTTCGGTGCTCGAAAACATCATTGTCGGCTGCGAAACACAACGGCCCTCTTTTTTTGCGGGGGTCCTAAGAACCGGCCGGGCGAGGCAAGAAGTCAACCGGATCCAGGACTCCCTGGGCTTCCGTCTGGAGCTTGACCGGCAGGCAAAAGAGCTTCCCTTCGCCCGGAGACAGCAAATAGAACTTGTAAGGATGCTCTACCGAGGGGCGGAAATTCTGATCCTCGACGAACCTACAAGCCTCCTTTTCCCTGAAGAAACGGAGAAGCTTCTCGACTTGATGAAATCCCTTCGCGCGGGCGGGCGAACCGTTCTTTTCATTAGCCACAGGCTTGTCGAGGTCTTTTCGGCCGCGGACAGAATTACCGTGCTAAGAGGGGGAAGCCTCGCGGCCACGCTGGACGCCGGCGGGACTGACATCGAGGAAATTGCCCGGCTTATGGTGGGCCGCGCCGAGCCGGTACGACGGAATGCTGCGAACCCCCGCCCGCCGCCGAAGTGTTTGAGTGGGCACATGGCGGCGGCGCCTCGCCGCCTGGAAATTCGAAACCTGAGTGTGGGGCCGGCCGGGACCGAACCTGCGTTGCGAGATATTTCCATCTCCATCGGGAAAGGGGAGATTTTCGGAATAGGCGGAATAGTCGGAAACGGGCAAAGACCGCTTGCTCGCGTTCTCGCAGGGAAAACTCGCCCGGATAGCGGATGGGTCCGGTTCGAAGGCGAGGAAATTTCCCGCCTGGATCTAAAAGAGCGGCTTAGAAAAAATATCCTGTGGCTCCCGGAAAACCCGGTAGAGGAAGCGCTTTTGCCGGAGCGTCCGTTATGGGAAAACTTCCTTCTCGGCCGGCAGCGGGAAAAGGAATTTGCCAGGGCGGGATTTATCCGCAAGCAAAAAGTCATTCGTTTTTCTGAGGAACAGGTCACGCTAAACAGTATCGCGGCCCCCGGTCCGCTCGAACCCCTCTCCGGCCTGTCGGGCGGCAACCGGCAAAAGGTTGCGCTTGCCCGAGTCCTTGCCGGGTCTCCGATCCTGGCGATCCTCGAGCAGCCCTGCCGGGGACTCGACCTCCACGCGGCCGGCGCTGTCTATGATCGCCTGTTGGAGCTTAGCCGCAGCAGGGGAGTTTCATTTATCCTGATCTCTTACGATTTCGATGAATTGATCTCCATCTGCGACCGGATTGCAGTCATCTATCGTGGTGAAATTATAGGAAAAATCGAAAGCGCAAAGGCTTCACGCGAGCTTCTCGGCAGGTGGGCGGCGGGAGTCAGGGAGGCGCGAAAAGCTATTCACCACAGAGTCACAGAGGACACGGAGAAAAACAGTTGAACGAACAAACAAAACTGATACAGAGGACAGAGGACAGAGGACGGAGGACAGAGGACGGAGGACAGAGGACGGAAGACAGAGGACAGAGGACGGAGGACAGAGGACGGAAGACAGAGGACAGAGGACGGAAGACAGAGGACAGAGGACGCAAGTCCTTTCTCCGTCGTCCGACATCCGTCTTCCGTTTAAGAGCCGGGTTCCTGTTTGCATCCGGTTTTTCCTGCATGCCCGTTTTCTTTTCTCTGTGCCCTCCCCCTGTCCGGACCATGTCCCGCCTCCGTGGTGAAAAGGGGTTTCTGGACTCGATATGAGAGCGCACATCAGCTTGAGACCCTTAGCCCTTCTTATCCCCGCGCCGGCGGCCGGAGCGCTCATATGCATGGGACTGGCTTTGGCGGCCGGAGTGGGGCCGCTCGATCTTCTGCGGACCGTATGGTTGGGGTCCTGGGGCAGCGCCGAGGCGGCGATAAACACCCTGGCGAAAATGACTCCTCTGCTTCTAACGGGTCTTGCGGTTGCTCTGGCATACAGGGCTGGGCTCCTGAATATCGGATGCGAAGGCCAACTCACAATCGGGGCTCTCGTTTCCGCATCCTTCGCCGTGGGTGCGGCCAATTTGCCCGGTTTTTTACTCCTCCCCCTCACCCTGGTTGCAGGCGCAGTTTCGGGGGGCCTCTGGGCGCTTCCGGCGGTGTTGCTCCGGCAGGGGCGAGGTGTGCACGAGGTCATCAGCGCCCTTCTGCTCAACTACATGGCTATCTACCTGTGCAGTTACCTGGTTTCGGGGCCGCTCGGGGATGGGACCGCTATGGGGAGAACGCCGCTTATCCCGGTCGGGGCCCAAATGCCGGAGATACTGCGAAACGGCTCGCTCTTTCTCACCCCGGCGCCGCTGATGGCGCTGGCCTTTTGCTTTGCCGCGTATGTCTGGCTTTCAAAAACAGTCTGGGGATTTGAGGCGGGCGCCGGGGGAACTAATTTCGATGCGGCGGCAAACGCCGGTATTCCCGCATCAAAGTGGCAGGCAGCGATCTTTGTAACGAGCGGTGCTCTCGCCGGTCTGGCAGGAGCGCTCGAGGTCTGTGCGGTCCACCACCGGTTCTACAGGTCCTTTTCGCCGGGCTACGGGTTCGATGGGCTGACCGCCGCCTTTCTGGCAAACGGCTCCCCGGAATGGCTCTGGCTGAGCACGCTCTTTCTGGGAAGCCTTCGTTCTTCGGACAAATGGCTCCAGATCGGCCTTAATCTTTCTCCGAATTTCATACTGGTGGTCCAGGCCGTTCTTCTGCTCGCGGTCGCCGGTCAGGGCCGAATAGGATCCTGGCTCGAAAAGCTATTCACCGCGGAGACGGGGCATAGTCCGGGCAGGGAGAGGTAAAGACTGACGCGGAGAGGGAGGGACAGGGAGACACGGAGACGTGGAGATACGGAGACAAGACCCTCGCCGCGTCCGCGCATCTTCCCATCCCCTTGTCGGGCCTTGCTTTTCTCTGTGTCCTCTCCTTGACCGGACTATGCCCCGCCTCTGTGGTGAATGGGTTCAGCTTTGCTGAGTGGGAGTTCTCGTAAAGATGCCTCAATTGCTCAACCTTATTGCGCTGACACTCGTCAAGGCATCTCCTTTGCTCCTGGCGGCCTTCGGCGGCCTGCTCTCGGAGCTTAGCGGGGTGATTAACTTCGCCCTGGAAGGCATGATGCTCTCTGGGGCCTTTGCGGCAGTGCTGGGGACATGGGCGACAGGATCGCACTGGATCGGCCTGTTTTGCGCTATATTCTCCGGCGCCTTCATAGGCGCTGTTCACGCTGGCGCGAGTCTTAAATTGCGGGCCAACCAGATCGTTTGTGCGATTGCGGTAAATCTTCTGGCGGTGGGTCTGACGGGGTTTTTATTAAACCAGGTATTCCACGTGTATGGAACTTCACCGGGGGTGGAGGCATTGCCCAATCTGGGGTCGATTCTTCCGCAAGCCGGCGTGTCAGTCAATCTACGCCGCCTCGCCGAAGGGGTCTCGGTCCTGGTCCCGGCCACCCTGGCTATAGTAACCGCAGTTACGGCCTTCCTGAAGTGGACTGTCCCCGGACTGCGCCTGCGGGCGTGCGGTGAGAATCCCGAAGCGGCGAGGGCCGCCGGTCTCGTGGTCTGGCGCATTCAGTTTTTGGCCGTCTGCGCCGGAGGAGCGCTGGCCGGAATGGGAGGGGCGTTTCTCTCAATCGGCGAACTGTCGCAGTTTGTCGAGAACATGACCCATGGACGTGGATACCTGGCCGTGGCGGCGGTCATCCTGGGCAGGTGGAGGCCGGCCGGAGTGCTTCTGGCCGTCCTTTTCTTCGGCTGTGGAGAAGCAGTTTCGGAGTGGCTTGCCGTGAGATGGCCGGCCCTGCCGAACCAGCTTTTTCTGGTCATGCCTTACGCAGCCTGCTTAGCGGTCCTGGCCCTCTATACGGGGCGGCGCAGGCCGCCTTCAGCTTTGGGGCGCATCGAGTAGCGCCGGGACCCATAGCCGGCAACTTTTGAAAAGATCGGCGCCGACGGCTACGGCAAGGATGCCGCAGAAGCGGTCAACCGGCAAAGAAGCTTTTAGCTGCGAATTGGTGGATCGGCCATTACATACACCAGCAGAAGTTTGTGTTATGCTACGTACTCAACCTCTGTGCGGAAATGGCTAAATCTCCGCCGGACGCCAATTCTCTATTTCCTGAAGAGGGGTAGGAGGTGTCTCCCGAATGAAGTATCCGAAGTTTGGTCTTATTCGACAGAAGTTCGAAAAAGGAAATTACCCCGATGTCTTCCGGATGGTGAGATCGGAACTGGAGCGGTCGAACCTCCTTGCCCGGATCAGGAAGGGCGATCGGGTGCTGATTACCGCCGGCAGCCGCGGCATCGAGTCGATGAACGAGGTGCTCCGGACCTGCGTTGCAGCGGTCAGAGAAGCCGGGGGCGAACCGTTCCTCTATCCGGCCATGGGAAGCCATGGAAAAGGAACTGCCGAAGGCCAGATAGAGGTGCTCAGTCATTTGGGTATTACAGACGCGAGCATCGGTGCTCCGATCCACCCTGGACTCCAAGTTGTTGAGATCGACCGCATATTGGATTCCGTTCCGGTCTACGCGGACAGAGCCGCTGTAGATGCCGATCACATTCTCATTGTGAATCGCATCAAGGAACATACGGAATACATCGGGGATACCGAGTCCGGAATTCTCAAGATGGCAGTAGTCGGACTCGGGAGGCAACCCGGCGCCGAAACCATGCACCGCCTCGCCGTAAATATCAGCTACTTCAAAGCCATACACGTCATAGCCGGCTCTCTTTTCAAGAATCTCAGGATGCTTGGAGCAGTCGCGCTCCTCGAGGACCATTCCAACCGGTTGCGCAGGGTGGAAGCCATCCCGGCAGGCGAGGTTCTCGCCAGAGAACCTCAACTCCTGCAGGAATCCAAGATTTACAAACCGAAGCTGCCTTTCGAAGAACTGGACATCCTGCTCATAGACGAGATCGGCAAGGAGATCTCAGGGACCGGAATGGATACGAAAGTAGTGGGCCGTATTATGAACGTATATGAGAAGGAGTGCGAGAGCCCGAGAATTACGCGAATCGTTGTTAGAGATCTTTCCGAAAAGTCGGGTGGGAACGCTACAGGAATCGGTCTTGCGGACTACACCACACGCAAGGCTGTCGAGAAGATCGACTTCAATGCGACCATGACTAACTGTGTGAGCGCAGCAGCACCCGAGAAGGGACGTATTCCTCTGGCGTTTGAATCGGATCGGGAAGCAATAGATGCCGCCTTCCGGACCATAGGAATCTGGACTTCCGACCGCGTGAGAGCCGCATGGATTTCGGACACGAAGTCCCTGGAGTGGCTGGCCGTTTCCAGTGCGCTGGCAGAGGCAGTCCGCAACGAACCCCGGATAGAATCTTACGATGGTGAAAGATTGTTCGATCTGCCTTATGATTCGGCGGGGAACCTGCCCACCCTCAAGAGTTTTCTTCAGTCTCACCCTGGCCATGCAAATCACCAGGGCCAGAGGCATTCGCCACAGCAAAACAGTGAAGAGTTGACAGTGAAGAGTGAAGAGTGAACGGGAAAATTGCACTGCTCACTGCTTTTCAGTTGTGTCTGTTCGTTCAACTGTTTTCTCCGCGTTCTCTGCGGTGATCATGTTTCCTTACAAAAACAACGGCTTAGGGAGGAAAGATGAGTTACATCGAAGAAAATTTAATGAACGGCGAAAACATACTTTACCGGGCCAGGTTGCACTGGGTAATGTTTCTTTGGCCTGTAATATGGTTTATTGTCGCAATCATGTTTTTTAGCCGTGGCGGCCATGCTGCCGGCACCGCCGGTTGCTTATTCATCCTTATCGCTATAGCCAAAGCGATGTCGTCATTCATTAACTTTTCGGCCTCCGAATTTGCGGTAACAAACCAACGAGTTATAGCGAAAGTAGGTTTCATCCGCAGGAACTCGCTTGAAGTGTTGCTCGGCAAGATTGAAACAATTCGAGTGAATCAGGATATTTTAGGCAGAATTCTTGGATATGGATCGATTACGGTAAGTGGGACCGGCGGCACAAGGGACCAATTCCACAATATATCCGACCCTCTTGAGCTTAGGCGGAAGATACAGGAGCAAATTGCAATCTTGCAGAAACCGTAAGGTCGAGAAGCTCCGAGGCCAGGCGGCTGATTTTGTGCTCAGCGAAAGATCCATCCTGAAATATGCGAATTTCGGATTGGTCCTCAAGTAAAGACAACAGAAGTGGCGTCAGGGCTTGGGAACCGGGACCGCGGGCCAGGCTGGCCGCTGCCCCAGGATCAGCGTCCGGGGCAGGCACCGGCGGCAGCGAAGGCTGTTCAGCCGCCCGCCTTGCGGCCGACAAGATATCTACGCTCCGCGAGGCGCCCGCTGCCAGGAGAAGCAGCGTCCGAAGCGCAAGCCCTCTTTTCACCGGGTCGGGGGATTTCAACTGCGCCTGGACCGGACCGGTCCATTCGCGCAAGAGATCAGGCCTTTTCTGTGCAAGCCTGTTAATCCCCCACATGACTCCCCGTTCAAGCTCGTCGTTTTCGAGCAGGTTACCATTTTCATCTATGTATGAGATGAGGATCCGATAATATTCGCGGGCGAGGGCTTCGTTTTCGGCCATTATCTCCCCCATCGCCTCGGGTGCGCCCCAGCCGATGCCTCCCGATTCGTCGTTGAGGCTCCAGATAAGCCGCCGCATGATGGTGCGGGCCGGTTCCAGGGCCGTTTCAGCGATTGCAGATACGGTGATCCCCACCCCCCGGACCGCCCTCCACCTGATCACTTCGTCGGTTTCGAACAGGCAACAGAGCATCGGGTTTATCATTTTTTTCGGGGCGATATCGATCCTTTTGAGCGCCTCTTCAAAATCGGGCGACTCGAGAATCGAGCGGACAAGTTTTCTAAGCTCAAATCCGCTGCGGCGAGCGCAATATTCGCCCCCTTTGTTTGAACCCTTTTCCATTTTGCTCATGCCGACCCTTTTGCGGCTTCCGGCGCCGTTTTGCAGGACCAATTACCTCTATGATATCCTATTGTCCGATTAAAAACGAGTTGCAGGAATTGTGGCCACCGGCCGACAGCCCCGCCTCGCGGGTGGGCGGGCGGGCTGTCGAGAATCCAATGCGGGCCGGCAATGCCTCCCGCGCACGTCCATCGCGCATGACAGACCATCCCGCGGTCGGCCTTCGCGCTGCGCGGCGTATATCGCACAGGGTTGTTTATAAGTCTATCATAGGAGGGTTATGCGCGGCGAAAGGCCGGCGCCGTTTCTGCCATGAGCGCGCTTCATTTCTTGAAGTGTGTTAGCCTGTGCTGCTGCTCTGTCTCAAAAAGGTCTTTTCTCTTGAATATATCCATGGTCTATCTTAGAGGAATAATCAAAGGAGAATACGAAGCATGAGTCCCTTAGATCGTAGACCGGAAGAAACTATCGCCGCCCATTATGAGGAAGCCGTACAATGGCGGCGCCAATTGCACCGCAATCCGCAGCCGGCGTGGCTGGAGTTTTACTCCACGGGCTTTGTAGCGGAAAAACTCGCCGAGTGGGGGTACGATCTGTTGCTTGGCAAAGATATTATCGAAGCCGATAAGCGTATGGTCGTACCCGATCTGCAAACCCTGGAGGCTGAATACGATCGGGCGATCGGGTCCGGTATAAAGGAGCAGTTCGTTGCGCCCGCCAGGGGCGGCTATACCGGGGTAGTCGGTGTTCTAAAGGGCGCCCTGCCCGGGCCCGCAGTCGGTTTCCGCTTCGACATCGACAGTCTTGAAATTCCGGAGTCCAGCGATCCCTCTCATCGGCCCGCAGCGCAAGGATTTATCTCGCAGAACCCGGGTTATGCACACATGTGCGGCCACGACGTTCATACAGCCATGGGATTGCTGTTGGCCGCGCATTTCGCTGAAAACCGCGAAAGTCTTAGGGGCACGGTTAAATTTGTGTTTCAGCCCAATGAGGAGAACCTTGGCGGGGCCGTGGCGATGGTTGAAAAAAAGGTGCTCGATGACCTGGATTTTCTATTCGGCGGGCATGTTGGCATAAACATGCAGCAAGTCGGGCAGATTGCAATGAGCGTTAAAAGTTTTATGGCGCTGTCGCGATTCGAGGTCACTTATCGCGGACGTGCTGCACACGCGGCGCTGCGTCCAAACGAGGGCAAAAATGCTTTACTGGGCGCATGTGCGGCTGTAACCAATCTTTACGCCATCGCCAGACATGCCGATGGGGCTTCACGCGTCAACGTGGGAGTAATGCAGGCGGGGACGGCCTGGAACATCATTCCCGACAAGGCTTGCTTCCGCATGGAAACGCGCGGCGTGACCAATGAGATAAACGAGTTCATGGCCCGGAAAGCCAGGGAGGTGCTGGAAGGCGCCGCGAAGATGTACGACTTGGCTCTCGAGATCAAACCTGCGGCCACAGCACTCAGCGCCGAGAGTTCCCCCGAGTTGATAGAACTGGGAACCTCAATCGCGGAGAAACTCCCGTCGACCGTCCAGGTAATACAGGAGACCGCTTTTAATGCGTCCGAAGACGTTACCGTGATGATGGAGCGTGTTCAGAGCAGGGGTGGCAGCGCGTTGTTCGTTCTCTTTGGCACCCCTGTCGGCGGCGGCCATCACAGCACGACCTTCGATGTCGATGAAGAAGTTATACGAAATGGGGCTGAATTCCTGGCCGCGATGCAGCAGGAAGTGACGCGAAAGGCATAGCATCATAATATGGCGAACCGAACAGGGGCGGCGTTCACTTCCCGATACCGAGATCAGGGAAAGGAGTTTCGCGGAGGGTGGAGATTTCGATATCCGCCCTCCGCTATAATACGGCTACCAGTTAAAAACCTTGTCCAGCTCTTCGTCCGGCACAGTGAACACTACATTATGCGGCGCGAGCTTCTCGGTGCTGAAAAAGCGCGGCAGACGATCGTGCTCCTTGGTAAAGCCTGCCCTCGTGTTGAAGTCACGCTCGGTCTTCAGTACCTGCTTGCCCAATGCCACGACGTCATCGGCAGTCATGCTCAGGCCGTAGAAGGCATTGATCAGATCGATGAGCGCCTGAAAGGTATCAGGCTGATCCATAATAGCAAAGGCGATGAAGAGGCACATGCCGGTTGAGTCAATCGCCGCAGTCGCTATCTGGAGATTGCGCGAGAGTTCGATCTGTCCCTCGGGTTTGAGCGGATCGACTTTGCCGCCCACCCCAAGAATGTTTGTAGCTACGGCATATCCCGCTGTGTGATCGGCCCCCATGGTGCTAGTGGCGTAGGTTACTCCAATGCCCTGCACAGCCCGGGGATCGTAGGCCGGAAGGGCTTGCCCTTTAACTACCGGCACCCGTTCGACGCCGAAGACCCTGCCGGTCACCGCCGCTCCGCTGCCCAGAATGCGTCCGAGAGGCGTGCCCTGGCCCACTTCCTTGACAAGCCCGATGGCGCCTTCAGCGTCTCCGAACTTGAGAAGACCCGCTTCCATGGCAACCCCAATGGTTGCCCCCATCTCGATGGTATCCAGACCGTAGTTGTCGTCCAGAAAATCGAGCATGGCTATCGCATCCAGATCGCAGATGCCGCAATTTCCGCCATGGGCCCAGACGGTTTCATATTCCGGCTGCTTGGTCAGATAATGGCCGTCCTTATCGTTATAGGTTCCCGAGCACCTGATGACACATCCCCGGTGGCAGCCGTGGGTGGCTAAACCCCCTCGGGCTGTTTCCGTCTCGGCCTGGGTCTCGCCGCTGATCTGGTGAGCCCCCTCGAAACGGCCCTGCTTGAAGTTGTAAGTGGGATAGCCTCCCGCTTCATTCATAATGTTGGTCAAAACGTTGGTCCCATAGGCAGGGAGGCCTTGTCCCGTCACCGGATGCTTAGTTAATCCCTCAACGAATTTCTTGTTGGCTTCTTTGTATTTCTCGGGGTCTTTGGGGGCGCGCATCTTCACGCCGGAATCGTCCAGAATGATGGCCTTGATCCCTTTGGATCCCATTACAGCGCCCAATCCTCCACGTCCCGCATGGCGGGTGGGCCGAAACTCCATGTCGGTGCAGGCGACGGAAGCCGCGCTCAGTTTCATTTCTCCGGCAGGCCCGATGGAGATCATAGCCACACCGTCCCCGTACTCCGCTTTCATCTTCTCAGCCAGATCATAGTTGGGCAGCATCTTCAGACTGTTGTCCTTGATGATCTTTACCCCGTCTTTATTTACGTAAACCTTGTAGAGATCGTCATTTTCCGGCTTACCTTCCAGAACGATGGCCGCATAGCCGAGTCTTGCCATCACCTGTGCTGCCTGGCCCCCTGCGTTGGCTTCCTTGATGCCCCCTGTTAGAGGACTCTTGGCGCCAACCGAAAGCCGTCCGGACATGGCGGCGATAGTGCCGCCCAAAATACCTGGGGCAATTACCAGCTTGTTATCGGCGCCTATGGGACTGCAAAGGGGCGGCACCTCTTTGGCCACCAGAGTGGACGTGAGCGCCCGGCCTCCCAATCCCGCGTATTCTCCTGTAGGGACCTCAGTTGCCTTCGGCCCTCCAGGTGCTCCCGAGTCGATCCTTAGAATCTTGAGCATAAGTTTTCCCCCTTCCGCCAGATTCTACGTATCGCCAAACGCCATGACAGGCACACGGCGCACCAGTCACGCGTGTTTGAACCAAACGAATTCCTTTTTTAGTCTATCATGTCATGCTGCTTGTCGCAACTGGAGTTGAAAAGACTTTTTAGCGTCTGAGCCGTCACGGTGAAGCGATTACAAGCGAGAAGGTTCAGAGGAAGTTCCCCGATTTCGTCCAGGAAGAGGGTCCCCCCGTTTGGCTGCCCGAAGCAGCCTGCGTGGCCTCTCTCTGCCCCGGTGAATGCTCCTTTGACGTGTCTTAAGAGCTGGCTCTCAAAAAGGGACCCCGTGATGGAAGCGATGTTGACAGCCAGGAAAGGACCATCAGGCGCGGGTCCTGCACGATGAATCCCCCGTGCAACCAACCCCTTAGTAACAATAAACCTTCATAGGACCTGCCTGCCAATGGAATCTACCAGCCGCGTGAGTTGTTGAATCGTGAAGGGCTTCTCGAGAAAGTAATCAGGAAAGGGCACTCCTTTGGGTTTGCCTTGGAGTGCATCCCGTTGACCGGTGTACAAAATGAATGCAATCAAGGGGGACCTTGCCTTGACTTTCGCAAGGAACTCCCAGCCGTCCATTCCCGGCATGAACAGGTCCGAAAGAACAATATCCACCTCGGGATGCTCTTCCAGATACCCCAATGCTGCTTCCGCACTCTCCAGGGTCTCGACATCCGTATTTACCTTGATAAATATCTTTCTGAGCATGTTGAGAAACCCCTGATCATCGTCCACACAAAGGATTATGGGACTAAGCCGAACCCCAGCCTGCATTTCAACGGGAAGATAGACAGTAAACCGGCTCCCGATCCCCGGCCTTGAGAGCGCGCCGATTATGCCTCCATGCTCCCTTACGAGACCGTAGGAGACCGAAAGGCCCGGTTCCGTGCCGCCTTTGGTCCGCCTGGTGGTATAAAAAGGCTCAAAAATCCGGCTCATGAACTCAGTCTTTATCCCCTCACCGTTGTCTTCGATCTCGATCAAAATGGAGCGGAGCCTTCCAACATAACGGGTAGTAACGGAGATTTTCCCCTCGTCTTTGGTCGGGAGCGCATGAGCGGCATTGAGAAGTAGATTGGCCATCACCTGTTCGAGCTTTTGTGAATGTCCGTAGATGCTCGGAAGATTGTCGGAAAGGCTCATGTTGACCTGGTAAGACTGTTTTCTGAGCTGAGATCCGACAATCGCCAGGGTTTTCTCGATGACCT
Source organism: Syntrophobacteraceae bacterium (assembly GCA_049520035.1). Taxonomy (GTDB): domain Bacteria; phylum Desulfobacterota; class Syntrophobacteria; order Syntrophobacterales; family Syntrophobacteraceae; genus SbD1. The sequence goes on along the minus strand of JBEKQE010000033.1, from coordinate 10,461 downwards.
CGTTTATCTGGACGGGCCTGGCCGCAATGCCTTCGTCCCCGCGTGCGAAATCCTTCAGGTTGCTCACCAAACTCCAAATGCGGCCCGAACCGATTTTAATCGCTTCGATGATTTCCCTCATCTCCTCACAGAACTCATTGAGACACAAGGACCCCTTCCTCCATTCAGGATGCGTTGAAGCATAATCGGAAATGATGGGTTCGAAGGCCTTCCATGTTTTTTCATTGATGTTTTCAGCCAGTTGGCTGAATCGCTCTTCTACGGCTCACAGTCCATGCTGCACTCGCCTGCGCTCCACCGCGTAGCGAATGGCGCGTTCAAGCAGAGGGGCGCTGAGGTCGCTCTTGACCAGGTAATCAGCTACCCCCGCCTTCAATGCGGAGACCTGCAGCTCATCGTCTCCGTCTGCGGACAGAAGGATAAAGGGCGCCCGGCAGGAGTCCGCGCCAACCTCATGCAGGAGCTCCAGGCCGCTTCGCTCACCGAGTTGGCAGTCCAGCAAATAGACATCGTGCCCACGCCGCCTTATTGCTTCCAGAGCGGCGCCATAGGTGGAGACTCTCTCGAGCCGATACCCGTTTGGCGCTATCTCCGAGACCAGGTCTTGAATGATGAGCTGGTCGTCCTCATCGTCCCCGATGAGCAGTATTTTGAGTCGATATCCCATTCAATAAACCTCTCGATGCCTTGGACCCCGAATCATCTGTGTAATGTGACTATTGCCTTTTCAGATTATCACAAAACTCACTGCTCTATGCTTCAAGTGGTTTTCTTCGGAAGTATCGCGTCCTCGAGACTTACCCTGAAATGGACTATCGATAAGAATGGTTCGGTTGTAAATGTTCACTCGGCCTCGGAAAGAGGCTCCGATAAAACAGTTCCGAGATGCGTCGGAGGGTCTATCAGGTAGCAGCAGGCTATGAAGACTGCAATGACGCCGATCATCTGAGGGTGGACCCCGCACTTCGATTGGCCTTGGGTAAAGAGCATGACTGCGGAGCCGGCCAGTCCGTCCTCTGCCGCTTTGAGAACAACATCCTTAAATAGCATTCGTGAAAAGCATTTGCGATTGCCCTAATACCTGTCAGCGTTTAGAATACCGGTGCGGCAGGAGGCTCCGCCGTAGCGTCAAATCGGGATGAAGTCGACAGCCTGTTCGCGGCTTAGGATTTCTGGAGCCGGGGTTCGACGTTTAACCCGAAAATGGATTCCTGAGGATATCTGTTTGCCATGACGGCAATACTCGGCATATCTGCCTTCTATCATGACAGCGCCGCTGCTCTCGTGGTTGATGGCGACATAGTTGCAGCAGCCCAGGAGGAACGTTTCAGCCGCAAAAAGCACGACCCCGGGTTTCCGGGCAATGCAATCGCTTACTGTTTGTGCGAGGGCGGACTTGATATGGGGGCACTGGACTATATCGCATTCTATGATAAGCCCCTGGTCAAATTTGACCGGCTGATGGAAACATATCTAAGTTTTGCGCCCGCCGGGTTCAGGAGTTTTCGTGTCGCTATGCCGCAGTTGCTCAAGGACAAGCTCAATATGCGCCGCATTCTGCGGGAGCGACTGAATACCGGCCGGCGTGTGCCCCTTGTTTTCCTGGAACATCATGAGAGCCATGCTGCCAGCGCCTTTTTTCCCAGCCCATTTGAAAAGGCGGCCGTGTTGACGGTGGACGGTGTTGGCGAATGGGGTACGGCTACCTATGGCGTAGGTGAATCGAACAAGATCCGCATAATTTCTCAAATGCGCTTTCCGCACTCCCTTGGGCTTCTCTACTCGGCATTCACGTACTACTGCGGCTTTAAAGTTAACAGTGGCGAGTACAAGCTGATGGGGCTCGCCCCATACGGGGATCCCGTCTATGTGGATACTATTCTGGAAAAGCTGGTGGATTTGCGCCCCGACGGCAGTTTCTGGATGAATATGGACTACTTTAATTACTGCCAGGGGCTGACCATGACAAACGGACGGTTTCACGAACTCTTCGGCGGCCCTAACCGAGCCCCTGAATCCATGCTGGAACCGCGCCACATGGATTTGGCGGCAAGTATTCAGAAGGTCACCGAGGAGGTCCTGATGCGCATGGCCCGCGAAGCGCAAAAGAAAACGGCAATGAATAATCTCGTGCTGGCCGGCGGAGTTGCCCTTAACTGTGTAGCCAACCGGAAGCTGCTCATCGAAGGACCTTTTGAAGATATCTGGATTCAGCCGGCAGCGGGTGATGCGGGTGGCGCCCTGGGGGCCGCTTTGTTCATCTGGTACCAGCTGATGGACAGACCCCGCCGACCCGGAGGACATGACGCTCAGAAAGGCAGTCTGCTTGGACCGCGATTCAGTAACGATTCTATTCGGATCTCCCTCGATAAGATGAGCGCCACATACCACCTGTTCGATAATGAGCCGGATTTGCTGCAGGAAGTCGCCCGGTTATTGTCTGAAGGCAAAATTGTCGGCTGGTTTCATGGCAGGATGGAGTTTGGACCGCGGGCGCTTGGAGCCCGCAGCATCATTGGCGATGCGCGAAACCCATCCATGCAGGCCACGATGAATCTCAAGATCAAGTTTCGCGAAAGCTTCCGTCCGTTTGCTCCATCTGTACTGCGTGAGCGGGCGAGCGAGTACTTCGAAATGAAGCCAGGCCAGGAAAGCCCCTATATGCTCCTGGTTGCGCCGGTCCTCGAAAGACACCGAGTGCAGTTGGGGGATGCCGAGCTGAAGAGAATGTCGGAAGCCGATGACCTGCGCGATCGAGTCAATATTGCACGCTCGACGGTCCCGGCCATCACCCACGTCGACTATAGCGCCCGTGTGCAGACCGTGGATGCAAAACGCCACGGACGCTTTTATCGCCTTATGAAGGCATTTGAACGGCTTACGGGTTGCCCGGTCATAGTAAACACCAGCTTCAATGTGCGGGGTGAGCCGATTGTCTGCTCGCCTCAGGACGCTTTCCAGTGTTTTATGGCAACGAACATGGATGCGCTGGTGATGGAAGATTTCCTTTTGCTGAAGAGCGAAATGTCGAGAACGTCTACGGAAGCCCAGCGCTCGGAACACCTCGCCAAGTTTGAACTCGACTGAGGACGCTTTCTCATGAGCAACTTGGATTTCAATCCGTCGCAGAAGACATTGCGCCAGTTTGCAGCGGCCTGGGTCCTGATCTTTTCTGCCTGGGGAGCGCACCACCTGTTTATGCGAGAAAACTTCACGCCCGCTGTTTTCCTTGGAGCGCTTGCGGCGGCCGGGGCGCCTGGCCTGGTAGCGCCGTGGATGGTCCGCCGACTCTATATCATCTGTATGATCGCCGCTTTCCCGATCGGATGGTCGATTTCTCAGTTTACACTTCTCGTCCTTTTCTACTGTATAATTACTCCCATCGCGCTGCTTTTCAAGCTGCGCGGACGCGATGCCCTCTTTCTGAAGTCCGCCGCCGGCAGGGACAGCTACTGGATGCCGAAAGCTGCGCGGCAGGATATAAGCAGCTATTTTCGCCAGTACTGAGAGGACCTTCTTGCCATGCGCAAACTGCCGAGGAGCGAATTTGAAAAGATCGCGGCAAACGAACGCGATCGGAACCTCCTTTGGGAACTGTGGACCTTTTTGCGGGAAAACAAGAAGTTGTGGCTGCTGCCGATCATAATAGTGATGCTGGCTTTTTCTCTGCTTATCTTTTTGTCCGGCACGGGTTTGGCCCCCTTTATTTACACTCTTTTTTAGCAGATTAGACTTCCTTGAGCGGGCATTCGGCGGAGTGACAGCGTGTGAGGGCACAACTATGTCTAGCGAGTTTCCAAATTAGAAAGTCAAATTTCTAAATCAGAAAAGGCATTAAGTATGAATAAAGTGAAAGAATTTGCAAAGGTGCTTATTTCCTCGATACTAATAATATTAATCATATCTCTTTCAACTGAACTTTTGGTTAGAGTCCATTTTCGCATGTCTAACGGAGAATGGCCTGTAACGATGAATTCAGCCATCGAAGAGGCCATGAAGAGCTCAAAGAGCCTGTTCATCGAGCATGGAATTCTCCCATTCGTACTGCATCCCGGAATTTCTACTAAATACATGAATACTTTTCTGCGCATCAACTCCTGCGGATTCAGAGGAAATGAACTGGCGCCATCCTCATCTTTGCGTGTTCTGGTGGTAGGAGGGTCGACGACATTTGACACAGGGGTGACGGATGATGAGGCCACATGGTGCATGCAGTTACAAAAGGCTTTACAATCCGCGTACCCCGGACTGGAGGTCATCAATGCCGGGCTCCCTGTTTATTGCCTCTGGGGAAACTACGTCAAATACATTCTCTACGATCATCAAGTTAGGCCGGACATCGTTCTGATCTTTCAGGGAGTAAACGATCTCACTCCCTGGTGGGCAAAAGCCCTTTCCGGACTGCTTCGGGAAGATTATTGGGGGTATCGGGGCGTCACATCCCGCGAGTGGTCGGGACTTCAGGGGCGGTTCAGCCCGCAGCCGTATCGCGGGAAATTAATGGAATGGATGAGCCGGAGCGTACTCGTTACCGGCGCACACAACAAACGAGGCGGAGGCGGCAACATCTTTGCCAACATGGAACTGGCCTCAACAATCCAAGAGGCGGCGCCCGATAGTCAACTGGAGAAAAACCTGGCCATCCTTCGGTATTTTGTTACTTCGCTTCGCGCTGAAGGGGTCATCCCGGTTTTCGTCCCACAGTGGCTTGGAGCGCCAACGCGCAAGAATGTATCCCAGAACTACCCTGTATGGATTTCCTCTTTGGACAAGCTCAACGGTGCATACTTGAGCCTGTGCCGGGAAATGGGGGTAAAGACAATCGACTTGCGCGAGGAAATCACCGGTTGGGATGATGCATATTTCCAGGATTTCTTACACTTCAGTGACAGGGGAGCGCTGGAATTTGCATCAGCAATTGCAGGGCATCTCGGTGCAGAAGCCGATGTCCAGGAGAAATATCGCTTTTACCAGGCCAACCCGCCGGTGCGTCCCGTAAAAATCGATGTCCTTGGCCGGAACATTCCGATGTAAACGGTCCTACGCGCGAAAAGAAGGAAAAATAGGCAATGCAGGGTGGGCACAGATTCACCGTGCCCATCGCCCCGCCGTCCGGAAGCGGCGCCCGGTGTCCGTCTTCCTGCTTCCGATTGAGTATTCCAGAATTCGACAGTCGCCTCCCGAGCAAAACTGACCATCGACCGAGCCAAGGTTCATCCACCGGCCGGCCGGGGCCTCAGAATGGCGGAATATCCGGCATGGATGGGACAGCAGCAGGCGTCAGTCGAATTGCCACCAGGTCTTTCCTGCTGCTCTCGATAAAAACCGGCTTGCCGGCATTCCTTAAATCGTCAATCAGCTTCGAACCGCCGTCTTTAAAAGCCTTTGTATTGAGATAAATGGCGCCGAAGCCGTACTCCTCAAGTTTGGCGGCCATCTCTGCGGGCGGCATCTTCTCAACTTCCCGCTGCCAGGATTCGGAAGGCCTTCCTTTATCTGAGCCATAAGAATAGCGGAGGTGCTTAGAGTAGAGATATGGTGTGAGATGTTCGTAGTCGTACATTTTGTTTATGTATCCATACTCCGGGTAGCCCATCACCGGTAGTTGGAAAACCATGCTGCTAGGGGGCAGGCGCGATTCAATGCCGGCTGTAAACTCACGGTCCGATCGAATCTGTTGGGCCACTTGCTCAATACTCGCACTGGTCATCAGGGGCTGTAACTGATCGGCCAGACCGACCGCCAATAGAATAAAAGTCACGGGCAGGGCAAGCCGGCGGGGACAATGGCGCGAAAGCTGGCGGACCAGGAAAAGCAGAGAAACGCATAGAATAATAATGCTTAATCTGTTGGATCCCCTGAAATAATTACACCCTAAAATCCCCAGAATCAAATTGACGCCACCAACAAGCGAAAAGGCCAATACCCATAAAGTCTGCCATGCTTGAACGGGAATACAACGGGGTTTTCCTTGTAAAAGCCTGAAAATGCTCATGCCCGCAAGCCAGGCTAAGCCTGCAATACCCACAAAACCAAGATAGGGACTCCACAAATTCGCCGGGAGACCAGTTGCAAGGTAATATCTCGTCTGCCCAAAAGAGGCCCACCAATGCCAGCGATGGTAAGGAGGCGGCATGAAGAGATCGGGAACTTTTAATCCAAATGGTATCAGGTCACTTAAGTGACGGACGCCGGTCTCGAGGTTACTCCCATGTTGCAGACCGTAGCTGATCGTGTCGACGTTCATCAGCAGAAATCCGGCCATAGCCAGACACCCCAGGCCAAAGGCCATGGCGGCGTGAGGCCACTGCTTTCGCACGGAATGAAGAAGAACTCCAAACCCCAGGAATTGCAAATACATACAGGTGTAATACGGGTTAAGTATTCCTGTAATAAAGGAGACGGCTGCCGCAATCCACCATTTTCGGGCCCATAAAGTGATCCGCCCCGAGTAAATCCACCAGGTTACCAGGAGAAAAAGGGGGACATGCCAATACCAGGCGAGAGTGATGTGGCGCAGACTCCAATAAAAAATGATGGGAGAGAAAGCGAATAAAACGGCCCCGGCGAGGCTGAAAGCTGTTTTGTACTTTAGAACTTTGGCAACCCCGTAAAAAGATAAGCCGGCAAGAACATGAGCCAGCAAAAGAATGGCATTCGCACTTGCAAAAAGCCCTATGCCTCGTCCCAGCCAGCCCATTGCTGCATATATAAGCTCTTCGGTAATCGCATAGTCGTTCCAATTGGCTGCAAAGGGAGCGCCGAGGGATTTCACGAATTTTTGAAGAACCGGCACGATCTCGCCGTTAAGAAATGCCTGTGCGTTGCCCAGCACCAAGATCGTGTCGCTGGCGTAAATTCCTTCGTCGCCGTAATTCACAGGTATGTTCCATGCGGCGAGGGAAGTGCGGCCATAAATCATGCACCATATAATGACAATCACGGTGACTAGAGCGAGAGAAACCGCGGCCTCACGCATGTGCTTCATTTACCTGGTCTCCTTTAAAGTTTGCACCGGTTCCATACGCACTATGGCCCGTTGCCGTTGTTCCGGAGTTTCTCAAGAGCGCGTTTGTCGCGGAGTGTGTCGCAGGGTTGCCGGTAGGCAAGATGTTGGTAAGCCATGAGCTGCACCCGCCACGACCTCCTCGAACGAAGCCATCTTGTCTGCCTGGACGATCTGCTGTAGATGATACTCGGCTTCCTTGCGCATTCTTTTCTCTTCGGTTACGTCCACAGAAATCCTGGCGACACGGTGAATTTCACCCGCTGTATTGCGTACGGGAAAGAAACGGTCCCGTATCCATCGGATTGAATTATATCCGGGCTGAATACCCGTGAGGCGCCCCGCGAGGTCTTCAGACCGATTGACTCTTTCGCCAATTCAGCTCACCAGTTTATTCCACGGCTTCTCAAGGATTTCTTAGCTTCTTCGCTGTCAAATTTCGCCGCTGTTTTCAGGTCCTCGATCCCCTTACTGTCGTAGCCAAGTTCAGCGTAGGCAATACCCCGGTTGTAATATGCCCTTGCATATGCAGGTTTGATCTCGATGGCCCTGTCAAAATCTGAAATCGCCTGCCTCATGTTGCCTAGTTCGCCATAGGCGATACCCCGGTTATTATAGGCATCAACATATTCAGGATTGATTTCGATGGCCTTGTTATAATTTGAAATCGCCTGTCCGTGGTTGCCAAGTTTGCTATAGCTGGTGCCGATGTTATTATAAGCATCTGCACGTTGAGGATTGATCTCGACGGCCCTGTCAGAATCTGAAATAGCCTGCCTCAGGTTGCCAAGTTCGCCATAGGCGATACCCCGGTTATTATAGGCATCAGCATATTTACGATTGATTGCGATGGCCCTGTCAAAATCCTCGATAGCCTGCCTCGTGTTGCCAAGTTTGCTATAGGCAACTCCCCGGTTGCAGTGGATAATGTCACTAGGGCCTGTTACTTTAAGGCTGTGATCATACAACGCAATATCATTGCGCCAGTACCCGACCTGTATCCATGTAACAATGGAAAAAGATAGAAGCAGTAATGCCGACGACGCAAAAAGCGCCTCTTTGAGGGGCGGGCGGGCGGGCTGCCATTTCTTCAAGAGTTCCGGAATGCCCCATGCCGCCATGACGAACAACCCGATCAGGGGGATATAAGTGTAGCGGTCAGCCATGGCTTGAGTGCCGACCTGCACAATCCCTATGACGGGCACAAGTGTGCCTGTAAACCACAGCCATCCCATAGTCAGGTAGGGAAACCTCTTTGCCGTCCGGATAACCGAAATGGTGACTGCGATAAGGAGTAGGACCGCCCCCAGAACCTGCCAGAGCGGCCACGAGCCCCGATGAGGATAATAAACAGCAAGATTAATCGGCCAGATGCTCTTTGCAATGTAGATGATATAGGAAACGAAAATATTCGCGATACGAAGGTCCGGCCCAATTCGCTCAAAGGATAGAACCGATCCTCCCTTTTCCTGAGCAACGTATGTCACGATACATGAGAGCGCCGCAAGTGCAAAAAGCGGGATTTTTTCCCGGAGCAGAGGGCGGAGGGCGGAGGACTGAGGCCCCGGATTCAACACTTCCGGGGTGACGAGGACTGAGGACTGAGCAATACCCTGCCCAGTGCGCATCTTGCCCGATTCCCCCTTTTTTTTGGTCGCAGACAGCGGCTTCCGCTCCCCTCCCGACCTTCGTCGGGATGACGTCACCCCGGCGGAAGCCGGGTTTCCCGCTCCCTGCTTACTTGCCTCTGCACGGATTTCCTGAGGGGATTTCTTAGACTCTAAGCGCTGCAAAGGCCAGTAGTCCAGAAGCAGCAGGACAAAAGGAAGAGTTACCAGCATCGGTTTTGCCATAAGACCTAAAGCAAAAAATATGAGAACAGCCAAGTAACGGAGGACAGAGGACGGAAGACAGAGGAAAGAAGAAGGATGGCCCCCGCCTTCTGTCCTCTGTCTTCCGTCCTCCGTCCTCTGTTTTCCGTCCTCCGTCCGATGCTCGACATAATGGATATAGGCTCCCATGGTGAGCATCCAGAAGAAAGTGGAAAGAACATCCTTTCGCTCGGAAACCCAGGCGACCGATTCCACGTGGAGAGGGTGAAGGGCAAACAGGGCCGCTACGAAAGCGCTCTTCCAGGGTGCTTTGGTCATCCGGTGAAAAACGAAAAAGAGCAACAGTGTATTTGCAATGTGGAACAGGAGATTGGTCAGATGATGCCAGTGCGGTTTCAATCCAAAGAGTTGAACATCGAGCATGTGGGACATCCAGGTCACGGGATGCCAGTTTGAGGCATAGCCGATTGTGAATGCCCACCGAATTGCCTCTGTAGTGATACCATTCCGGATGTGGATGTTTTCAGTTACGTATGAAGGATCGTCATAATTAATGAAATCGCACTGATTGACCTGCCAGAATGCTATAAGGGCAGCAAGCGTCAGAAGAAGGTAAATCAGCGGAATTTGCTTGTTTCCTAACATAAAACTAATCCGATCACCAGTTTATTCCACGGCTTCTCAAGAATTTCTTAGCTTTTTCGCTGTCAAATTTCGCCGCTTTTTTCATGTCCTCGACCGCCTTACTGTCGTAGCCAAGTTCGGCGTAGGTAATACCCCGGTTATAATATGCCTCTGCACGTTTAGGATTGACCTCGATGGCCCTGTCATAATCTGAAATAGCCCGCCGCTTGTCGCCAAGTTTGGCATAGGCGATACCCCGGTTATTATAGGCCTCAACATATTCAGGATTGATTTCGATGGCCCTGTCATAATCTGAAATCGCCTGCCTGTTATTGCCAAGTAGGTCATAGACGACACCCCGGTTATAGTATGCCTTTTCATAATCAGGATCGATCTCGATTGCCCTGTCAAAATCTGAAATCGCCTGCCTCTGGTTGCCAAGTTCGCCATAGACGATACCCCGGTTATTATAGGCGTCAGCAAATTTCGGATCGATTTCGATGGCCCTGTCATAATCTGAAATCGCCTGCCTGTGGTCGCCAAGTTTGCCATAGGTAATACCCCGGTTATAATATGCCTTAGCATATTTCGGATTGATTTCGATGGTCCTGTCATAATCTGAAATCGCCTGCTTCTGGTTGCCAAGGTTGCCATAGGCAGCTCCCCGGTTGTAGTTGATAATGTCACTAGGGCCTGCAACTTTAATGCTGTGATCGTACAACGCAATGTCATTGCGCCAGTACCCTGTCTGTGTCCATGTAACAATGAAAAGAGACAGAAGGACCAATGCCGACGACGCAAAAAGCGCCTCTTTGCGGGGTGTTGGGAACCGGGTGGGCTGCCATTTTTTCAAGAGTTCCGGAATGCCCCATGCCGTCATGACGAACAACCCGATCAGGGGGATATAAGTGTAGCGGTCAGCCATGGCTTGACCGCCTACCTGCACAATCCCTATGACGGGCACAAGCGTGCCTGTAAACCACAGCCATCCCATAGTCA
>JBEKQE010000032.1:0-35122 GCA_049520035.1 Syntrophobacteraceae bacterium | reverse complement strand
AGGGACTCCCCGGCTTCGCTTGTCTCCATTCCGGAGACAATGACGCACACCTATGCCCTAAGCCAATAGCGGCTTGGTTTCAAGCCGGCCATTTTGGCTGGTTTCTTGACCGGCGCCAATACACGGGCAACTTTCACATGCAACCTCTATCATGCCATCCACATGTTCAGCTATTTTGGCGGAACTTCCTCTTACCGCCTCTAGCCTGGGTTCCCACGTTAGTTAAAAGAGGTAACCCTGGATTTGCCAAAGAATGATGCTGCATTTGCCACAACTGTCTGATATCATGCCACAAATTCGTCAAAGAGAGGAAAAGCCGCATGCACGCGGCAGGAGATGTGCATATACTAATCCTGGGGGCCGAATGCGGACCGAAAAACAGGGAAACAGGAGGAAAATCCATGGTGAACAGGGCTTTTCTCGCCGTGTTATTAGCACTTGCGACGATAGTGACGCTGACGTCCTATGTGCATGCCGCAGAGGAAGGCCTGCTTGACGCTGTTAAGGCAGGAGACATTGTTGCCGTCCGCCGGCTCCTGGAACGGGGCGCGAACGTAAATGCCAGGGACAATTCCCAGGAGACGCCGTTGCATCATGCCGCTTCTCGGGGCAACACCGAGGTTGCGGCATTGCTCATTAAGAAAGGCGCGAACGTAAATGCCAGGGATGAGCACCAAAAGACGCCGTTGCATCATGCCGCTTCTCGGGGCAACACGGAGGTTGCGGCATTGCTCATTAAGAAAGGCGCAAAAGTAAATGCCAGGGATGACTACCAGGAGACGCCGTTGCATCATGCCGCTTATTGGGGCAAGACCGAGGTTGCGGCATTGCTCATTCAGAAAGGCGCAAAAGTAAATGCCAGGGACGAGAACGAAGAGACGCCGTTGCATTGGGCCGCTGAGGACCAGCCCGATGTGGCCGCATTGCTCATTGAGAAAGGCGCAAAAGTAAATGCCAGGGACAATTCCCAAGAGACGCCGTTGCATTATGCCGCTTCTCGTGGCATGACCGAGATTGCGGCATTGCTCATTCAGAAAGGTGCAAAAGTAAATGCCGGGAACGAGGACCAATGGACGCCGTTGCATCATGCCGCTTTTGCGGGCAACACCGAGGTTGCGGCATTGCTCATTCAGAAAGGCGCAAACGTAAATGCCAGGGGCGTGAACCAAAAAACGCCGTTGCATTGGGCGGTTTTTGCGGGCAACACCGAGGTTGCGGCATTGCTCATTCAGGAAGGCGCAGATGTAAATGCCAGGGACGTGAACCAAAAGACGCCGTTGCATTGGGCCGCTTCTCGTGGCATGACCGAGGTTGCGGCATTGCTCATTGAGAAAGGCGCAGACGTAAATGCCTTAAATGGGAAACATTGAACCGGTTAGTCTAACCATGTATGATACAAAGTATCAGAGGAAGCCTGTCACCCTTTTTTCCGCCACACTCCTGGTTATTGCCAACATGATCGGGACTGGTGTCTTCACGACACTGGGTCTTCAACTGACCAGCGTTCATTCTATTCCTTCCGTACTGTTGTTGTGGATCGTGGGGGGCATGAGCGCTTTCTGCGGAGCGCTTGCATACGGAGAATTGGGCGCCATTATGCCGAGGTCCGGAGGGGAGTACCCCTATCTGAGCAACATTTATCACCCGGCCGCCGGCTTTCTTTCGGGATGCGCTTCCATCGTGGCGGGCTTCGGCGCTCCAATCGCACTTGCGGCTATCGCGCTGGGCCACTACATGCAGGCAGTTTTCCCGGGGATCGATAAGACGGCGGCGGGCGTTTCCGTAATCGCCGTCCTCACCATGATTCATCTGGCGGATGTAAGGTTCGGCTGCCAATTTCAGAATGTTTTCACCGTAAGCAAAATTCTGCTCATTGTCACGTTCATTGCCGCAGGTTTTTTCACCCCGCATCCGCAACAGGTTGTCCTGTGGGAAGGAAACGAGGTTGAAACGATCTTCAGCCCTGCATTTGCCGTTGCTCTCGTGTATGTATCCTATGCCTACTCCGGCTGGAACGCATCGGCTTACGTTGCCGGTGAAGTGCAAAAGCCTGAGCGAAACCTTCCTGTCTCCCTCCTTGTGGGGACTCTCATCGTGTCGATATGCTACGTTCTGCTCAACTTCATCTTTCTTTATACCGTGCCGGTGCAGCAACTCACCGGCAGAATCGACGTCGCATACCTGTCCGCTAAGGCCGTATTTGGATTGAGCGGCGCCAGGATCGTTACCCTGTTGATCTGTTTGGCTCTTGTTTCCACTCTCAGTTCCATGATCATGGCGGGACCCCGGGTGACCCAGGCAATGGGCGAGGATATAGGCGCTTTAAGACTTTTTGCCAAAAAGAACAGAAGGGGTTCACCTGTCTATGCCCTTCTCCTCCAGTCGTCTGTCGCTATACTTCTCGCGGTCACTGCGACTTTCGATGCGATATTGACTTATGTGGGCTTTACCCTGACCCTGTTCGCCTTCCTAACCGTATTGGGCGTATTTGTGTTGCGTGTGAAGAAGCCCGGCATCAAAAGGCCTTTCAAAATGTGGGGCTATCCCGTAACGCCTGCATTTTACCTGGTGTTGAACGGCTGGATGCTTTGCTACCTCCTGATCCAAAGGCCTTTCCCTTCTGCGGTTGGTCTTTTGACTGTGGGATCAGCGCTGCTGTTGTACAGTCTGCTGGCAAGATCCGCAAATATCACCTCTTAGAGGGAAGTTTTCAAATGAGAATCCCAAAAAGCAATTTCTTTTCGCAAAACCTGATTCTTCTTATTCTTTCCGGCTTTCTTTTTTCTTCATACACTATTTCCTGGCCGGGGTCCGAGACCGGTGGAAATACACCACCGGATAAGGAGCTTCTAAGGCGCCAGGCCTCTTACGCACAATACGCCGCGCTTATTGCGGGCATTCGCACTCCGCAGAGCATCCTGGAACCTTTTGAAAGCAGACCGGTTTGGACCGAATTCGCCAAGTCCTTCGACCACAACTGGGAGAAATACGACAAGATGCAGTTGGCGCCAATAAGGGAGTGGGCCGCCAGGGAGCTGGCCAAATCAGTGTCTTCCGGGTTCACCGTATTTTATCCATTCAGCGGGCCGGATTTTGTCAACCCTTACACCCTTTTCCCCGGCGCAGGGACCTATATCCTGATGGCGTTGGAACCCATAGGGGAGATCCCTGATTTCCAGGCCATGGGCCCGAAGGATTTCGATTCTTTTTTTGCGGAGATTCGGAAGTCGCTCCATGATCTTCTGAACATCGACTATTTCATCAGTGCACACATGCACACAAGCATGGAAAGCAAAGAACTCAATGGTGTTCTCCCTTTTCTTCTATTCTCCATGGCGAGGGAAAAGGCCCGTATCCTCGATGTCGAGTATTGGTTCATGGAGCCGGACGGAACGATTCAGAAAGTCCCTGGCTTTGAGAGTGGCAAGCTCGGTCCGACAGGCGCCATTCCAGGTGTACGGATTCTCTTTGAAAGCCCAGGCTCACCGGTGAATAAGCCCCAGACACTTTACTACTTTCGGCTCAATCTTTATAATTCCACCTTCCGGCGGAACAGCCATTTTATTGCTTTTTTGCAGAACTTTGGGCCGCTTATCACCTTTATGAAATCGGCGGCTTATGTGATGTTCGATAAACAGGCCTCGATCGCGAGGCAGTTCGTTCTCGATCAAAGCCGCTATGTTCTGCAGGAAGATTCGGGAATTCCGTTCAGGTACTTTGACCCTTCAGTCTGGGCTTTGCAATTTTACGGCACTTACAGCGGGCCCATATCGACTTTCAAATATGACTACCAGGCGGATCTTGCCAAGATATACAAGACCGGCAGGGACATCAAGCCCCTGCCCTTCGGAATAGGCTATCACTTCCAGGTGGACACGGCCAACCTGCTGTTTGCAACCAGGAAATGACGGCCATTGCGCGTATCAAGTCCAAGACCACTCAATTAGAGAGAAGAACGACACGGAATGAAAATTTGCATCGCAGTTCTGATTTCCGTCCTGATTTGGCAATTTACGTGCAGCCGCAGAGGTAACGCAGCTCTGCCTGAGCTTCCTTTGAGTGCATCGAGCGGGGAATGGCGCCCGATGGAACGACAATGGGACAAGCACCTTCAGGAAGAATTGGCCGGAAAAAGGTGGAGGAATCTGGGTGGGAGCCCGCTATGGCCGGGGAGGGGAGCGAATCCCTGAACCGGTCAAAGGGCTGTCCCATGCTGCAACTGTGACACAGGTCTGCCGATTCTACTTCAGGTTGGCAACCGGGAGAATGATCAGCCACGAACGCTCACGGGAGATGCTGGAAATCTTTTCGACCCATGGCCTTCACGACAAGTTTGTCAGCGTAATGGAAAAAACGGTCCCCTTGAACCGGTTATACCGGAAGTCCGGAGAATGGAGCATCAAGCAGCTAACAGGCAGCGCTAAAGGTAGGTCTTCGAAAGCTTGTCGATCACCTCGTGAAAGGCTTCATGGGTCCCCTGCCCTATCTCTTCCTTTTCGAAGCGGTCGAATTGCTCCCCGATCAATTTCAGCTTATCGGAAGGAACCGCCTTTTCGGCCATCGGGAACAGTACGTTGTTCTCTTTCCATATATGGCTCCTGAGCAGGTTCACATACTGGAGCGCCGGGGTTGTGAGCACCAACAGAGCACCCGATTCTCCTTTCTCGTAAGAGTCCAAAAGACTCTTCATCTCTCCTGTGAATTGCCGGCCCCTGCCGTGCTCTGAGAGCATCACTGCGAGCGGTCCACCCTCTTTGGGGACCCCCGCCTCCTCCATTGCCGCAAAAAGGAGCCTCTCCTCTTTGCCGTGATGACACTTGTCGGCAAAACCCTGCAAAAAATTCAAAACCTGCTTCAGATGATCGGTTGGGACGCTTTTACCAGCCGCGATCCTCTCCGACATTTTTTCAAGTATATCAAGCATCAGAAGAATTCCCTCATGCTCAGCCTTGAGATCTTCTATCGGTTTCATGGCTCCTCTCTCTAAACCTTAAAGCGCATGCAGAAGTGAACGAGTTCCCGTATTTTGGTGACCTCTTCAGCCGGCCCCGAAAATCTGACGCCAATCTCCGTCTTCCTGTGGATCTGGTTATATTTCACGGCTGTTATCATGCATTGCAGATCTCTTATCAATTGATCGTTCGGAAGCGTGAACGTTGCGATAAAGCCAATACCTTTAAATAATGAAATGATTTTTGACAATTCAAACGAACAGCCTGTCTCACTGATATCTTTGACAAGCCCTGAAATCTTCAGCTCGTTCATGTACAATACTGCCTCAAGGTTTACCCTTACTCTCGACTCCGTTCTCAATTGCTCCACTTCGAACTTTTCGGGATAATCGATACAGACGATATTTCTTATAAGTTTCTTGTTAAATCGGCTTCTGAACGTAAATAAGTATCCGTCATATAAATAGGCCACCAGGAAATCATCTTCAACAATTGCGGTGATATTGTCGCTTATCGCAAACACAGGGTCCTCGATCATTATAAATTCTTTTTCGAGCACCCCGATTATTCTGCTTTTTGTCTTGTGCGAGGGGCGGGATGACGAGCGGAGCAAGATCTCCGTGCCAAGTTGAAAGGGGATCCTCTTGAAAACCATCATGCCTTTTTCCATCCATTTCTTGCGCTGCATGCCACCTTCGATATTATGATTGCTTCACCATCTCCTTTTTGAACCGTGAAGCCGCAACACGGTCGAAAAACAGCGGCTCAAAAACGCAATCGCTGCCGCTCCCGCTTTCTATACGGTTTATCGCATCACTTCGAATTCCAGGTGATTTTATTCTCCAGAAGCTTTATTGTCCAGAGTGAATTGCGGAAGCCCGGCGTACAAACCCGAACGAAAGAAACGAACTTGTAAATTTCAAGGACCGATTATGGCTCAAGCTCTATGGCACTTATGCACCCAACTCCACCAACGGACAAATCTCGCTCACGGCTCCATAGCCGCGCTATGCCCCGTCTGCGCTGCGCTGCTACTGATGGCTGCCTGCTCTATGGCTGGTGGATTGCTTCACCCGCCCTCTGCGCCGCCCGGTGCGGTGGAGTTTCATGTCGGCGCCGTGGTCGAGACTGCCACAGGCAATGTGATCAGCATGGACGAGCTTACAGGCAAGCTTTCCAATGTATCCGTCGTTTACGTTGGGGAAACGCACACGAGCGCAGAAGACCACAAGATTCAGCTCGCGGTCCTTCAGAAACTCTCTCAGGGGGGACGATGCGTTGAGCTGGCAATGGAGATGTTTCCGGCAACGGCGCAACCGGTTCTGGACCGTTATATCCGTGGAGAAATGTCCCAGGAGAACTTTCTTAAAGAGGTCGGATGGGAGGAGGTCTGGGGATTTCCGTATTCTCTCTATCGGGACCTTATCGACTGGCAGAAAGAGAAGCGCATGCCCGTTATCGGCCTGAACGCCCCAAATAAGGTGGTGAAAAAGATAGCCCATAACGGCCTCGGTTCACTCACGCCCGACGAACGCTCCCAGGTGGCCCGCGAATTCCATCTCGACGACCCCGCTAACCGGGACCGTATCCGCAAAGAGTTCACGGTGCATGAAAAGGATGGGATCAAGGATTTCGAATCCTTTTTCGAGGCCCAACTCGCCTGGGAGGAGACAATGGCTCAAACCCTTGCCGTCCATCTGGAGAAGATGGATGCGAAATGCAAAATTGTGGTCGCTATCGGTGAAGGCCATATAAGCGGCCGCCTCGGTGTCCCATATCTTACCTTCATGCGAAAGCCGCACAAGTACAGCACCGTAGCGCCGGTCCCAATAGATTTTCCATTCAGTGCACTCGACCCGAACCTGGCGGACTACGTCGTCATAACAGACAAATCCGAACAGTTCCGCCGGCCCCGCCTTGGCGTTATAATCCAGCCTGCGGCTTCGGGCCTGGGAGTCGAAATTCTCGCAATTTTGCCGGACACCCCTGCAGCCGCGGTCCACTTGCGCAAAGGAGACATTATACTCTCAGTCAACGGCTCGCCGGTAAAAAGCGTGGAGCAAGTTCAGCAAGCGCTGGCCCAGGGTGGTCCCGACCACAAGGTCCTCGTTGAGCGCGATCAGAAAAAGATAACTGTCACTGTGACCATTGGGCAGTAATTCGGATAAGGACACAGGGGAATAGAAAAGGAGAAGGGGAGACTGGGTAACTCGGCTATAGGGGCACAGAGCAATCGGCGTCTCCCCAGTCCCGGCCGCCGCGTCACCGCGTCACCGCGTCACTTTGACCTGGATTATGCATGAGTCAGCGTAAGATTTATAGCCTGAAATTTATGCTGTATCCATCACAACTATCTGATTTAATACGTAAATTAACAGTAGACAGATACTGTCCTTCCTCGACCTGCTGGTAGTCGTTTGCCGGATGAACCATAAAAGAGTGGAGGAACACCCTGAGATGGGATAAGACGAGCCGCCATCGGTTTGCAGCCGACCAAGCCGGGCTTACCGTCGGATATCTTGCTTACAATCTGCTCCACATGATTCGGGATGCCGCATTCCGGGGCGAGAGCCTCAAGCGATCCATAGACTCTATCGTCCGGCGGTTTGTAAAGGTTGGAGCCAGGGTTGTCTATCATGCCAGAAAGTGGTATGTGCATGTTGTGTCGGCTTTTCCCAATCTCGACGCTCCGCGACGTGGAGTTTTCGCTTGAACACCCTCCAACGTGGAGAGATAGGATTTGAGGGCTATAAACGACTGCCGCCAGTCGCGTGCCCTGAAATTGCTAAAACTGGACCCGTTGACCTTTCTCTTGTGTTTCTGATTCGTATGTGGGGAGGGTCTATGAGCCTACAAGGTGTCATGAGAGGTTTTTAGGGCGGTAGACGAACCCCAAATGCCCATCGAGATTCGTTGGTGGTCAGGTTGACACATTATGATGTTGGCACATGCCAATTTCCGGCATGGCAGACTACCCGGGATCCAACCTTTACGAGCCGCCTGATGACCTAGTCTGCTCGTTCCTTCCTATATGAGGGCGCCATGAGAACAGCTCGGTTGTTATCAATGTTTGCCGTTGGGAGCCTGGCTGTTATCCTCATCTGTATGATTGGGATACCGGGGGGCCTCGCCCATGCACAGATCGATGGTTCAGTATCTGCTACGGCTCCACCTTTCGCAATTCTGCACCACTTCGACCCCGGTTCAATCGATGGGTATTCTCCTTTCGGCTCCTTCACCCTCTCGGGGGCAACTCTTTACGGAATGACCACCTCAGGAGGGGACACCGTGTGGGGCACGATTTTCAAGTTCGACACGAAGACGAAGACCTTAACCATCCTGCACAGCTTTGCAGGGGGTACAAACGGTGGGGCTTCCCCTTACGGGTCGCTTACCCTCCTGGGGACGACTCTTTACGGGATGACCAGTGCTGGAGGCGCCCACGGCGGGGGTACGATTTTCTCGCTTCCCAGTGTCCCGCTGTCCATGATATCAGGCGCCGTGACTGAGAATACATCAACCGGCCCAGTTCCTGTGCCGGGCGTGACAGTGACACTGAGTCAACCCCACTGGACCCTTCCAACCACCACCGACACTTCCGGCAATTATGCATTCCCCGACCTGGTTCCGGGCAATTATACCGTTACGCCGGGCCTGACAGGCTACGCGTTTGCGCCGAAAAGCACGTCAGTGCGCGTAAACGGGAGCGACCTGACAGAGAGCTTTACGGGCGGACCCGTTACGATTTCAGGCATGGTGAAGTTCAATGGCGCGCCTGTGACAACAAATCTGATGATGAACTTGAGCGGAAAGGCAAGTGGGACTTATACCCCGGACGCATCCGGCTACATATTCAGTCCCCTGGTCAATGGCACTTATAAAGTTACGCCCACGTTCACGTTCACGCACCCTGCGCCAGCGCCTAAGGCTACGCCTCCGTCCGCCACTATCGTAATCAATGGAAAAAGGGTAAAGGAAAATTTTACTTACAAGACCAACGCTACCTGCTTCAACAAAACATTAGGGTGTCATCAGTGAAATAATGGGAGAGCGCTTTTATCCTGAGGCCGCCGCTACGAAAATTTTGGCCACATTTGCTTGGACTGCTTCCGTTCCTTATCAAAATGGGCATTGCTAATGACCGACAATATGAAACTCTGGGTAATCCCTCCGCGCCTGCTGCTGGTATTCTCTTTCTTCGACAGGGGAAAATAAATGCCGCCCACTTATCGCATTTTGCTGGCAGAAGACCACACAATGTTCCGGGAAATGATCAGGAAATGCCTCGGGGATTTCCCAGGACTTGAAATAGTGGGAGAGGTTGGCGACGGCGAGGAGCTGTTGAAAGCCATAGAGACCATAAGACCTCATCTTATTACTCTGGATATTGAAATGCCCCGCCTTTCCGGCCTCGAAGCGGCCCGGAAAATCAAGCAGACTCATCCCGAAATCAAGATTTTATTGCTGACCATGCACAAGTCAACGGATTACCTTACCCACGCGCTGGATGCCGGGGGCGACGGCTACCTGCTTAAAGAAAATGTCTTTCAGGACCTGGTCACGGCCATCGATACCATTCGCCAGGGGAGAACATACCTGTCAAGCCTCGTCACACAACAGGTGCTCGATGCCTTTTCAAAGAAGTCATGGACCAGGCCCAGAGATTCCGAACCCTTGTCCGGCAGGGAAATAGAAGTCCTGAGACATCTCGCCGAAGGGAAGCCGAACAAGGAGATAGCCGGGCTGTTGCTTATCAGCCACTCCACGGTCCGCATTCACCTCGGACACATCAAAAAGAAGTTATTGCTCAAAACGAATGCCGAGTTGACGAGATATGCCATTAAGAAAGGTTATGTCACTTTGCCTTGATTGGACTTCACCGGAAACGGTCTCGCATCACTGTTGTTTTCTGCATGCCCGCAACGGGCTGTTAATCATTTTGTTTGCAATAAACCGGTATATAGCTGATTTGTTTATAGCTGTTCCGTATAGCAAAACCATTCGACCTACCTCAAGAATCAGTGTTTCGCCCTATTGCGTTTCATTATCGGTCGTTATTAACTGAACATCACATACGTGGATGACAGGTCTATGCCGCCGGAGCTTTCAACCCCTAGCGCGGATTACCTAACAATATCACTGCCTAACAATCGCGAGCCGAACCTTCCCCACACGGGCAGCTTTCATAACCCCCGGTTTGGAGGATGGATAGATTATGCCGCCCTGCAAGATTGCAATTGCGTATCATCAAGGCTTAATTCGCGCGTTGCTCAGAAATATCGTCGCAGAAGTCGCGGGAGCGGAGGTAGCGGGAGAAGCGTGCAGCGCTCTCGAACTGCTGGAATTGTTGAAGAATTCCGTGGCCGACCTTGTTATTGTCGATATTGACCTTCTCAAAAAGCGTGGGATTAAAACAATAACACAAATTAAACACCTCTTTCCCAAAATCAAAATTCTTGCCGTCCACAAGTCAAGACCGCATGTCTCCCACGCTCTTCCTCGATGCGTTGACGGCTGCTTTTCAATAGAACACGCACGCGGGGAACTGCATGCGGCAATTGAAACGATCCAAAGGGGATGAGTTGAAATCTCCAACTCTGCTCCCAGCCCTTCGTATGACTGATACCCGGGTTGTTCTCACAGGAGCAAGCCGATAAAAACCCTTACCCCCCGTAGAGTAGCGTGATGACGGGGATACGCCGGTTACCCTCTCAATGCTGTTGAATTGAGGAATTCTTGCACTGAGGGGCCGAGAATGTCCTTGTTTGCAACCCGAATCCCTGAATCCCCTAATTCTTAAATCCTTAAATCATCAAACATTGCCCACCTACCCAGGGTGGCGCATCGCGGAGCGTAGGGATCGTGGGCTATTATATGCAGCTCCTTCGGGGCAAAGCCCTTTCGCTCCACTTTTCATTCTGCAGTTTCCGTTCGGAAATCGGAGAGCATGCCGGGATGTTGAAAGGCAAGAAAATCATTATTATTTGAGTTTTATTTTGCACGCTTTCTGCGCTCTCGCGGTCAAACAATACGCGCATAGCAGGTGTCGACGTGACTACAGACACGACACTTTATCATCCAGGAAGATTTATCACATATTGTATAAGGAATTGTATTTACATCTTTTATGGTATGGTCAAGAGGCACCCTGAAAATTTTCATCCCCTTTGCCTGCACGTTCGAGTAGTCATTTTGTTTATAAAAATTTGAAGATAGCCCATTTGTTTATAACCGCATGGTTTAGCAGCGCATAATAACCTATATGAAGAATGGGTGTTGTACCCTATTGCGTTTACGGATTGCTATTTCTTAATATTTGCCAAACTACGTTTGTAATCTTCGTTTATTAACAAAACTTGACGTTCACAATATGAAGTAGAAACACTTGAAGCATTGGTTTGACGACAGTCCTAAAAATTTTGACCCGCAATAAAAATGTGGATCAAAAATCACCTGCGGGGAAGCTTCAAGCACATTCCCAATTCCCGCGCGTTTTCGTGTGCAGGTTGAAAGAGGAGACCGCCTGATATCTCATTGCGGACCCGGCGAGTGCGCCGGCGCGGCAATCTCCTCTTTAACGTCAAATCCTTAAACTCCATAGAAAAGGAGGGTTCGCATGAAACCGGAGTTTGGATGAATTTTTGCTTGAGGCCGAAAGCTTGCTCGCATCGCGGGATCGTGTTTAACACATCTGCGAGCGCACTCAGTCAAAGTACTCAAAGGCAGGGAAGGAAAGAGAAATGTCTTTCAGGACCTGGTCACGGCCATCGATACAATTCGCCAGGGAAGAACATACCTGTCCAGCCTCCTCACACAACTGGTGCTCGATGCCTTTGCAAAGGAGTCATTTGAAAAGAATTCTTCTTGTTTTTCTGCTTCTGGAGTGGGGCGCTGTGTTTAACTCTATTTGCGCGGCCGCCCCGCTGATGGTTGCAAAGAACCTGTTTGCTTCGGACAGAAAGCCCCCTTCTCCCGAGTGCGAGGCGCCACCTCAAAACCCTGCCAAATCCGGGATGGCGATCGGGAACCTCCAACTGGATGGGGTAGTAATCGTGAGCAATACAAAAAGGGCGATATTGCGGATGAAGAACCAGCAGGGTGGCGCGCCTGCCAAGAAAGGCCAGCCTCCTTCTCCTTTTGTTACGGTTCGCGAGGGCGAGACGGTCAGTGATTACCGCGTGTCGAAAATCGACCCCAAAAGCATCTCGCTCGAAAAGGATGGTCAAACATTTACAGTTGGTCTTTTTACCGAAAATAAAGTGGTTAGTCCAGCATCGGTCGCCCCTGCTCCCGCTCCTGCTCAGCCGCCGCCGGCTGCACCCGGAGTTGCGCAGCAGGAAGCAGGGGCCAATCCGCCTCCAGGTGTTCAGCCTCAGCCCGGTTACAATCCGGCCGACCCGCAGCAAGCAGCTCCGGTACAGGTGGGATCGGCGCCTCTCCCTGCCGGCAGTGTTCCCGGCTACCCTGCTTCCCAGGGCAACGTTCAGCAAAATGTGTATGCGCCCGTAATAAATTCGGACTCGGATCAGGCCGCCGAAACCTTTGAGGGAGACCAATGAACGGAGGGCGGATTAACGGAGAGCTGACAAAGGACATGGGAGTTTGGAAGCCGCAAAGCAGCAGCCGGGTATCTGACTCCGGCTTCCTGCTAAAGCATTACAGGATATTTAAAAGGCGACTCCGCAGGGGACCTGAAAATTTTTCTCCCCATCTTCTCTTATGTTTGGATAGTCAGACTTTCTTGGCAGGAAACCCTTAATTCCAGGACAGGGAAAACTTATCCGGAACAAAAGCAGGTGACAGATTTATGAAGAGGCGATTGAAGGAGCGTTTGACCGGGCACCCGGCGGTAGCCCGGCGCGGCAATCTGCTCTTTTGAGTCGAATTCTTAAATTTCAGAAAAAGGAAGGCGGGCATTATACCGGCGTTTGGGTGAATTTTTGACAGAGGTGGAGCGTGGCTTGCAGCGCGGACGGGGTTTTAGCGCGTCCGAAGGCGCAGCCGCAAATAGCACACAAAGCTTAGAGGAGATAAAAGAGATGAAACTTAAGGGACCCCCAATCTTTATGATGATGGCGCTGGCGATTGTCGCCCTGGCCCTGAGTGTAGGTCAGACCTCGGCCGAAAGAAGGAAGCCGTCCCCCGAGCAAATAGGGAATGCGATCAAAGCCCGTTCGCAGGCCGACCCCAACTGGCTGCAAAACTTTACGCCAGGGGCGGAAGTGATGGTGCAGGCGACGCCGCAGGGCGGCACCGGAGAGGCCCCTCACTCGAGTTCAGGTCGGCGAGTAGCCCCTCAGGCTGTCGGTCCACCGTTTAGTTACCCTCCCACAATGAACATTCCCTCTCCGGCTATCGGGTTCAACCAGTATGTGAACTACGGTCCGCCCAATTATGCTTACAGCCCGCCCATCCAGAAGTTCACGGACACGCTGCCGGGGCTGGGCATCGCCAACAAGAGCACCACGCCGAGCAATACCGGGATGAGCACCGGGGCTTATATCCCGGTGGCCACTCCTGACAAAACAGTTTACGCAACAGCATTCAATAACAGTGCCGACGATTACTACGAATTGACCGAAAACGAGTATACTCAAGTCCTTCACTCGGGTATGCCTCCGACCTTACTCCGCGGTTATGCGCAAACCAATACGACCGACACAACCGTCGCGGGCGTCAATCAATACCTGGGGCCGGCCATCATAGCCCGTTCTTACGACCCGACCAAGCCCGCGGGCGCGGCATTTACGACCCCGGTAACGCTAACCGGTATTGGAACTTTCGGTCCCTATACAAACGGCGCCCCGGTGCGTATAAAGGGCACCAATAAGCTTCCGATTCTGCCCGCTCAGGTCCCCCCTCCAGACCCGGCGCCGCTAGGCGGAAACCCGACGTATATGAGCAACTGGTTTCTGCCCACGGACGTCACCCTGATGGGGGCGGGCGCGGAGCCCAGCGGAACAGGCTTCGCGACCGAGTTGTACGCCAACAACCGCACTACGATTCACCTGCACGGCGGCTACACCCCGTGGATCAGCGACGGGACGCCCTTTCAATGGTTCACTCCCGCCGGACAGACGGCCCTGATTAGCAAGGGCGTAAGCTTCCAGAACGCTCCCGACATGATTACGGCCGCATGTAAGGCCTCACCCACGTCGGCCTGCGTCCCGAACACTGCGACCGACGGCATGGCGGCCTTGTACTATACGAACCAGCAGAGCGCCCGGCTGATGTTCTATCACGACCACGCCATGGGCATCACCCGGTTGAACGTCTTCGCGGGCATGGCCGCTCCTTACCTGCTGGTAGACCAATACGAGGAAGCCCTGATCGACTCGGGTATCCTGCCGAACCAGGTGGTGAACGGAAAGGCTATTGATCAAGGCGGCGCCGCGGTAACAGGCCCAACCGCGGGCGGGGTATACCGTTACGGCATCCCTCTGGTCATTCAGGACAAGACCTTCGTAAACATGGGCAATGCTTACGGACCTTCGGCGGCGTCATTCCCACCGCCCATCACTCTAGTGGGTACTCCGTCGGCTTCCATCAGCCCGGTGACAACCGCGTACCGGGCGGCCGACCTGACCTCCAACCTGGACCCTTCGTGGAAATCGGTCGTTCCCATTCCCTATCCCGCTCATCCCGTTAATCCCGTTAATACCACAGGGGGCGCAATTTGGGCCAACGGCGAAGGGTGGTTGTGGTACCCAAACGAGTACATCCCAAACGAGAGTCTCTACAGCACGACAGGTGTTAACGGCACAACCTGCTGGGGCAGGTGGGACTTCGGTCCATTCATGTCTCCGCCCCTATCCCCCATATACTTGAACCTGCCGAGCCCCACCATCGTGCCCGAGGCTTACATGGACACCATGGTGGTAAACGGGGCGCCGTTTCCGACCATAACGCTGCCGCCCGCAGCGATACGGTTCCGGATACTTAGCGTGCCCAACGAGCGCGTGGTCAACCTCCAGTGGTACTATGCGTCCGACCGGTACGGCAATATATGCAGGGCCGACTCGAGCGGCGTCATTCATGCGACGGTTTCTTCCATCGACCCGAACGCGCCCTTGGTAGGGGATGTCATTCCAACGTCCGCGTGTACGGAAGTGAAGATGGTGCCGACGATAAACCCGCCGGTTGCACCATGTCCCGCCGGTACGAACCTGGGCGGCGGCAACATGGCCGTCGCGGCCCCTTACATCACTGATGCAAATACTTCCTGCACAGCGGCAGGAGTTCCGTTAACATGCTGTACGGGAGCGCTCGCCGGCACCTGTAGCGCACCCGGGTCCACCGAGTTGGCCTATTTCAAAACAGCAGGCGCCCCGGAGAACGGGACCGGCTTGCCCGGGATCAGTCTGAGCGGGACCGGCACGCCCTGCATGCCTTCGACCTGGCCCACTGACGGAAGGGACGGCGGCCTACCCGATCCTGCGGGCGTCGGCCCTGCCTGGGTGCAGATCGGAAACGAGGGCGGCTTCCTGCCTTATCCGGCGATTATTCCCGATCAGCCTATCAACTTCGACTATAATCGAAGGGATGTCACCTTGCTGGACACCACCGGCCATGCTCTCATGATGGCCCCGGCGGAGCGGGCGGACGTGGTCGTGGACTTCGGCACGGTCCCCAAAGGCTCGGTGCTGATTATGTATAACGACAACCCAGCGCCCACGCCGACCATCGATCCTCGAACCGACCTGTACACTGACTCTGTTGATTATACCGGTACAGACGTGTTGCCCAGTACGGGCAACAACCAGGGCGGTGCGCCACCGACTGCACCGGGCTGGGGTCCCAATACCCGCACGATCATGCAGGTAGTGGTAGACCCGACCGTTGCGAACCCGGCGACGACCTGGAGCGCAACCAACCTGGGCACTCCGACAACTTACGCGACCGCTCGGCTCAACACGGCGCTGCCGCAGGTCTTCGGGATGTCGCAGCCAAAGCCTGTTGCGGGACATACGATTTATAACCAGCCGTTCAGCTCTGCGGCCAACCCGACGCCTTATCCGGGCAACGTGCACGTGCAGAACCCGGACCACATTCTCAACAGTACCGGCGGTTACGCGCAATTCGACCATATCCAGATGCTCGCGGGCGGGGCCAACTTCTCTATGGGCGCGTCTCCAGTGCCTGCCGGCGCTACCAACCCGACAGTTCTTCTCATGCCTGCCGGGGGTGGGTGCGCCACCAACGCGATCTGCGCAAGCGCCGGACAGCCGGCCCCATGCTGTTCAGGAAGTGGGACCGGCACCTGCACGGACCTTTCGGCAATGAACGCAGCGCAGACCAACTACACCGTAGGTTATAACGGCATAGCCGGGGTCACGCTCACCGCTAATGGAGCGGGCTGCACCTCCTCGCCGACGGTAACGTTCGGCGCACCGGCCACCGCCGGCGGAACGACCGCCGTAGGAGTAACGACTGTTTCGGGCGGTATTGTGACCGGCGTTGTCATTACGAACTTTGGTTCGGGCTATACTGGTACGGTAGCCCCGACGGTCACCTTCGCCGGCGGCGGCTGCACCACGCTGCCTGCGGGCACGGCGACACTGGCTCCGCAGACCATCGGCACCATCAACTTTACCACTGCCGCCAACGGCACCAACCTGTACTGCCTGTCCGAGCCATATGTTTACATCCTGGGCGGCGGCGGCACGGGCGCCTCGGCGGCAGTCATGCTCAAGGGCTCCACGGTCCTCGAATCGATGGGGATCACCGAGGGTTTCGACCTTACGTACGGACGGATGTACGTCGTCATGGCCACGGCCCCGACGCCTCTTCTGCCCACCGCGCCCTCGGCGGTGGCGTTGCAAATCCCGGGCTACCACGACCCGCCAACCGACATCTGGCATCCCGGCGCGCCCAAGGCGTGGCGCGTGACGCACCTTGGGGTGGACAGCCACGGCGTCCATTACCACCTGGGCAACTTCCAGCTCGTAAACCGGGTAGACTATACCAACACCAATATGGCGCCCGACCTGAACGAATTCGGCTGGAAGGAAGTATTCAGGACTTATCCGTTCACCGACCTGATCATGGCGTCGAACATCAACGTGATGTGGCTCCCGTTCCAGATCGGGCGCAGCTCCAGGCTCATCGACCCGACGATGCCCGCAAATGTCTCGTTGTCGGGACCCGCTGCGGTAGCCGGCGGGATAATTACTCCCGGCGTCAACAACACGATGACCGACTACGGGTGGGAGTACGTGTACCACTGCCATTACCTGGACCATGAAGAAAACGACATGATGCGCCCGATGGTGTTCGATGTCACGGCGCCTCCTGCCCCCACGAGTCTTACTGCCACGGTGAACACCCCAACCAGTGTGACTCTTAACTGGCTCGGCTCCTTCCCGACCGCGAGCGGATTTACGGTCCAAAGGGCGGCGAATACCACCTTTACGACTGGGCTGACGTCGTTCAACATCACGGGGAACACAACGTTAACGTACACGGATACCACGGTCGTTGCAAACGCGCGGTATTACTACCGGGTGCTGGCGTACGGCCCAGGCGGTAACTCCCTGCCGAGCAATGTTGTGACCGTCATTACAATCGTGCCCCCGGTGATTACCGGAGTAACATCGACCCAGACCGGGACCACGGACAGGGTGGTGTTAACCTGGACTTATGGCCCACCAAACCCAACAAACTTCACTCTCCAGAGGTCGTCCAGCGCCGCGTTCACCACTGTGACCAGTTACACCCTCGGTGCGGCGGCAAGGACGCTGACCCAGAACGGCGTAGCTCGAACACCGGTGGGAAGGATCCTCTACTACCGGATAAGGGCCAACAGCGCTTTAGGGTCCTCGGCATGGTCCGCGACGTCGCAGGTGGCGACAAAATAGCCGCTTGCTTGTTAGCGAGCGCTGAGACGTTGCTTTGATTCAGTTGCTTCTGCGGGGAGGGCGAAGTTTTTCCGCCCTCCCCCTTTCTTGAGCGCCCGACAGGGCGCCTTGAACCTTTCACTAAAAGAAGCTTCTTTGATCGAATTGGACTTGTGTCACCGACCAATCAATTATGAAAACTTAAGATGCACCTGACGAACCCCTGTACGGGACCGTGAACTGCGGTGGTAGGAGGGGAAGGCGATTGCGCAATCCCCTGGATCCACTGAGTTGAATTTCACAGAGGAGCACCATGCAAAGAAAATGGATGAGAAGCGGGATGGCATGTTTGGCAGTTTTGGTTCTGGCAGTGCTGGTGGGCTTCACCGCATCGGTTGCGCCGGCCCGTGCGTCTGAAACGGAAAAGACAGGGCAGCAGGCGGGGAGTCCTGATGCTGCTCGTTCTCCGGACGCCAAGAAGACATGGCAGGAGACAGATCCCGAAGAAGGCTATGCCAGTCCGCCAGTGAAGATTCCCGCCCTCGAGCCTCCGGCCGCGCTCAAAGACAGAGTGGAGGAGCAGAAGAAGAAGCAGAGTTATGCCGTGGGGGTCGAGACGGCCAGGACCTTCGTTCACCATAAACTGGAGCTTGATCCGGACATGGTGGCTCAAGGGATAAAGGACGCCATGAATGGCGCAAAGCTGATCATGAGTGAAGACGAAATACTCGAAGCTGTGTACTCTCTTTCCGGCGAGTGGAAGACGAGGGAGTCTATTACGAAGAGGAAAGAGGGCTATGACAACAAGCTGGAGGGACAGAAGTTCCTGGCTGAGAACAAGACGAAAGAAGGAGTGGTTACTCTTCCGGACGGACTCCAGTACAAGATTATAAAGCAAGGCAATGGCAGGAAACCCACCGACGAGGACGTCGTGGAGATCAATTTGCAGGGCATGCTCGTCGACGGGACTGAGTTCGTCAGCACCGCTGGCGTCCCGGAGACGTTTAGGGTGAACGACTCGCTGCATCTGGTAGTCGGTTTGAGAAACGCCCTCAAAATGATGCCGGTCGGCTCCACATGGAAGATTTTCGTCCCTGATTATCAGGCCTTCGGATGGCGCCCCGCGGGTACAATGATAGGACCCTACTCCACCCTTATCTATAGTGTGGAGCTGTTGGCCGTCAAGTAATCCGGGACTGACTTGCATAGAGCATGAAAATATCTTGACGAGTAGAAAACCGTGACCCGAAAAACTCTCAAGAGAACAATTTTAATTTTTGGCTTCATCGCGCTTCTATGGCCGCTTGGCGCGGTATCGCACGCGGTAGCGCCGTCCGCCGAGTTTCAGAACGCGCTGCAGTCAGGCGCGGTTGATGAACTAATACCGGTAATCGCAACGCTGAAAGATGAAGTCAATCCCGCGCTTTTTACGAGCGCAGACAAAAACGTCCACAGGCGCTGGAATGGGAAGGCTCCGGCTATTATTACTTCCCTTGGTTGCCTTGGTTGTTGTAACGACAGGCTAAGATTGGAGTCAACTCGAGAGGTGGGATTCTATTTTTGCCAGCCTTTCCTCGATTTGTGAGAGGTAATCTGGTGAGAGTTCCGGGTTGGCCTCGGAGCGGGGAGTTTTTGCCCACCAGTCCATGCCCATTTCCCTGGCCTTGTCCACCGAACAGATGACCAGGCGAATCTGCAGGGTCAGCAACTCGACGTCCACCAGCTTGATCTTTATGTCTCCGGCAATGACAATGCCCTTGTCCAACACGCGCTCGAGCAGGTCGGCCAGGTTGGTGCTTTCTATGGAATGCTGCGGGGTCCGCTGAATCGCCACTTAAACGCCCTCCTTATAGTAGTCTCCCGAGAGGCCCGAGGTCGAGATTGAGGTCTTGCTCCTCCAGGTGAAACTCCTTTCGGAGCCTGTCGATTTCCTCGGCTTGCCTCATCAGCGTCAATCCAATCCTCTCTATTTCAGCATTGGTGAGATAACCGGCATCGATTTGCTTTATCGCCTGTTTTTCGAGCAGTTCATGAAGGAGTTTGACAAGAGTCAGAACCAGCCTGCCCAGCCCGTTTTTCACATTTTCTCCGTCCAGATTCACCCTGGGTGCGCTCAGACACCCCCCTTGAAGTTCACCGGCGCATGATCCCGAGGGAGAACTGACCCCCACACCCATTATCTTCGCAAAATCATTTAAGTTAGTCGAATCCACCCTCTCTTTTTCAACCCAATCCATCTGCCTGCTCCATTTCAGGTCTCGTTCGCAGGTGCCTGCATATTACATCTCATCACGCAAGGTCTTAACCGATGAGAGCACTACCTGGAGGCCCAGGTAAATAAGATCGATGTTTGCCACCGAAATCCTCACTTCTCCCACTATCACGGCGCCCTTGCTCAGAATACGGTCGAGCGCCTCGCAAAGCGAGATATGTTGGGCATCGGCGGGTGAAAAATCAGGGTTGACCATTCATTTTTCCTCAAACACCACGTAAGGCTGCACCAGAGTGACCGATATTCAGCAATGTCCGGTTGCAAAGCGACAACTCAAACACCGGGGCGCGGCCCTTTACTCATTCGTACGCCTCCGCCCGAACCCGAACCCCGCATTCTTCGATCTCGTCCAGGCGGTCAAGCAACTCTTTTTCTCGTGCGTCGAATACCTCGCTAGTGATCTCCCCTGCCTCCAGCAGCATATGAAGGTCCATCAACTCAGCCGTGATTGTCTCGGTATCTGCGGCCAGTTCCTGCCGGGCGGCATCGTAAACCTGGCGGACAATCCAGAGGATCCCGGAGAAAGGAAAACAAAGGACGTCGTCAACGATGAACATGCCGGTCGCTCCAACCCGATATTAGATAAGTGTCACATGTCACCCGAGTTCAGATTTACCTGGACGAAGTTATGAGGCGCCCAGGGACCGTTGTAATCGAAGGCGAAGTCGTTGTCGAAGAGCTTGGCGGCCCTTAATACGGCGCTTTCAAACTCCGATGCCTCCTCTCGCCTCACCAGGCAGGCCAGGTTTAGCACCTCACGCTCGTTCCGGAGACTGTTCCTCTTGATTGCAGCGCAACATCCGCCTAAGACCTCTTCCACTTCCTCCGCATAAGCTTCACGATCTTCCATGAGAATACGCTCAAAACTCCGCCCGAGCTCTATCTTGTCTTCCTGGCGCGGTTCGCGGCCGCCCCCGAGAAATCTGTCGCGAGCGGCCCGCAGTTCCGGGTGGGTGCGGACAAAATATTCGATGATATCGGGCACATCCCACGTGACGCGCAACCCCATTTCCACCTTGCCGGCAACGTTTGCAAGCTGTTGAACAAAAGCCCTCCGATTGCGGGAAAGGATTTTCCGGACCGCTCCCGGACCGTCGGCAATAATGCCGAACCTCATTGGCAAAGGCGTGGTTTCCTCCATGAGCCGGCTGATGACTTGCTGATGGGCCGCGAGGTTGCGGCGCTCCGGACGTATCCTCGTGTTCGCAATATCGCTGACCACGGCCTGAATATGTCCGTCTGACAGGCTGTAGACAGCGCCTCCATCAATGCCGAGGGTGCCGTACGTCCGCTCATCGCGGCCGGCGGTGACGGCATATATATACCTTCCCACGGAGTTGGCCGTTTCTTTGGCCATGCGCCCCATCCTTTCAATGCGCCCCTGTCACGCGGCGCACCCTGTTGTCTCATCGCCCATGGGGGTTTGGTTATCCTCCACCAACTCAACGGACTTGATTTTGCCGTCAATGGTCCTGATCTGAAGCAGCCCGCTACACGTACAGCACTTTGCCCGCCCTTCGTAATCGGCGTAAGCATCATCATCGAGATCCACCTTGAAGCCGCATGATAGGCAGTTGATTTTCATTCCGTTTCTCCCTGATCATCGAATTCCGATTTCCTCAATACTTGAATCTAAATCCCACGTTATTTCCGGTCACGAGGTGCTTATCGACGTTGTCTCCTCCCGAAGGATCAGAAGGACCGGTTTTGTCCTGTTTTTTTATAGCACGCAAAATCATGGCCTCCTCCGAGTCGATTTCCTGGAAGCGTGCATCGATATTTCTTACCCGGACCATCGCGCTCTCCCTTTCCCTGGCACGGCGGAATTTCTCCATCTCCAGGCAACTCAGCCGCATATAGGCTTTGTACGGTATTGCCCCTTCCCTTGCCCTTCCCGAGTGGGAGCGAATGTCCTGCAGACCTTTGATGGTGACGGAAGGAATTGTCATAACCCTGCTCCTCTTCAAACCATTCGCTTCATGTCATTACACCTGCCTGCGCCTGTGTTGTGGTTCCGGCAGACTGTTTCGATTATCTCGTCCACTTTTTGCCTTATGACCGGATGGCCTCCGCGCGTGACTTTTGCCGTATCCATTGTGAGCACATCCCGGCAGACCAGCCGGAACACCGGGTCGTCAACGCGAGCACTGCCGCCGCGCATGGCAAGGACCCTGGCGATCACTATGCAGGCACGGATGGTAGGCCGAAAATTGTTCACACCAACGTTGCGCAACTCTCTCACGATATCCACGATGGTGGAGGCATCCTCCCTGGATATGCCAGATTTGGCCACCGCGATCTCGATCTCGGTCCGGCGGTCGTAGTGCTCCAGTTGCACCGTGATAAGCCGGTCCAGAAGCGCGTCCTGGGTCTTGTGAACTCCGGCGTATTCTTCGGGATTCGACGTAAAAATCGCGGTGAAATTCGGATGCACTTCGAGGTAGCCCTCCCCGGACCTGCGAAGCCGGGGCAAGTTCAGGATACGTTCGGACAAAACGCTCAGAAAAGCGTTGTTGGCTTCAGGCCTTGAACGATTAAACTCATCGTAGATAAGGGTGTCGCCGTTCTGGCAGGCCATGGTTAGCCGATTGTCAACCCAGAAACTCTTCATTTCCTCTTCGGTTTTGAGGACGGAGTGAATGAAGTTGTCGATCAATTTGGACTTTCGATACCCCGCATCCCGGCCCACAAGATCGGAACTTGCGAACTCGTCGTCGCCGTGGATGAGGGTAACCGGACGACCCAGCCTGGCGGCCACATGAAATGCAAAAGTCGTTTTCCCCGTGCCGGCCGGACCGGAAAAGTGAATCGGATAGCCGGCCTGGATATAGCAAAGGGCCCGCTCGGTTACCTCCTCCACATAAGGGGTTGAAACAAACCCCTCGCCCGGCTCGGGCAGAACGTTGTCCCCCTCCGGTTGTACTCTCACGGTGGTCGACAAAACACTAAGATTTTCGTTGCGCATCTTTAGGTTACTCCCTTTACGGGTTTTCGAGTTCGGCAGCTTCTCTGCGCGGGAACCGCATCCTGGCGCGATTAAGCCAATCCCGCTGGACTCAAATCGATATTAGTCCCCGGCCACGGCACATCAGGCATGCCATCGCGGAGGCGGAGCGGTCGTCGCCGTCACCGGCGCACTCCGGGCATTCCCTGGTCGGGCCGGGGAGCACCGCCACAACTCCTTTCCCCCTGCAAACCGTGCACGTGAGAGTTTTGACGGCGCCCGTGCCACGGCAGTGCGCGCAACGCGTGTAAGGCTCCGGCACACGGACAAGGCCCCTGCCTCCGCAGACACAACAGGTGGAGAGCAGCGACATGATGCCGAAGGGGTCCCTGCCCCTGCCGCCGCAGAAAGAACACTGAACCGCAATCTCTCTTTTGAGATCGACAACCATTTAACTCGTCTCCGTGAGTGTTGCGCCCTATAGGCTCTCTGCGCCGTCTCGCTGGTGGCGTTTTTCCTTTTTCGACGTCCTCTTCTCTTCCCCACCGGGCAGTTGCTTTGCGGCCGCAATGGGGTCCATCTCTTCCAGCCCGGCCTCCAGGACAACAGCGTCCGGTCCAGCCTCTCGCGCGGGTTTAAACTCAACAGATTCTTCTGCCATCGGCTTGGACTCCCGGTGCTCCGCCTTCCATTGAGCCTGCTTTTTCTGGGGGACCTTCGCAGCGGACTGCCCCTCGACCCCTGTTATCCCCAACCAGGCAAGACGAGAGGCGGCCAATTCCGACGCCAATTCCTGCCGCATGTTGGCAACCACCTGTTTGAGCCCCCTCACAAAGCTTGATCGCTCCGTCCTTGCCTTTTTGACCGCCGTCTGGAATGAGCGGCGGCAATCCGCAAGTTCTTCGCGAAAGCCGGCTCGCATATCCGACAGATTCGCCTTCAGCCCCGAGAGCAATAACTGTCGGGTGTTATTACCGCTTATTGCCATCTCGTTGTGATCGTGGCGGAAGCCGGCCCGCATGGCCGATACGCTGTTCTTTTGATCGGCGATAAAGGCGAGACGCTCGATTTTGGTTTTCCTAGCCATCTGTGAATGACCACTGAGAAAGCCGGCCCGCATGGCGCTCACTTCGGTTTTCAAGGCTGAGACGAATGAGGCGCATTCCTCACTGGTTTGCCAGGCCCTTCTGACATTAGCGTCGTGCACACCCGCAAGGTCCTTGTGAAAATCTGACTGCATCGAGCACACATCAGCCTTGATACCCGTCAAAAATGTCCACCGCTTTTCCCTGTCCGTCCGCGCCATTTCGGCATGCGCGTCGTCGAAGTGCTTTCTCATCGATGAAACAGCATCCCGGCGCTCACTTGCATCCTGGACCATGTTTTTCAAAA
This sequence comes from Syntrophobacteraceae bacterium, assembly GCA_049520035.1. Taxonomy (GTDB): domain Bacteria; phylum Desulfobacterota; class Syntrophobacteria; order Syntrophobacterales; family Syntrophobacteraceae; genus SbD1. The sequence goes on along the minus strand of JBEKQE010000032.1, from coordinate 10,726 downwards.
GTTCCCTGCGCGTACCCCTCAAACCTGTTATCTCGCCGCGCAACCGGGCCATGTCCTGAGACGCCATACCCATAATCTTCCTCCTTTTCTGCACCTGGTCTTCCAACTTCGGGTCCCTCGCCGGGCAGGAACGCCCGGCGATCAAGACCCTTCGAGGTTCGACATCAGGCCGGCGCGGCGGCACTTGCCGTCAGACCAATGGCTTCGGCATACTTCAGATAGGTTTCGACCGAAGCGATCACCACGCGTGCTTCGATAGAGAGTAGTTCGATCCCGACCAGGGACACCTTCGCCCAGGCATCGATCACGATGCCTTTGTCCAGGATGCGATCCACCACTTCAGCCAGACTCGATGAATCAGTTGATTTCTGAACTTTTGCCATGATAAGATCCTTTTCTCTCGTCAGCTCGATGAGAGTCCTTCCCGGGAGTACAGCCTGTCAGCGGCTCCCGGGGGGGAACCTCAGCTACGGGACAGACGCGCGCCTTCAGGCGGGCGCTGCTGCGCTGGCGGTAAGCCCAATGGCTTCGGCATACTTCAGATAGGTTTCGACCGAAGCGATCACCACGCGTGCTTCGATGGACAGCAGTTCGATCCCGACAAGGGACACCTTCGCCCAGGCATCGATCACGATGCCTTTGTCCAGGATGCGATCCACCACTTCAGCCAGACTCGATGAATCAGTTGATTTCTGAACCTTCGCCATGCTTAATCTCCTTTTAAATCAATGGTTTATGCTACTGTTTCCCAACCGCCCGCCGGGCGGGCCCGGATTGCATCTGGCGGGTTTCCGTCGGGAAAAGGCTCCTTTTCCGAATTGAAACCGCCGCCATGATGGACATCGCTAAAAGCATGCCAGTTTCACAAATCCTTTTCCGTCTTCACAATGACTTGATTTTATTGTGAAATAAGCAAACGGCTTCGAGCATATGCCGTCCAGGACCTTCCATTTGGGAACGAACTCTATGGAGAAGGTTACATAGTTGGGGAAAGGCAAAGGGGTTTTCGCACCCGCAGATGGTATCAGGCAGGATCGAGAAGTTTGATGATCCCGAGGATCTCGTCGTTTTGGAAGGGTTTGCTGATGAAATCGCTGATCAGGCCGTCTTCCAGGGCTTTCTGCACACTCACGTCGTCCCTGTAGAAGTATCCCGATATCATCACGATGCGCACGTCGGGGTCCATCAGGCGGATGCGCCTGGCCAGTTCCAGTCCATCCATATCCGGTAGCTTGGCGTCCAGAAAAGCCATCAGAAAGCCGTTCGAGGCCATCTGCGCAAGCGCCTCCTGGGCTGTGAACCCCACCACAGCGGCAAACCCATTTTTCTCCAATATATGATGCAGCGCCCAGCACATGTCCGGTTCATCATCTACAATGAGAAATTTCGAAATTGTCACGTCACGTCCCCTGCTTCATTAGAGCGCCGGCAGCCTCACGGTAAAAGTGCTTCCTTTCCCCTCGCTGCTCTCCACTTCGATCGAACCAAAGTGATGCCTCAGTATTGAGTAGCATATCGAAAGCCCCAGTCCGCTGCCTTTTCCCACGGGTGAGGTTGTGTAAAACGGGTCGAATATCTTCTCGATGGCAGCCCTGTTAATGCCGCTTCCCGTATCCGTAATCCGAACCAAAGCCTCATTTCCCCTGGTCGCCACCGAGATGTTAAGAGACCCTCCGTCAGCCATGGAGTTTAACGCGTTCAAAAAAAGGTTAAGGAAGACCTGCTGCAGAAGGCTTCCAACCCCGCTGATCATGACCGTTTCCTTAGAGAAGTTGCAGGCAACCTCGATCTTCTGTATTTTAGCCTGGCTGGCTACCAGGCAAAGCGTCTCCTCTATCAGGGAACAGAGGTTTACCAATGCCACGTCGGTTTTGGCCGATGGGTGGGCAAACTTCAACAAATTCTCTATTGTGACCGATGCCCTCTGGATGCCGGCATGAATCTTTTGCGCGCATTCCTGTCGAAACTCCGCATCGATATCGTCCTGCATGAGAAACTGGGCGCACGATGAGCAAATCGCGAGTGGGTTTCGAATTTCGTGGGCTATCCCTCCCGCCATCACCCCCAATGCGGCAAGCTTCTGAGACTGGAGGAGCTGCATTTCCAGTTTTCGCCGTTCCGTAAGATCTCTTCCCACCATGACAAGCCCCACCGATAGCGACATCTCGTCCCTCAAAGGCGACAGGACCCAATAGACGGGGATGAGGCTTTGCTCTTTTGTAGTGATGTCCCATTCGACCATGATAGAGTTCTGTTGGGTGTGCATCTCGGCCAGGACCCTTTCGACTTCTTCCTGCCGGTCTTCGGTGCAATACTCGACGAAGGGTTTGCCTTTTGTCTCTTCGAAACAGTAACCTGAGATCGTCTCAGCCGCTCTGTTCCATGTGAGCACCCTGCCGTCGGTGTCGGTGGATATTATGAGATCGTTTGCGCACTCGACAACGCTCGCCAGGCGGCGTTCCAACCGACGCACGTCTTCGCTGAGCTTTATCTGCTCCGTCACGTCCTCCATCAAAAGCATTGCACTCTCAACTACACCCTCCCATGTAAAAGGAAGGATAATGTAATAATAGACCCGCATCGGCAGACCCGGCGCCCTGTAAGTAAGGCGCTCCCCGCGTGTCGGCCGGTTTTCGCGGAAAACCTGCCCGATGCGGCGCCCGATGTCCATGCGTTCGAGAATGGTGGAAGGAAACACTACTTCCAGCGGATGCCCAATAGTATTGGACTTGGAACACTTGCTCTTTTCAAGGAAGTTCCTGTTTGCGCTGACAATGCGCATATCCCGGTTGATGAGCAGAACGGAACTTGGGATGGCGTCAAGAAGCATGGTATAGAGCTTTTCATACCGATTCAACGGACCGTTGCGTGGGGCCTTGAAAGCATCACTCTCCATTGTCCTCTCCTGGGAACTCACAAAACTATATGGGGCTCACGGGCCAATCAGCAGAAGCCCCGCACCTTCGCCATTCGTTTCATGGAATCTTTTGCGAAACACTTCCACCGATTCAGCGGGCACTGGAAAATAAAGAGAAAATATATGGAGGCCAAGGCCCCGAGATCTCGAAGACCAGGCCTGGGACCCCACACAGATCATTGGCCCTGCGAACGCGGGCACAAAAATTTGACGCCATATCCTGCGAAACCAGAAAGGCCCAGTTAATGATCATATCCTTCTCGCCCCCCGGGGCCTCTCAGGCAAGCGGTTTACGCACGCTGAGATCGCTGGCGATGCGGGCCGGTTCCACACCTGTGCTTTTGCAGATTTCTTCAACCGGGCGGTTCACGGCATCTTTGCAGAAAGCCCGCATTTGGCGCTCCTTTAGATAGATGGCGACCGGGGACATAGGAATTTCCCGGCTCCGGGCGGCGCGGGTCTCCTTTAAGAATTGCCCGCAGGCCTCGCACGGTTCAAAAAAGCCTTGACCGCCCATTCATCCTTACCCGATACCAAGTGGAGAAAACGCTTTATTCCGTCATAGTGCTTTTCCAACGCGACAACATCCATGCAGGGCAGCAAGAAAACGGGATTTGTTCCATCCACGCCCACTCCTTCAAAAGCGGGGAGAAGCGCGAAACTGGCGAAACAATAGAGGTAAATCGCCTTGGAATCTACATCGCCCGGCATTTCCACACTCTCTTGTTCTAAATCTGCCCGGTGGTCTGCAGAGTATAAGCGGCTGCCAACCAGCGCCTCACCGAAGGCGTGGCGCCTTTCCCCACAGGAGATGTCTTCGTGTCTCCAGGCCGCCGCACCTCGCCCTCTTCGCGTCCGGGCTCTCAGCCCTCAGGCTCGCTCACCTCCAGCAAACTCTCCTCTACATCTTGCTCCTCGACAAGGACCCGCACATTGGCGCTCGGATCGGCCTTTAAGAGTTCCACGGCCCGTCTGACCGCCCTGAGTCCGGCCATGTTGCACGCCGACTCGATTTCGGCCCCGCTTAACCGCTCTGAGTTGCGGGCCAGCTCTCGATAGTCGATCTTGTGCACCAGAGGTTTTTTTTGAAGGTGCACGTTGAAGATTTCCTCGCGATCGTTGAGATCGGGCAGGGGGATTTCGATAACTTCGTCGAACCTGCCAGGCCTGATCACAGCAGGATCGAGCATGTCCAGCCGGTTGGTCGCCCCCAGCACCAGCACACCTTTCAATTCTTCTATTCCGTCAAGTTCAGTAAGGAATTGACTGAGCACCCGTTCGGCAACGTTGGAACTGGCCGAGCCGCCGACGCGCAGAGGAACCAGAGCGTCTATCTCATCGAAGAAAACAATACAGGGTGAAGCTTGCCTGGCCTTTTGAAATACTTCACGCACCGCCTTTTCCGATTCTCCCACATACATGGAAAGAAGGGCGGGTCCTTTGACCGAAATGAAATTCACCCTGCTTTCAGTGGCAATCGCCTTGGCCAGCAGGGTCTTGCCACAACCAGGAGGCCCCGAAAGCAGAATGCCCTTGGGCGGCCTGGTCCCGGCCTGCTCGAAGAGATGAGCATATTGCAGGGGCCATTCAACCCCTTCCAACAGGCGCTGTTTTACTCGCGAAAGGCCTCCGACTTCCTTCCAGCTCACATTCGGCACCTCGACGAACACTTCGCGAATGGCCGACGGTTCGACCTCTCGCAAAGCAGCGAAAAAGTCGGACATGCGCACCTCGATGCGGGCGATCTGGGAATCGGGAATGCTGGACTGGGAAAAATCGATATCGGGTAAGACACGCCGCAAAGACACCATTGCCGCTTCCCGGCAAAGAGCTTCCAGGTCGGCCCCTACAAAGCCGTGGGTAATCCCGGCCAGATGGGGCATGTCCACATCCTGGGCCAGAGGCATGCCGCGGCTGTGTATTTCCATGATCTCGAGCCGGCCGTTGCGGTCGGGGATAGGAATGATGATTTCTCGGTCAAAACGCCCGGGGCGCCTGAGCGCCTGGTCCAGAAGATGAGGAAGATTGGTGGCGGCGATGACGATGAGGTTCCCGCGCCTGGCCAATCCGTCCATAAGTGCAAGAAGCTGCGCAACCACGCGTTTTTCCACATCTCCTACCACCCGTTCCCGCTTGGGAGCAATGGCGTCGATCTCGTCCAGAAAAATTATGCTGGGACCTTTGCGGCCCGCCTCCTCGAAAATCTTGCGCAAGTGCGCTTCGCTTTCTCCGTAGAATTTATGTATGATCTCCGGGCCGCTCACAGAAAAGAAATTGGCATCGGTCTCGCGGGCAATTGCCCGTGCGATGAGGGTTTTGCCACACCCCGGCGGGCCGTGAAGCAGCACCCCTTTGGGGGCATCGATTCCCAGCCGCCGAAATACCTGCGGGTAGCGCAGAGGAAGTTCGATCATTTCCCGTATCCGATGGAGCTGCGGCCTGAGTCCCCCGATGTCCTCGTAGGAGACGGCCCGGTCCGTGTGCTCCTCCTGCGGCTTTCCGATCATGAGCAACGTGGCTGGGTTAATCACCACAGGTCCCCTGGGAATGGTGCTCTCTACCCTGAAGTCGGCTGAGCGGCCCCCGAAAAGGGTGGCCCGTATGCGGTCGCCCTCGATCGCCGGCAAGCCGTCCAGAAGGCTGCCAATGTAGCTCAAATCCCGGTCGGTAGGCGTGATGCTTGTCGGGGCGAGGGCGACCCTTTCGGCCTGCCGGCACAAGATGCTGCTCACGCTGACAAGCTCGTCGATCCCGGCCCCGGCATTCTCCCTCACAATACCATCCAGTTGAACCCGCGACTGGCCGCGCATCTCCTTGTATGCAGGCATCGCTTTGCACACCGTCTTGCGTTTGCCGGCAATTTCCAGCGTATCGCCGGTCGATACCTGCAGCATCTCCATGTCCTCGGGACCTATCCGCGCAAAGGCGCGTCCCACATCCTTGGTAAGTGCTTCGGTTACTTTGAGTTTAAGTACAGGTCTTTTAGTTTCCAGCATAGAGCCGCCTTTGCGCCTGGAGGTGGATGTCTTTACAACCCCGCGCTGCGCGGGTTGCAGTAGACTAAAGGATTCGCGCCCACGCAGGAGGATGGATCAGGAATCAACCAGTTTCATGCACTTGATCTCCACAATTCCGTGCTTGCATGAAACCTCGATCTTGTCTTCTCCAAAGCTTCCGGGCAGAAGCACCTCCTTGCGGTATTTCTTTTTCCCCTTTTGCGCAAACAAGGTGAGGATATCGTCTCGAATCTCGATCTTAATATCCTTGACCTCTATCCCCGGCATCTCCGCCACTATCAGTACATGGTCCTCTTCCTCGAAAAGGTCCGTTAAAGGTTCCCGCACCTCATGGACTTCGGACCTGCCGGCCGCTTTGCCGGTGCTGACGTTGCCGAAAGGTTCCACCTTGATTTCCTTGCCTCCGAGGCCCGCTTTCACCGAAAAGCCGAAAACAGCCTTGAGGTCCTTTTCCTTGTCTCCCCATTGCATATCGCCTTCGCGCGAAAGTTGTTCGCCCTTTTGGGCCAGATCGGCCAGTTTTTCCACAAGTTCGCCAAAGCCCCGGAAGATCCCCTCAATTGCCCCGCCGGCCTGTGCACCTTTATTAGTCCTTTTCTGCTGCGCCATTTTGTCCTCCATCTGTGTGGATTGCGTATCTTTTCACCTTTGAAATCACTGTCTTGTAGTCCACCTTGAGCAACCGGGCCGCTTTGGCCTTATTTCCTCCCGTATGCTTAAGCGCCTGGGTAAGAACCTGCCGTTCAATCGCCTCTGCGCCGTTTCGCAACAGCTCTTTTAACGGCACTTCCTTCCACCCGGCGACGCTCATTTCCATGGGGAGTTCAGCAATGGGGGAGCCCGCATCGGTAATCTCAAGGTGCGCGTCGGTAACGACCCGGTCTGCCATCAGCACCGCGCGGCGAATTACGGAACGCAACTGCCTGACGTTGCCGGGCCAGTCGTGCGCCAGCAATTTTTCGATGGCGCACGTGGAAAACTCCTTGACGTTTTTATTGAGTTCGCGGTTTGTGGCATCGAGGAAAACTCTTGAAAGATAAGGAATATCTTCTTTGCGATAGCGCAAGGGTGGAACGGTGATGCAAAACTCGTTGAGCCGATAGAAAAGATCGAGCCGGAAAGCGCCCGTATTGGTCAGCTCCAACAAATCCACGTTCGAAGCCGCCAGGACACGGACATCAACGATTATCGGCTCCATGGCCCCCACGGCATAGGTTTTTTTCTCCTGGAGCGCCCGAAGAAGTTTGGCCTGCGAAGACAGGGATGTATTTGAAATCTCGTCCAGAAAAAGGGTCCCGCCCTTGGCCATTTCGAACTTGCCCGGCTTTCGCGCAATAGCTCCCGTAAAAGACCCCTTTTCGTGACCGAACAGCTCGCTTTCCAGCAGGGTTTCCGGTATCGACCCGCAATCGATGGGGACGAAGGCCCCCGTTCTGGAGCTGCACCTGGCGATGGCGCGAGCGACAAGTTCCTTGCCCGATCCTGTTTCCCCGAGAATGACCACACTAAAATCCGATCTCGCCACCAGGTTCACCTCGAAGATAAGGCGGCCGATCGCATCGCCGGGACCCATCTTCTCCCTCAATCCGCAAGAGTCTGCCTCACGTGAGGAAAGATACCTGCATCGTTCTTTGAGCCTGCGTTCCGCCAGTGCCCGGCGCACAACTCTAATCACTTCATGATGACTGAAAGGCTTGGCCAGGTAGTCATATGCCCCGGCCCTCATCGCCTCCACGGCCCCTGGAACATTTGCGTAGCCGGTGATCATGATAGCCGGGATATCCAGGTCCTTTTCCTTCACAAACTCCAGGACCTGCATTCCGTTCATGCCAGGCATCATGAAGTCCAGGAGGAGCACATCGGGCCCCCGCGAAGCAATTGAATCGAGGGCCGCCGTTCCATCATTGACCGTCAAGACCTCAAAACCTTCGCTCCTCATTAGCCGTGAGAGAATCGCACAGTGGGCCGGCTCGTCATCAACGATGAGGACTTTCGCTTCCGAATCACTCATTTTCTCTTTTCCCTTTACGATTAGAGGGCAACCGGGGCACGTAGACAATTTCAATGTCTCCCGCCGGCAGATTGTCCAACGAGTGAAGCATTCCCAAAAAAAGAATTCCCGGTTCGCCTTCGTGCAAAGAACTGTTGATTCGAGCGGCGATAAAACTGTTGCGCCCTGGGAGCAAAGGACCTCCGGGGAGAGTTGCCGGGGCTCGGGCAGAGGGTCGAGGACCCCTGGCCCCCCGCGAGTGACTCGCGATTGCCGGCATGGCTGCCACCTTGGCGCGCTCGTATTCCTCCAGGAGCAATTCGTCGGACTCGGTCCCCATAAGCGATGCACCCTTTTCGATCAATCGATGGATGAGGCGATGATTCAGGCTGCCCTTCTTCGCAAGGTCGGCAAAGATCTCCGGTTTTCGCCCGCAAACCGGCAACCCGTCCTGATAGAGGCGGACCCTTTCGCAGGAAAGCTCCGAATGCTCAATTAATCGTCTGATTTCGGCCCACATTGCGTCAATTGCCTTTAACCTGCTATGCCACGCACTTGAGCCCACCAGCCGGAGTCCCGCCCGTTGCACCGGCCCGCCAAGGCCACCCAGGTCGGTTTCGGTGTGGACGATTGGGGTGTGGACAAGCCTCCTGCGAAATGCCTTGCTGCGGCAGTCAGCATCCATTTCTGCCATGGCGCGCCCCCTGAGAGATAAGCAGTTGGACAAACCCATGCTTGCGCCATGCTATTACATACAAAGACCGCATTGCCCTCTACTGGCAAAAAAGTTGAAGCAATTTAAAAAAAACTCTGCTCAACAAATGAATACGCTAATGGTCATTGTGACATCGTGATGCCATCCCGGCAGCCTCTTCCCTTTCCACATCCAGGCGGGAACTTTGAGGGCAAAGTCTTTGAATGTCTTTTTCAGAGTGGGGTCATAAGGGCAGAAAATGCCTCACAATCCCATTTCTCCGACGGACTCCCGGTGGGCGGAGCAGTTAGGAAGGGCGTCAGCTTTCTTTACTCAAAAAGAAAACGCATCAACCAACCGTAGTTGTTTGAAAAATGACGTAAGTTGCCGTAATATCACCGTAAAAGTTGCAGTAATCTTGCCAGAAAACCTGGCAAATTTAGCTGGAACTTGTTTTTTATCATTCTCCTATTAATTCTAAGTGGCCTGCTTTACTACAATATACCCGATTTCCTCCCTTTGGCATGAAACCTGCTTTTCTCCTGTACGATGAAAACAAGTTACCCAACACAGACCGAAGTTTTTCGATTATTTTTCATTGCGCCAAGGAGCGCCCCCATGTTTTCTCGTTCTTTGAAAAACGTATTGACAGGCGCCCTGGTTTTATGTGTACTTTCGGTTTTTAGCCCACCTGCGAGGGCCACGGGGTTCAGCCTCGGCGATGCAGACAACTATGTTGTCCTCTACACAGGGGCCGGCAAGAATTCACTCTCAATGAATAACGAAACTGTCAACGGCAACGTCGGGATCGGTTACCCGGCAGGTAGCAATCCGCAGGTGCAACTGAATGGCCCGTTGACCGTCAATGGCAACTTTGACTTCGCAGGACCGATAAACTTTAACAATGGAGGCGGTGTCACGGTTAATGGTTCGAGCTACTCCGGCGTTACCAGCGTGCAGACAGACCTCAGCAACCTCCAGAGTCTCTCGTCCACTTTGGGCGCCGAGACGGGGACGAACCTCACGGTCAATCTTAATAACGACCAGAGCCAAACGATCAATGCCAGCGCCGGCACTCTCGATGCAAACGGCAACCGCGTATTCAATGTGTCGTCGTTCAGCTTCGGCAACGGCGCCACCCTGACGATCAATGGCAATGGGCTGGGCAATAACGTGGTCCTAAACTTTGCGGCCAACAACCCCCAGTTTGGCGGCACGATTGTGCTTACCGGAGGACTGACCTCCGACGAGGTTCTATTCAACATCCCCGGTTCGAATTCGTCACTCCGGATTAACACCAATGGCGCCATCGAGACCGGCACGTTTCTGGATCCGAACGGCACCATATCGATGAACCACTCCGTACTCGACGGGCGCATCTTTGGAGGCGACAGCAGTAACATGCAAATCGTCTCCGGCGCTTATATAAACGATCCTGCGGTTCCAGAACCGAGCACAGTGCTCCTTATAGGGTCTGGTCTGGTAGGTTTGGCGGCATTCAGAAAGAGATTCAAGAAAGCATAACCAGCGTTCACGTTTCACATGTCCGCCTGCCAGGCAGAATCTGTCAGAAGGATTTTCCTGCTCAAAAAACCAAATCAGCCGGATCGAAATCTTTCTTATCCAACCTGAACCCGAGTACTTGAAACATCTGCGCCATCCGTTGGGTTGCACCCCAACCCAGGATATTATGCCTCCATGCTGTTTATATCGGCCACACCGGATATGCGGGGTCCGCAGTGTTTTGAGGCGGATTGCGTTGGGCAGGCCGCGCGCCTCAGCATCCGAATCGCCTTTGATAACTCTTCCGATAACCTCTTGTGTCCCGCAAACCCTTGTGATATAAGCATTCGCAAAAATGGGCTGGCGTAGCTCAATGGCAGAGCAGCTGATTTGTAATCAGCAGGTTGGGGGTTCGACTCCCTTCGCCAGCTCTCAATTTTATCAAACAAGTGTAGGTATCAAGTCACCATTAAGTCACCACTAAAACTAGTACCATGTAACATTTAGAGTTTCGGATAAAGTCTTTTCAGCTTTATACGTGCATCGGCATTCGAGAACTGCCATTGGATTTTGGACTGCCGGTTGTTCCGGTTGTTTTCCCATGC
>JBEKQE010000031.1:0-35456 GCA_049520035.1 Syntrophobacteraceae bacterium | reverse complement strand
AAAGGATTTCGCGCATGCGAAGTGAAGAAGATCTGAAAGAAAATTGGCCTGACTTTAAACCGGAAACGCTGGCCTGCCTTCTGGCCGATCAAAATGGCTCGCTTTCTCACCGGCCCCGATACCTATTGCAAAGCGTATCCATTGAAACCACAAAGATTGGCCGTCGGAGCTTGATTCTAGATCATTTCCGTCTCGGGCACTCTGGATTCAACCCTTTCTGCATTGACGTTTAGGTTACTGAAAAACGCTTATGAACTTTCAGATGCCGTCTTCTCGGGAACTTCGAGAATGATTTCGTCATGCACCGTTCCAATAATCTGAGCGCTGGAAGATGATCTGAAGGGACTGCTCTGGGGAGTGAATTGGCGGCCAGTCCTTTTCAATTTTAACGTCCGGCTTTTGGCAATCCGGCGGCCATAATTGACGGTATTTCCAAACTCAATGAGTTGGCTGTGTGGACTTTCGCTGAGCACGAGCCGGGGGCTGTTTCAAAGATTTGTTACGTAAAGCGGCAAGTAACTATGATGCAAATAAGTCCTTAAATCATCGTGCGAGATATGTGGATAGTTGCGAGACCTACATGGGGGTATACTTCTGCGAAAGTCTTCGAATGCTTACCATAAACACTTCGAGCCCGCTCGAACCCAGAGCCGCCTTCTCCACATCATGGAACTGTGAGGTCATCTGCAACCTTTCAGTTTCAGAAAGCCTTTCTTCAATCAATGGAAGTAACTCCGAGTTTTCTTTGCGGATGTGCTTTCTGACGAGATCCACGTACCGATCGGTTCTTTCCTTGAATTCATCGCAGTCAGCCTCAAAGCAATAGTGAAGAGTCACTGCATTGGATTTTATCTGTTCTATGCTCGTGCGGGCCTCACAGTGGTCTTCCATGAGCGAGTTGATGAGAGAATCAATTCGGGCAGTTCGAATGCGGGACAGCGCTGGGAACAGTACCTGCTCTTCTTTGCCGTGGTGATACCGGTCCACATAAATCTCAAAAAATTCGATGAGCGCTTCGAGGTCTTTTGTCTCGCTCTCCCTTAAATCCAGAACTTTCCCTATAAACCTCTGGAGAGCTGCGAGCATCTTCATGGTCGCGCCATGCTCTTCTCTGAGCGCATCCCTTGGATCCATATGTGTGTCCCTCCCATCGCATTCAGAAGAAAAGAATTTCTGTTCGCTGGCGTTTAATCCTCACCCCAAGGCCAGGTGCAACAGATTCTTGTCGGGCTTTCAGCGTCCACTTGGCTTGCTATGCCGATAGGCACTTTTGTGGGTTTATTTTGACTACTTACACCCAGTTTCCGAAAAAAACCGGTCAATCAAAGCATAGCAATTATGGTCCGAAAGACTCACTGGGAAACCATCTAAGCGTCTTATGAGGGCGGGACAGATCACTCCTCGACGAGGATGGCTCCCGGCGCACATTCCTTGGCTGCCTTTCTAACTTTATCCTCCAGATGAGCAGGCACGCTATCGACACGAACGATCGATTGCAGCTGGTCCTCGTCAAAATCAAAAACTTCAGGACAAACCTTGTGGCAATTTCGGTCACCCATGCACAGACCATAGTCGATTCTCACCTTCATGGCATCCTCCTTCTAGTGGAACGATTTGAAGACACGACGCTAAGTAAATCCCTCAAACACTTCACGTCGCACGAAGCCAAGCGAACACACACGTATTTCTAGCGCAAGTTAATCACCTTTTGGACCCTGAAAACTAGAAAATGATCTTACCTGCGTGCCGGACGATTTTGGCAGCATTATCGATCAGCTTTTTTAAGATCTCAGGGAGATCTTTACCATAGAGAACCTTTTGAAGGACCCGGCTGCGCTATCCAAGAAAATGACTATCCTTTCCACGAGTCGGCTATCTTGGGCTCGGCCACAAAAGGGACCTCTGGGATGATCTGCTTGAAAGCATTTTCCATAGACTCCTTCACTATCTCTCTCACCTGATCCTCTATGCCATCTCTGGCTTCGACAATTATCTCGTCGGTGTGTAATGAACAATGCGGGCATCTATCCCCTCCAGCCCACTAGAAATGAGGCACAGGGCAAGTTTGAAGGCATCGGCGCCATTTGTCTGAACGGGCCAGTTAAATATAGTGAGTTGTCAGCCACATCATCAGAGACGTGGATTACCCTGCCAATCCTTGTTCTTACCTGCTTCTCCCTTTTTGCCCTTCCAACGATTGCCTGTCTCCACTTGAATATGTCAGCGAACTTGAGAAATATCCGGCCACGAGTCTCTCAATCCAAGCAAGTTCCGCCGAGCAACACAATTTGGTTAATTCCTGATGGTTGCTGTAGGCCGATCTGCGGTTACTGTGGCCAAGCACGATCAATCCAGGATTCGGGAATGGGGAGGTACGTTATGATGTTTCCCATTCATCTTCAGTAGCCATGCCTTGATCTGACAGGCATTTACCAAAAGGGTTCGATTTCACCGGACAGGGACTTTCAGCAGGTTGGGTTGAGGGAACCGCCCACATGGACTTAGGATCATATGTGATTTAGGAATGAGAGTATTTTAGACGACACCCTTCCGATCGAGAAAGAGGAGAGAGATATTGAATTTTGATGCGGATTGGGGCAACACACTTTTTTCCCAGAAATGCACGGTTATCTCCAGACTCTCTAACCTGCAACCGCGCTTCAACGAATCAAAGTCCGGCTTGAGCAGCATCTCCGATTCACTTCACCAAAGATATCCCCTGATATTGAAGTGTTGCACGTGACACATAAATTATACAACGCTTCCGTTGCATGCAACACTTTTTCGATTCAAGTTCACTCCCTTTGATGGCTCTTGCCATATCGTAAGTGTCTTAATCTTTAAGCTAAAGTGTAAACGAGAGGCCTCTCGATCCGGCAGGCATAAAACTTGCTCAAAAATAACGCAGCATGGTTCATTTGGTTCTTCTTACACCGCCGGAGTGCACGAGGCGATGGATAATATTGTGTAGGCCATGAAGGCCTTGGCAAGCTATCTTGTGAGGCGTCTTGTCTTGTTTTGGTTCCAACGCTGTAAGTAGATTGTGGTCGTGAGAATCGCAGATTTACATTCAATGCGTCTAACTTTTACAACTTAAGTAAGGAGAGATCGATGAAAAGAGCGATGTTGTACGTACTGGTACTGGCCGCTCTGATTTATCCAATCGGTTTGTTGTGTTTATTTGCTGATCAGGAAAATGTGGCTACCACACGGACCGCTATTGTCTTCCAAGGCGATATCATGATCGCTGACAACGATGTGGTTAAGGAAACCAAGGCGACGACCGAACGGCCCACGATCGAAGATAAGCGGACCAACATCAAGACGACGACCGAGACGAAATATTAGTTGAGCCAGCACAAAGTTCAGCAGTCCGCGGGGAATGGCCCTGCGGGCTTATCGTCTTCGGCGGCCGGAACTCCATTACATTGCAGGCAGGTCGGATGATTAAATCACACGGGAAGGGTAGGTTATGGCCCTAAACCGATTAAACGAGGTGAACAGATGAACCCGATCCAAGTGAGGCAGACACCGCAAACGAACCAAATGCAGCGAAATGTAATGTGCCAGCACTATAATAAGTGCCTTGATAGGGCAGTTGATATGGATTGGAAAGGATTCGCCTGTTCCGATTGCCGGGATTATGAATTGGAAGCAGGTGCAGATCCGGCACATTGGCAAGAACAGGAATGGCGGGCAGCATACCTGCTCCTGAGAATTGCAACCGGCGATCCACGCTACGGCTCCAGGGTTGAACCACGCTATCATAGGTCTAAGCACAGGACATCGTTGGTGAATGGCAAGGGAATGTCAGAAAGTGAATTTCATAAGCGGGCCGAGGAATATATCGGCCCCTGCAACGGTCATGAAAAGTTCTCTTTTCCCGTAAAACAGTCTTTTCCACCAGGCCATTTTTGCCCTGTTCCATCGCTCCAACAAGAGCCTGTTTGAAGGACTAACCGGGCAGATCCATTACTCACTCAGCTTTGGGAATATGTTTGTTAACGACACGAATTTAATGTGATGCACAACCAAAAGTGGATTTCCTCATCTGAACCGACAACAGTCGGCAACATGTGCGATGAGATCTGAAACGGGGGGGGGTGAATCGCCTAAGACGAACTGAAGCGACCACATTTTAAAACCTGTGCCGTCATGAAGCGGAGGCCGGCTTTGTCGACTTCTCTGCCCATGTCTCGCCAATCGTAACTTCCACTTCAACCGGAACTTTACTGAGATAAGCTTTCCCTGCTTCGATCATGGTCTCCTGTAAAATGGCGGTTGCATCATTTGCTTTCTCTTCACGCACTTCGAGAATAATTTCGTCCTGGACCGTTCCAATGATCTGAGCTCCAGTATTCACCAATCTTTGGGGGAGTAATGCCAGTGTTTTTTTGTGATGTCTGCTGCTGTGCCTGAACAGGCGTGTTGTAGAGTGTGTCTGAAATTGCCCCAAACCGGCCTCTTGACTTATCGGTTGCGTCCTTAATAGAGAAATAAGATAATCGAATGGGCCTGCCTGGTGTTCCAAGAGGGTTTTCGGGTGGAAACTGATCTCCAAATGAGGTGTTACACAATGAAAAGATTCCTGTTCCCTGGTTTTTTCTTCTTTACGCTGCTCATGGCCGCCACTTCGGGATTGAGCGCCACGATTCCACAGAGACTTGTTGTGCTTCCGGTTCTTTTCATTCCTAAGGATGTACACGTCTCAGAGCAGGAACTTAAAAATTACGCGGACAAGCTTCAATCTCATCTTAAACTCGCACAAGACAAGTACAAGGCATTGCTTGAAACAGACACCTTTGCAATATCCGAAAAGAAATACAATTTCTGCCACGCCGCCCACGACAGCGCTTTCTACGACCTCCAGGTCGAAAAGCAGGCCTTGAGCGCCGCCGGTAGGGGAAAACCAGTGGCGATGGATTGCTCTCATATCATGGCAAAAGAGCTTCTGGACTGGAACCACGATAACAGAATGGACTCACGCACCGTATATCTCATGCTCTTTATGCGACCGAACAATCAAGCTCCGGGGAGCCATCCCTTTGGAGGGGCCAGAACTTTTAACGGACCGCCCAATACGGGAGGCGGGTACGTCGAACTCGAGATGTATGGGTTGCTCCATGACGACACGGGTCGCTTCCAGTCCACTCTGGTCCACGAACTGGGACACGGCTTCGGCCTTCTCCACGTCGACTCTTTTGGTTATAACATTTCCACGAATGATTCCGTCATGTCCTATAACAAAAAACATTGGACCAAGGGCTTGCAGCCTAGCCCAGCAGGTGCGTTTAATCCTGAAGAGTACTATATGCTCTCCCTAAACAAGCTGGCGTTTCCCAATTTTCGCTTCATTGAAAACAAACACAACCCACAGCACAAGTCGATGAAAGACGTTGAGAGCCACCACCTTGGCCCCATGGATCCCTCTATAGGTCCTTTTCGGCAAGTGGTTGGCAAAGGTTATGAACTCTTTCACAACGGCAAGCGCGTCAATGGTCCGGAGACTGTTTTCTGGACTCGCTCGGAGGCACAGAAGAACTGCCAGCTCAATGCGCAAAACAGCAAGAACGTGAAAATAGAATGCCGCTACGATGGGGTGCGATTCTATCCATGAACCGGCTTGATCGGGAGTAAGGCTAGATCAGTAGAGCCGGTCGAATGCCGATATATTCAATGGACCGCGACATCGAAGTATACGACTACCAGGCGTGAGGCAAAGTGTGCTTTAGCTTAGGGTGGAACACGGAATTGTTAAGAGGTCTTAGGAGGAGTCGGTTTTCATTATCTAACTTTGAGGAGGAAAGCAAATGACGAAAGCTGAATTGGTTGCAAAAATCGCAAGTGAAAATGGACTCACCAAATCACAGGCTGAAAAAGCTGTGGATGGATTTGTTTCGGCTGTTTCCGGCGCCCTGGCAAGTGGTGACAAGATTACACTGGTAGGTTTCGGGACTTTCAGCGTCGGGACAAGGTCTCAACGTGAAGGCCGCAATCCCCGGACCGGCGAAAAGATCAAAATTCCGGCGTCGAAAGTTGTCAAGTTCAAAGCAGGCAAGACTCTCAGCGAAAAAGTCAGATAGCAGGAATTCATCCCCTCTCATTGAGATAATCTGAAGGGACTGCTCGCGCGAATGAATTGGCGGCCAGTCCTTTTCGTTTTTATGGGACCACGCCGGCGATCCGACTCCAGACAATGCCTCCGACTGAGTATTCTTGCTCTGACCATTGAATTCGTGAGGACTCAAAAGTTCAGCACATTCAGATCATGGTTTTTGTGAGAGGTCCTTGTGGTTAGATTCGACCTTCTGGCAAGCAAATTTCAACTGTTTTGCCGGTCGGGGGCTTGTCAGACCAGAAGCCGTTGCCTCAATCAAGGGATTCTAAACAATCTCGTCGGCGGCAGAGGCATTAAGGAGTCCGCCAAGAGAAGGCATTGGGTCCGACTGGGCGACCCAATGCTGTATCCTGCATTAACGGCAGATTGGATCCGCACGCGATTAAGACCCTCTTCAAGCACATCCAGCCTCCTAGCCGGCACCAAAATCCCTTACGGTTCAGTAAAGAAGCTGATCACTTCATGCTGAAAGAGGCGATGGTTGCGCTGCAGGTGCATCATGTGGCCCGATTTAGGTATGACCACGTATCTCTTATAGGGATTTGGAAGTTGCTCAAAAAAGGGGAGAAGACCCTTTAGATCGGCCACATCATCGTATTCGCCGTGGATGATCATCACAGGTACCGGCATGAGCCGTGGATTGATCATCGGCATAATAGTCACCATGTCCAACTGGGGACCAGTCGGTGTCTTCAATTCGACCTTCGTTGCTGCTTTGGCAAAGGCATCCCCTACCTCGGGGTCGCTGGCCTCAGGCGGAGTCATGGAAGTAAACCGCGGCTTCCATCCCGCTTCCGGGATCACTATATAGGGCTTTTCCCGGTAGGTCTGGATCATAGGTCTGCGCCTGGCGATATCGGGACTATTGACGTGCATTTGTGCGTAGCTCACATATTTTGACACCTTTTCGGGATGGGCCATAACGAACATCCCGCCATATTGGGTACCCCAGGACCAACCCAATAGATTTACCTTTTGAATTCCTCTAAGCTTGAGGACGTAGTCGACAACGGCGTTCAAATCCTGACTCGCCTCAAGCGTCGTCATGTGCCCCTCAGGACGGGTGGAGCGTCCGAACCCCCGTGTGTCCAGTGCGAAAACATCGAAGCCCTGCCGAGCCAACACATCCATGAGGCTATACGTCGGCAGTCCCGGCACCTGGAGGTCAAAGCTCTCCCGACCGGCAGTGGCCGAGCCATGGGCCAAGACCACAACCGGTTTGCCGGCATGGTCCCCAATGTGCTTTTCCCAGACGTAAATCTTGATGCCGGCATTATCCACCCAGTGCTCTACGCCGCTGATATCCTGGGCCGCCACAGGTGACACAGAAGCAAGCATGCAGAGCACCGCAGCAAATACAAGCTTAGTCGCTGACATAATCATTGCCTCCCTGGCAGTATTTAACCTAAATAATTCATCAACTTAACTATCTGCACATGCCAAACGCATTTCGGGACGGATTTCACTCGAAAAACGTCCCGGACAACCCCACACGCCTCAAAATCATACTATTTCCCAATCCACTGTGCAATTGAAACGCGAATGAGGCTGATTCTTTCAATTTCAGGACACGACCACCTCCCCCCAGTTGGTCGCCGCACCCCTTGATAGGTCGGACGTCAGGCCAATAACCAATAAGATACGATAGTAACGGGCGAGGGAAAAAGCCGACGCAATATGAACATACCATCTTCGGACGTGGTAAACCACCTTGGCCCCAACTTTTACAAGCCGCCTTATTATCGAGTCTATGGATGGTTTGGCGCTCTCGCCCCAGAACGCCGCATCCCGAATCCTGTAGACCAGCATTATCAAAATCTCAGGATACCGTCCTCCTCATCGTATACGGGATTTTTGTCTTCAAAATGGTCACATGAGCGTGTTTCTTTGATCACATAACTGCGCCCATAGCAACAGAACTCCTTGAAAATCCCATCTCTTGCATCTGTTACACCATCGTAGTGCTTGCATCCCTCCCTGCAGATGAATGGAGTAAGATTGCTCTTGGGAACGGTTTTCTTTGGGTGAAAAGTTAGCGACACTGGGCCCACCTCCAGTCAACATGAAAGGCCTGGCATCTCCAGGCGGAAGCATTATACTAGAAGGGATGTCCTTACCCATTATGGTCGATCACTGTCCCCAAACCGGCAACTTTCGGGGGATGGGCTTAAATAATGGAATCCTTGGCTGACTGTTGGCTCCTAAGGCAGTTTGGTTCGTCTGGATATTTCTTTGGAGGCCATTATGAAAAATCACCGATACATAAGTCTGGCCTTGCTACTTTTCGGTTTGGTTGTGCTTACGGCTATAGTTATTATGTTAACCCAGTTTTATGCCGAAGGTCAAATTATGACAATTGAACTTAACGATGGCCTGGAGGCGGTAATAGATCCGATAGAGCACGGCAGCGACATAGATATAAATGTCACGCTGACTCTCTATAATAGAGGAGAAAAAATCTTTTATCTCGCACACGTAGGCCCACCAAAGGTGCAGGATAGCACGGGTGGCGATTATGAATGTATCTATACCAGTGAAGGAGGCCACATCGAGCTAGGCGACATCGCTAATATATCTCAATGGTCAAATTATGGGGATCAGGATAAGATAAAAAAGATTCAAGAATTTACGCGAATTGCTCCCAAAACTCATTCAAATAGCATCCTCTTCACCTTTAGAAAAAAGAATGGGGAGAGCAAAGGATCTCATGTGTCATTTTCTACTGTCCTGGCCGCACGGAGTGTCGATAACTCGATCGCAGATAAGACACTCGGTGAAGACAAGAAAATGAGGGATGTCTATTTGATGAATGTCGATTTTCGCTCAGCGCCCGTGCATAAGCTGCCGCCGAAACTTTGGTGAGGTGACCGTAGAGGGCAGGAATATGTTGTATCCTGACCTGGGGCAATCCTGGTTTGGGTCCCACTTTATTTGACACTAAAAAACAGGCATTTGAGGTTTGACCTTTCACTTGAGTCCTTGATTAGACTATCGAATGATTTTTTGACCCCTCCTATGTATTGGGAGAACTTTTTCGGGTCAGAAAACATCGGCTGGCCTTGACTTCTAACGGGATGGAATCAGCATTATCAAAATCTCAGGATACCGTCGTCGTCATCGTATACGGGATTTTTGTCTTCAAAGTGGTCGCACCACGGTTCGATACTTGTCAGGTCGCTATCTCCAGGAATCAGCCACTCTGATCTCCACCACAAACGGGACCTCTGGGATAATGCGCTCCAATGCCATCTCCATTGCCTCCTTCACTATCTCTCTCACCTGATCCTCTATGCCATCTCTGGCTTCGACAATTATCTCGTCGTGTTGTGGTATGAACAATACGTGCATTTACCCCCTCCAGCCCACTAGAAATTAGGCACAGGGCAAGTTTGAAGCCATCGGCGCCGTTTGTTTGGACGGGAAGATTGAAAAGAGAACGGTCGCCGGCATCGTTTAGAATGTGAATGAATCTACGGATCTTTGAGCTGGCCAGTTTTTTAGCTCTGGCCTCGGTAACAGGAGATTTAGAAAGACCTACCAAAACCGCTTAATTCCTGCTTGCAACTTTTGCCCGATTCACCCCTTCATCTTAGTCCTCATCAATTGAAAGAGTGGCCCTGGAAAATCGAATTTGCATTGAGGTGAGGAGTTATCAACTGCGGGGATAGTGGTATGCTCTGAAAACGCCCAGAACCGACCCATTAGCTTACGCTTGCGCATTTTGATTGGGATATTATAGTATGATTTGTGGACTATTTGGCGGTCCAAAAGCTTTTTCGGATGGAATGCGATCCCCAAGAGCCTCTGCATCCAGTTAAGAGTCAAGGTGATTATAGAAAGAGACCAAAGGGAGCGCGAGTGTGTGGTTTTAGAAGAGATATCGCCTGAATCATTGCAGTCCCAACACGTGTTATACGATTTAATGCAATAGTAGGGGGTCCACTGCGGATCAATCTAATTATTCATTGTGCCTAAAAATCAAGGCAGAAAAGGACGTGAGGTTATGAGCTATATTAATCGAAATCTTATGGATGGTGAGCACATAGTATATAGCGGCAGGTTGAGCTTGGTAATTTTTATTTGGCCCATAGTTTGGTTTATCGTTGCATTAGCGCTTTTCGGTGCAGGTGTCAATATGAAATACGCCAATGAAAGGACGTTTATGGTAGCAATTGGCGGTCTGTTCGCTTTAAGTGCAATCGTTACATTTATGCGTCCATTCATTAAGTATGTAACATCTGAATTCGGAATAACCAATAGGCGTGTTATTGTGAAAACTGGCTTATTTCGTAGAAAGTCACTTGAGGTATTGCTCAACAAGATTGAAGGTATTCAAGTAAACCAAAGTATTTTAGGTAGACTTTGTGGATTTGGCTCTATCACAGTAACTGGTACAGGTGGCACTAAAGATCCATTTCATAATATAGCGGCTCCTTTTGAGTTTAGAAAAAAAGCACAAGAGCAAATTTCTTCTCTTCAGAATTTAGAAAATAGATGATTGACCTTCAGGGAATCTGTGTATTTATTGAATCAACATTATCAAAATCTCAGGATTCCGTCATCGTCATCGTATACGGGATTTTTGTCTTCAAAGTGGTTGCATGAACGTGATTCCTTGATCTGAAAGCTGCGTCCGTAACAACAGAATTCCTTAAAAATACCATTTGTGGCATCTGTTACTCCATCGTAGTGCTTGCATCCTGCCCTGCAGATAAATGGAGTAAGATTGCTTGATTGCCGATTGGAGACAACTTAGCTCACTGACTAAGATTTTTTACATTGCCGGCTTGGTCAGTTTTGTGGGTCTGGCCGTTATGATCTTAACCGGCATGACCAGCATGGGCGATATGTGGGGAATTCTCGATCGGTGCCCATTGTGGATGTGACCAGATGATGAATACAGACAGGATAGTTGAATTTGCGATAATAATGATTAATTGGTGGAGTGTTCACTCAAAAAACTCTCTGAAGATACCATGTGATCTGGGAGGGCGCTGATGACATTTCCGGATTTGCGCACTAAAACTTTCCGCCACAGAAGGAGAAACTTTGAAAAGCCTGACATTGTTCACACTTGTGATGGTCGTTCTGATTATGCCCTGTGGGCTGTTTGCACAGCAGGACCAAAACCAGCCTCCCAATGCTCAGTATCAGCCTCAAATGCAGCCAGGACACAAACACGGTGAACCAAACCCTCAAATGATGGAACATTGGAAAAACGTGATGGCCGAGCACGGTCAGATGATGAAGGAGATGGATGCACGGTTGCAAGAAAAGGTTGCCGCTATGGACGCAGCAAAGGGTGATCAGAAAATAGAGGCAATGGCTGCGGTGATAAAAGAAATGGTCGCACAGAGGCAGGAGATGCGAGATCAGATGATGAAGATGCGAGAAATGATGACGGAGCAGGGGCACGAACATATGGGAATGGGCGGTACGAAGTCCGAAAAGCCCCCGATGCCAATACAAGAAGATATTCCCAAGTGAATCAAGGTGGAAAGGAATAGACGCTTAGGACAGGTTAGGTTGCCCTACAACACGAAGTTCAAATTGGGTATTCTCCTTCAGAAAGATACTCAGTTTACTTAATTTCAGATATTTCGGAAGTAGGCCTGCAACCCTATTCTGGTTCTTTTCGAACGCGATTACTTCTCTGCCCATGTATCCGCAATCGTGACTTCGACTTCAACCGGGACTCTGGATAGATAAGCTTTGCCCGCCTGAATCATGGTCTCCTTGAGAGTCACAGCAGCTTCCACTGCCACCCCTTCAGGAACTTCGAGAATGATTTCGTCATGCACCGTTCCGATAATCTTCGCTCCAGTATCGGCCAATCTTTCTGGGAGTAATCCAAGTGCCTTCTTTGTGATGTCTGCGGCCGTCCTTTGAACAGGCGTATTGTAGAGTGTGTCTTGAAACTGCCCAGACCAGCCCGCTGACATATCACTTGCATGTTCGATTGGGAAATCCTATAGTTTTGTGGGTTTCAAAAAGGAGGCCCTTATGAAAAAGGTCTGTGTTTTTCTGGTCCCGTTACTTCTGCTCTGGGCGCCTCACCTTTTTGCCGACGGGGGGCTTATTTCCTTAAAGCAAGGTGTCCGGATGTTCAAGCCCAATCAGCGGGCCATGATTGCCTGGAACGGCTCGGAAGAGATTCTCCTGCTCTCCACCGACATGAGAGCCTCTGAAGCCACCCAGGTTCTTGAAGTTGTTCCTCTGCCCACAGAGCCCAAGGTGAAGAAAGGGGATGTGGAGACGTTCCGAAGAGCTACCACTCTTATCAATCGTAAAATCCGCAAACCCCGGGCCTCGAGGGGCGGCGGTGGCCGTGGCGGCGCTGGAGGCGGCCGTCCGGCTGGGGAAGTGACTTTCCATAAAAAAATCGGTGCGCACAATATCTCCGTCGCCCATGTTCTAAGTACGGACGGATTCATCGCCTGGGTCGAAGAATATCTCGGGTCTTTGCAGGTGCAGAATCCCGTCATTCCGCCGAAAACGAAAAGTATTATTGACGAATACCTCTCGGGAAAGTTCACATGGTTTGTCTTCGACGTAATTTCCCTCGATGAGGTGCTAAGCACCGGCGAAGCCGTTCAATATCGTTTCAAGACGAAATTCCTCTATTATCCTATGAAGATCACCCAAACGGTAGAGGGATCCACTACCGTCGATTTGCTGATCTTGACTCCCAAACTTCTGTCCAGTTTTTCCGGTATCCCCTCCCACGAGGTGGAACTCCGGCACGAACCTGTCCCCATCACCTCGGAGGAGTTGCGCAGCCTGAATCCGGATATGGACGCCCTTCTCGGACATAGGGGAGACATGAAGTTGCGCATCTGGCGCCTTTGGGGGGAAATATCTTCATTTAGGCAAGATCTGATCGCTCAATGACGTCCCCTTAAACAAGGGGTCAGCCCTTGAAAATAGAAATTGGCAATGAAGTTAGAATGAAATACGGGCAACCCCTAAATACTCTGCCAGGATACTCTCTACTCTTTTCCTTAATTCCTTGCCCTGTTCCATTGTTTTGAAAAACTCCGGCTTATTTTGGCCATCGCCGAATATGTCAACTTTCCGAGTACTTCTCCAATCCCCAGGGCTGACCCAGTCAGTTCATTTTTCTAATTTCAAGGGCTGACCCCATTAGTTCATTAGTTCATTGAGCCGAGAAGCTATAAACTGAGGGGATGGTTGCGTGTCCTGAAATGGCCAAAACCGGATCTCTTGACCTTTCTCTTGTGTTTTTGATTCTTATATGGGAAGGTTCTATGGTCTTCAAGGTCTCCTGAGAGGTTTTTAGGAGTTGGACGAAGAAAAAATGCCCATCGAGATCCGTTGGTGGTCAGGTTGATACATTATTCGGATTTATGAAGCGTTTCGATCTGCTGCAACATCAGTAGATTAACCGATTTAGAGTGACGCAGAGATTTTTTCTCATCCAAGAAAGGGGGAGATCGATGGCAGAACCGGTGATAGTCAAAAAAGTTGATGGCATTGCCTCGGTGTTGCTAAACCGTCCCGAGGCATTCAACGCATTCAACATGGATATGGTGGAATCCTTGGCAGCCAATACCATTACTCTTGCAGCAGATGAGGGGGTGCGCGGAATCATCATCTCGGGAGAGGGTAAAGCGTTCTGTGCTGGTGGTGACCTCAGATGGGCCCTGGCGTTCCCTCACGGTCCCTCTGCCGCATTTCACGAGTTGGCCGCCAGATTTCATCAGGCCATTCTGGAGATTCGCCGTATGCCTAAGCCTGTCATAGCTGCTGTGAACGGGATAGCGGCGGGAGCGGGCTTCCCCCTGGCCTTGGCTTGCGACTTCAGAGTCATGGCCAAGTCTGCGGCATTCCGGCAGGCCTACACTTCCAGCGGACTCTGCATTGATGGTGGGGGTTCCTTCATTCTCCCCAGGATGGTCGGGTTAGCCAGAGCGATGGAGATCATGGCTTTCGACAGGCCCATATCTTCAGAGCAGGCTCTTTCCTGGGGATTGACAACCAAAGTTGTAGAGGATGGGGGCGCTCTTGAGGAGGCAACCCGCATGGCTCTTGAGCTTGCAGGATGCTCATTGAATTCCTTCGGATGGTCAAAGAAGCTCCTCACCGATTCCTTCGACACCTCTTTTGAGACCCATATAGAGCGGGAACGCAGAGGCATTGTCAGTTGTGCTGCTCATCCGGAAGGCATTGAAGGACTGAGAGCGTTTTCAGAAAAACGCAAACCTTTATTCAACCCAAGGAAATCCTTGTAGAAGCTATTGTTTTTGATTCTTATATGGAGATGATGTTGCCACGAAGATCGATTTCCGGTCTTTCGATTTGTCTTATCATGCTCTTGGGATCTCTCTGCATGGGCATTGGCGCGCCGTCGGTTGGCGCCGTCGATCCAAGGAAGATGCTCACTCTGCTCGATGAAATGGATTCAAGCTACTCCAGGGTGAACGATTATGTGGGAGTCTTTTATAACCAGGAACGAATAGGCGGAAAGCTCGATGATGGGCAGACTTCACTCATCAAGTTCCTAAAACCTTTCAAAGTCTACATGAAGTTTATCGAAGGCCCCTCCACGGGAACCGAGGCCCTCTATGTGCAAGGCAGTTACGAGAATAAGCTGCTCGTGCGGAAGGTAGGGATTTTGGATCTCATGACATTTTCGCTGGACCCCAGGGGTTCGCTGGCAATGTGTGGGAAGCGGCACCCCGTCACGGAACTCGGGTTTGGTTTTTTACTCGCTGAATTCAGGCGTAATTTCGAACCGGCTGTCCGGTCCGGAGAACTCGAAATTATGCGGCTGACCGATGATACCTTCAAGGGGAGACCTGCGACCGTGGTCGAGGGCAGATTCCTGCCGCATGGAGGCAGAAAATACTATTGCGCCCGATTCATTATCCGCATCGATAAAGAACTGCTCCTTCCCGTAGGGGATGTTTTCTATGATGGAAAGAACGAAATGTTCGAAGATTATGTTTTCACCGATGTGAAGCTCAACGTAGGGCTTACGGCGACGGACTTTTCGAGGTACAATAAATCCTATCGGTTCTGATAAATCAGTCAGGCCGATATGACCTTATTTGAACTTCTCTGTTTTTGTGGAGAGGGAGTTAAGCAAATTCAATTAAGACGATTCGTCTCCTTTGTCAGGAGTCAAAAGCATGAAGCCGGTCATTGCGTTCGCCAACTATAAAGGCGGGGTCGGTAAAACCACATCGGCAGTGAACATTGCATCGGTCCTGGGAGAAACGGGTAAGCGGGTATTGGTTATGGATATTGACCCCCAAGGTGGCGCCAGCCTGCATTTCGGGGTCAGAGACAAAGGCACGGGGTTCATGCACGCCCTGGAAAGAACCGTTGCGGCCCCTGTGCTCCCAACAGGAGTGAGAGGCGTTGATCTCATTCCTTCCGGCCCGGCGCTTTCTGAGGCTGACCAAAGATTTAGCGGAGTACTCGGTGCGGAACTCCTGGCCCGATGCCTTGCGCGGACCCAAGGCGATTGGGAGCTGGTCATAATCGATTGCCCGCCAGGTCCTGGAATTCTCACCACGAGCGCTCTTCGGGTCAGTCAGCATGTAGTCATTCCAATTGAAACCAATCGGCTTGCACTTAACGGCCTGGATCAATTGATCGATACGCTGGATTCAATGCGCCGTGAAAACCGCCATCCCGGGATTCTGGGGGTAATCGCGTGCCGCGCCAACCCGAGGCGTAGAGTTCATAGGGAAACCATGGCTGATTTGGAGAGGCGATTCCCCGGCAGGATAGCTCCATTCGTCCGCGAGAATGTCGCATTGGCAGAGGCGCCCGCTCAGGGAAAACCTGTAACCCTGTATGCGCCCGGTTCAAATGGGGCCGAGGACTATCGCCGGGTGACACAATGGCTGTTGAAGCGTTTGGGTTGAATCAACCGATACGGGAAGCCGGAGGCCGGAGGCTTCGTTGCCCCCGCATTATTCTATTAGTTCCGCCGGCGATTTTCATCCAGAAATGCCCGGAAGCAAGGACGAGCAGGATGGATACGATCTGGGCCGAAACACTGAAAACCCTGGTTGGGGTCAGCACGCTCACAACGAAGGGGTCGGTAAGGATCATCTCTGCGCCCACCTTGGCAAGGACTGCGCAACCGACGTAGTTAAGGATAGGAAACCTTTCGATGACCATGCAAAGGAGGTTGCTGGCGAAAAAAACAACGGGAATGCTCACGCCAAGTCCGAAGAAGAGCAGGAAAAAGTTTCCCTGGGATGCACCCGCAACAGCCAGCATATTGTCCAAAGACATGGTGATGTTGGCAATTACGAGAATTTTTACAGCCTGGCCGGTATTGGAGATCCCTTCATCCACGGACGTTGCGCCGGTTCTCAGGACTAGAAGAGTCACCGCCAGGTAGAGGACTATCGCGCCGCCAACAAGTCTGACGAAGCTGTGCTCCAGCAGCTTCGCGACAAAGTAAGTAAGTAAGACACTCAATACAATGGTAATGCAAGCGCCAAACGTTATGGCCTTCAAGCGCAGACGCTTCGGAAGAGACCTCAGAGCCACGGCGACGACCATCGCATTGTCGACTGATCGGACCAGATTGATAATGATCACGCTGAAGAGAGCTGAAACCCAATTCCAGTCGAAGGATATCGAGCCGAGATTCCCGAGTTGCACGATTCGCCCCACTTGTTGAGAACAAGAGACCTACTGTCGCGGCTTTTCTTTTGGAAGAGCAGCGCCAGCAACGTCCTTCACACCTTCCACCACGTTCACCAGCACATCCCTGACAGCTTTAACAGCCGTATTCCCAATGCTTCCCGCTGCTTCGATCGCTCCATTCACGGTTACCTTCGCCATCTCTTCGGCATTTGCGCCCGTCTCCTTTGCCCCTTCAATAATTCCGTCCACCGTCCTGCGGGCGACCTGCCCCACGTCAGCTCCAATCTCGGCAGCTCCCTTGACTGTCCCCCTGATAACCTGTTTGGCGACGCTCAACACATCACCTCCAACATCGCTTACACCCATGATAATCCCTTTTGCCACGCTCTTGGAGCTCAGCAAAAGCCCTGTCCCAACTTCCTCCACCGCTTTGAAGGTCCCTTGCAGCACGTCCTTTGTCACGTTGACGGTCTCATCGGCCACCGAACCCGTAGCCCTAAGGGTATCGGAAACGGTGCTCTTGACCAGCGTGACAATCTGGGTTTCGATCTCGTTGATGCCCTTAAGGCCGCTGAGGACACCCTCTTTTACAGTGGCCCCCGCATCACCCATCGTCGCCTTCATGCCTGTCCGGGGTGTTTGTTCATAGCTTTTTTCTTCAGGACTCATTTCCTGCTCCTTCTTTTTCGGTCGCTCAGCTCTTTTTTCGGCCATCTCGCACCACCTTTCACAACAGGAACGAAAAACCTATGGCCGGTATTGCTCCCTGTCAGCTTCGCCTGACTCAGTGTTCCGAGTTTGCCAACGCATACCGGGGCGCCGCATCCCTGCCTGATCCCGAGGCGCCCGTGCAAACAAAAGGGGCGACGGGTGCGGCAATTCTGTTAATTGCGCGGCACATGCATCATGTTATCTATGCCGCCTTTCACTTATCTTTAGCCTTCGCTATACAGTAACGTTTTTATCAGTTTTGTCATCCTGATTGTTCATTACCTGCCTACCAGGCCTCCCGCGAATGCCCCGTCTCGCGGAGCGTCGAGAATGGCGGCGGTCGGCCTGCCCGCTACGCGCTCGCACGAGGCAGCGAAGAAAGCAGCAGCTCATATTCACTCCTGTCCAGTTTTGCAAAACTCCTGCACAATGGATACCCGGAACACCTGAACCTTACCACACTGGCGTCTTTATTGCGCACATGCATTTTTTGCCCGCATGCGTGGCAGAGGGGTCTCTCTTTCAGTTCATCCCTTGCTGCATTCCTAAATTGCCGCCCACACAAAAGGCATCGGAATCTTTGCTTTCCATGTCTAGTTTTTCCAAATTTGTAAGAGGCCTCAGAATTACATCGAGGGCATTTCCTCGGTAATTGCTTTGAATGCAGATCGGTGCTCATATAAGTTCCCGGGTCCACAAAGGCATTGCCCGATAGCCGGTCCACCACAGATCTGGTCTCACTTTCCGGTTGCTCTCCCCCAGTCTTAACCGCAAAGGCAAAATTCAGCCTTTATGCACGCATCTTTTACGTTCGCGATGACTGCTTTTCCATGCAATTTCAAATCAACGAATTATCAACGGAATGCAACCATCTGCGGTGGAGGATATACCACGAATGTGGCAGGCATTGCTCAAGGTGATGACAATCGCGTTACTGAGCTTGCTGCTGCTATGTTGATGGGGCCGGGGTTAATTCTTTAGCGGGCCCCGAATAAAGGCGGATGGCTTCCTCACCGATCATCCGGGCGGCGGCGCAAGCCGTTATTCCCCCTACAGGCAGGGAAAATACCGGGTTGATGTCGAGAACACCGGCGAGCAACGGAACCCCGGCTGCGAGACCGGTGGCGGCTACCACCGCAAGCATCTCGGGAATGCGCGCCTCATCTTCGATATCCATGCCGTAGAGAAGCGCGATCTCCAGAATGAGATAGAGATGCATGCGAGTGATGGCTGAAGTTCCTCCCACAAAGCCCAGGAACTGGAATGCCTGGCCCAGTCCGGGAACCAGCATCGGGAGATGAATGAGAGCACCACCCAGAAAGGAGAGAGGCGTTTGGGCCTCTATAAGCCGCCGCGCCTTTTGCTCGGTAGTCTCTCCAGGATAACTGACATTAACTGCTTCTACTACCGCTCGGATACGGGCCTTGCGAAGGCGAAGAAAAAAGTAGAAGAACTGATCGGCTAAAATGCTTTGCCGGGAGGCTAAATCCTGTGCAGGCATTGTATGGCGCCCTCCAAAAGCTGGATTTGGGATTTATCGATTTTAGAGAAAAGCGCATCTCCTGCAATTCAATGCGCTGAGCTTACAAATGATATGGTTGTTCAGGAGACCTCATCTGCCTGCGGATTCGCAGAAGGGCCTGCCCGCTCGGCTATCAGCTCTGCTTTAACTTCTGCGGTGATATCTTCGAAGGACTCCGCAGCCTCCGACACCAGCTCTCTTCCCCTTTGAACGAGGCTGAGTCCAGTTTTGATCGTTGCTTTCGCCAAAGGCTTTATAATCGATGCAGCAACAGGAGCGATCACTGGAGCAAGAATAAGCACCCCTATCCCAATCAAGATGGGAGTTCCAATTTTTAGTCCGTTATCAAAAAGCGCCATATCTTCTCCTCATTTCAAAAAGTGCAAGGTCGATTTTAATCGGCAGCAGCAAGGCGGAAGAACAGCAATTTGCTCGCACAAGTTTCTCAATTTAGAGGCTAAAAGTTCTGAATGGGCGTGTCAACGATGAAATTCCGGATCTTTCATTCCTTACCTACTAATCAGACCCCATCATCGCTTTTCGATGAAACCGTGTCCGGTTCCCAAATTCCAGAGCGTTTCTTTTCAATTTTGTGCGTAGGACCCAACAGGCCCGGGCCATGTAAAAAGTCACGATAACGTAACATGGCTGTTATCAAGATATTCTATTTTTTGTCGATTGTATATTTCAATCCTTGGATAGATGAAGTGAACCAGGAATTTCAAGGGATTATGCTTATGCGCTCCATATCGGCTGCCTACAGCGAATTAGATTCGAAAATGGATGCTTCTTTATCTTTCCGTGCATCCAGCGCAATTCACGATTTGGCCTCGAGAGGGCGATCGGTCTGTATAGATGCGATTGCTGAGCCTGCTGTGTGCATAGCTCCCGAGACGCCGGTTCGTGACGCAAAGGAAATGCTCGGGGTAGATGAGCCAATCAACGCTCTTGTGGTAGCACTCGCCGAGAGACCTGTGGGCCTGATCAGCAGCCTCCATCTGGACAGGATTTTGAGTAAGCGGTTCGGGGTCGCCCTTTATTATCCCAAGCCGGTCTCCCGAGTTATGGATACAAACCCCCTCAGCCTCGATGCCTGCACACCCATCGAGGTTGCCGCCAGTCTTGCAATGCGTTAAATGGAGAACAGGCCCTGAAGATGTTGCGCGATGCAGTCGATAGCGGCAAAGTTTACGATTTAGCCATTCTGGATATGATGATGCCGGGTATGGATGGGCTTGAACTTGCACGGAGAATAAAAGAGGACCCAGACCTTGCACCGGTTGTCCTGATTATGCTCAGTGGAGATATCGAAAGACGTCCCCATTCCGATGTCGCAGCCTACCTCACCAAGCCGACCCGACCGTCTCAGCTCTATAACGCCATCTCAGACTCGGTTCAGGGCTGTCCCCGCACAAAAACAAGTGTTCCCCTCGACCCTGCGGCAGTAAAACCTGAATTTACGCCGATTCTGCTGGCGGAAGACAATCCCACCAACCAGCAGGTCTGCACGGCCATGCTAGAAAGACTGGGATGCCGGCGCGTTGACGTTGTATCAAACGGCCGCGAGGCGATCGAGGCGCTCACACGGATGCAGTACGGTCTTGTTCTAATGGACTGCCAGATGCCGGAAATGGATGGATATGAGGCGGCAAGGCGGATTCGAAAAACAGAGATTGAATCCGGATCTGCATCCCGGATAGCTATTGTGGCGCTCACCGCACACGCAATGAAGGGATCTCATGAGCAATGCCTGGCGGCCGGAATGGACGGCTATCTGTCCAAGCCCTTTACGCTGCGCCAAATAAAGGCCGCCCTGGACCGCTGGCTTCAGAGCAAGCCCGACAAGGCCGGCCCTGCTGAGGAAATTAATGCAACTGCGGCAGCCCGCCAGCGTGCAGACTCCTCTCAACCCGACGGAGTTGTCAAGGGTAATGAGGATGGTGAGTCAATCGACAGGAGAGTGCTTAAAAACGTAACGATAGGCGATACGGGACTGCTTAAACGAATATTGAATACGTTTATTCATCACTCCGATGGTCTTTTTGCGCAAATCCAACTCAATGGCGAGTGTGAAGAAGCCAGGAGACTGGCCCACAGTCTGAAATCCTCGAGTGCTAACATTGGTGCGATGCAACTGGCCAAGCTCTGCCAGGAGATGGAAACTGCATGTCAAACCCCGAATGGCTTGAGCCGTGATTTAACGTTAAAAGTGGAAGCTGAGTATTGGAAGGTGAAAGGGGCTATTGCGAAAATCCTCTCAGACGGGATTTGAACGGCCAACTCCTGGCAGCCTGGCATAAGAATTGCTCAATAGTTTCGCGTAATGCATTTTTTTTCCAAGACCGAAGTTTCTCGACAAGGCTTCCAGGCGACAAATGCAACCCTGTCCTGTCTCCAGTGTTGACCTGCCGGATGTTCCCTCATCCAGGACTTCCGAGCCAACCGTAAACGGGGGTCAGAGCTTTGACATGGCCCTCGAAGCAGCGACATTGGAGCATTCAGGTCCACAATCCGGGCCGCAATCGGTTGTTCCGGAACCCCTGGATGTGCCTTTGTCGAGACTCCCTGCCCTCTTATCTCCCCAATCTTTGAATGCGCCTCCGCCGTCAGGAATGGATGCCGCGGCAGCCTACCAGAGGCATGCCAGGCCATCGGCCGAACCGGCGCCAATGAGCGGCGCTCAGAAGTATAAAGACGACCAGTTGCTTCGCAATCCGGGGGGTCGCAATTATTACCTGGATGAAAAAAAGGTCGTCGATCCCTCGCATAAGGAACCCATTTTGGGGCTGGTCCGTAAGGATCTTTCCGACGCCTTCGGAAATATCAGGAATTTTTTCGGCAACATGTTCCTGGGGACCACTATTCTTCATAGGAACGAGAAAAATGAAATCCAGCAAGGACATCAGAAGGGACTGCTCCGAACGATGGGGGATTTCTGCAAAGACCTGGGGAGCGCCCTGAGTTTCGGCTCATGGCATCCAGACTCCACACAGGCCCCGCATGGTTTTAAAAATCGGCTCCTTTATTCAGTATCCAAGCTCAAAGACGCATTTATGGGGGACATTCTCAATGGGGTCCCTTTAAGTGTGAACCACATGGGCAAGAACCTGATCCTGTCGGGTTGGCACCTGGCGGAAGTTTTGCCTGATGCGGCAATAGGAAACTTTGAGCCGGGCCAAAAGCTCACTACGAGCATTTTCGATAACGGCCACGTCGCTATCGAATACCTCACGGACATCATCCCCTCCGGCGATGCCTGGCTGAGAGTCCACGCATCGAGTTTGAAGGAACTCAAGCCCCCGGTCCTCTACAACCTCAAAATGCCTGAGTTTAACAACGGAGACATACGTTGGGAGAACGTGAGAAACACCCCGTTTCGAAAGGCCATTGAAACCATCGGCGCTCTTTTGGCGGATGGCCTCTCCATCGCTCTGCTCGGACAGACCGGATCTTCAAGCAATAGGCGAAATCAGGTCGAGTAATCCTTCCTATAATTGCCATATCAAAATGAAATGATTAATTATATTTCCGTATGGGCAGCAAAACAGTTTCAGATATACGCGTAGCGTGCCGCCGATGTGACAAGTGCGGGATCAGGGCCGGGGTAAAATCGGACGATGATGACATGTGCGTCCTGCAATGCTCACTTTGCGGAAAAGAATATCCTTTTTACAAATCGCCGCGGGAAGACAGGCCGTTGCGAACAATGAAAGAGAAGATAAATATGCCTTCAGCCTTCAACACATACGACACGATAATAGTTGGGGGAGGCCCGGGAGGTCTTTCGGCCGGAATTTACGCCATGAGGGCTGCGATGAAAACGATACTCATCGAGAAAGGCGCTCCAGGCGGACAGATGGCTATCAACAAAGGCATCGAGAACTACCCCGGCTTCATAGATATAAACGGCTTCGAGCTGTCCGAGAAATTTCTCCAGCACGCGAAATGGTACGGGCTGGAAATTTTGCAGGAGGAGGCAACCGCCATAGAGCCGGGCATCGAGTTTCATTCAGTGAGGCTCGCAAACGGAAGAATTCTTAACGCCTATTCAATCATCCTGTCGCCCGGCGGAATTTCTCGTACTCTCGGCGTGTCCGGCGAGGTCGAAAACCT
Organism: Syntrophobacteraceae bacterium; assembly: GCA_049520035.1. GTDB lineage: Bacteria > Desulfobacterota > Syntrophobacteria > Syntrophobacterales > Syntrophobacteraceae > SbD1. Next base: position 12,360 of record JBEKQE010000031.1, on the reverse strand, counting down.
TGGACGGGGAGTGTCATATTGCGCGACCTGTGACGGATTTTTTTTCGCAGGCAAGCCGGTGGCGATCGTAGGCGGCGGCGACACCGCCCTGGAAGAAGCACTCTACCTGTCCAAAATTGCCAGTGAGGTCCATCTCATCCACCGCCGGAAAGAATTTCGCGCAGGCAGGATATTGCAACAGCGCATCAACATGGAGCCGAAGATAAAAGTAATGTCGAATTCAGTAGTGACGAACATAATCTCGGACGGAAACGGAGTCAGTTCGATCATCGTGAAAAACGGCGAAGGAGCTGAAAGCGAGTTGCATGTGGAAGGCATCTTCATTTTCATAGGCTTTGCCCCGAACCGAAAGCTGGTTCCTGCTGGCGTCAAAATGAGCGCGGGCGGCTTTGTTTTGACAGATGAAAGATGCGAGTCAAGTATTCCCGGGATTTTTGCGATTGGCGACCTGAGGCAAAAATATGCCAACCAGATCGTAGTGGCAGCCTCCGACGGGTGTATATCCGCCCTGGCCGCAGCCCAGTGCGTAGAAATGAGAAAGGCGGGTTTCTCGAGTTGTAAATTAGCGGCTTGATGGAACGATTAGGGGGCGTAGCGCCGGCCGGCGGCGTTGTCAGGCAGCGGGTCATTATCAGCGGCGACAGTGGTGTGTGTCCTGAAATTCCTAAAACCAGTCTCATTGACCTCTCACTTGAATGTTCCACCGGGAAATTGTATAGTTTTGCAGGCTTTGGGGTAGTTTAAAAAGTTTTTTCGGGCAGAATCCGACCTGAAAATTCACCGGGGGAGTGACGTGTATCGGGAGCTTTTGCCCGACAGATTGAAGAACTTGTGGCAAAGTGTTGAAGAGGGACTGCTTTCCCCGGAGGAGTTCCACGAATGCCAGGAACTCTACACCCTGGAATACCGCAGGGAATGGCAGGATGCGCTGCTGCTGAATGGCTTCAGCGATTTCCGGACGAGCATTCTCTCCGAGATCGGCGCCTACACGGGAAATCCGGACCTGAAGGGGGTGGAGACCCTGTGCCTGCATGCACTGGCAAGGGTCAAGGGGGAATGGCACGAAAAAGTTGCCGGCACCGATAAAGAGTCAGTGGAACTCTTCTACAACCAAAGCCAGGGTATGCTCTACGAGTTGATGTGGTGGCACACCCTGATCGAAGACCTCTCGCCCCTTGCCTACGTGGTCGCATTGCATTTCGCCCGGCTGCACGGATGCGGAAACTATCTCGATTTCGGCTGCGGGGTGGGCTCCGGCGGGCTTCTTTTCGCAAAAAGCGGAATAAAGGCCACACTTGCCGACATCAGCTCAGCCGCTCTGGACTTCAGTTCGTGGCGCTTCTCCCAAAGAGGGCTTTCCGCCCGCCATATCGATTTGAAGGAGTGTGCGCTTCCTGAAAACAGCTTCGACTTTATAACGGCGATGGATGTTTTCGAGCACCTGGTGCAGCCGGAAAAGACGGTCCACGATCTCCGGAAGGCGCTCAGGCCGGGAGGATTTCTCTTCGGCCGGTTCCACGCCGAGGCTGATGAAGACCGGCCCCACCATATCACTCTGGATTTCGGCCCCACATTGGCCACGCTGACCTCGCTCGGCTTTTCCAGGGTCTGGCAGGACCGATGGCTTTGGGGGCATGAGGTTTTCAGACTTGACAGCGTCTTTTGATTCCCTCCAGTTTGTGAATGGATCTTAACTTTCGAAATATTTTCTCCTGTTAAACGGAAGGCGAGGCTTGAAGCCGCTGATTTCGGCTGCGTATAATGGGTACTATCTGCGACGCGTGAAAGAAGATGATCCGATTCGAAAACCTGCGGAAGAAATACAAACAGGTCGAAGCACTCAAAGGCGTGAGCCTTCAAGTCGGCGAGGGTGAGCTGTTTTCGTATCTCGGGCCGAACGGCTCGGGCAAGACGACGACCATCAAGATACTTACCGGCCTTGCGGTCCCTTCTGCGGGGGACGCATGGCTGCACGGGTTTCATGTCGAGAAGGAAAGCCTGCAGGCGAAACGTCAATGCGGGCTTGTATCCCAGAACATCAATCTTGACCACGAACTGACGGTGGGCGAGAACCTGCACCTGCACGGAAAACTTTTCCAGATGCCGCGGAAAGAACGGGCGCAGCGCATCCGTGAACTCCTGGAATACGTTGAAATCGCAGACAGAATGGACAGCCCGGTAAAGTCGCTCTCCGGGGGCATGAAAAAAAGGGTGATGATCGCCAGGGCGCTCATGCACTCGCCGAGGATCCTTTTTCTCGATGAACCTACGACGGGTCTCGATCCCGCCATCAGGCGCCGCATATGGTCGCTTGTCAAAAGTATCCAGCGAAGCGGAGCGACCATCTTTCTGACCACCCATTACATAGAAGAGGCTGAATTTCTGGCCGACCGGGTCGCTTTCCTGGACGAAGGCAGGATAGTCACCCTGGACACCCCGCAAAACCTGATGGAGGGCCTGGGGACATGGGCTTTGGACCGGGTGGCCGACGGGGGCATGGAAACCCTCTTTTTCCGCGACAGAGAAGAGGCCAACAGGCATATCGCCTCGCATGAAGGCAGCTTTTCTCTCAGGCGTGTAAACCTCGAGGACGTTTTCATCTCGCTTACCGGGAAAAAGGTCATGGCATGAGAGGCATGCTCGCAATTTACCAGCGCGAACTCCTCATCCTGCGCAAAAGATTTTTCAGGCAGTTGGCTTCCATGTCGGTAAGCCCCCTGCTCTATCTGTTCGCTTTCGGATTCGGGATGGGGCGGGGCGTAAGGGTGGGCGGGCATTCCTACCTGGAATTCCTGATTCCGGGGCTTGTGGCGATGAACAGCATGATCCAGGCTTTCGCCATAGCAAGCGAAATAAACATTGCGCGTTTCTATTGGCACATATTCGAGGAATTTCAGGCGGCGCCAATCAGCAATATATCTTATGTCACCGGAGAGGTGCTGGCGGGAATTACCAGGGCGCTTTTTTCGACCGCCCTGATTTTGTCGATCGCGGTCCTGTCCGGGGTGGTTCTGTCTTACAACTTTTATTTCTGGTTCGCGGTGGCGCTGAACAGCTTCGTCTTCGCATCACTGGCCGTTGGGTTGGCGATGCTCGTCAAATCGCATTCCGACCAGGCCCTTCTCACCAATTTCTTCATCACTCCAATGGCTTTTCTGGGAGGGACTTTTTTCCCGGTGGACACAATGCCCGAATGGGTGCAACACATCCTGCATTTTCTGCCGCTGACCCATGCCTCCAAAGCGATTCGGGCCGCTGCATTCGGCGATCCACCCGATTTTTCATCCTATCTGCTGCTCGCTTTGCTTGGCGCCGTTTTTTTCGTCCTCGCCTTCCACTGGGTTAACCACGCGCGCGAGTGAGCCCATCCCACCGAGTCCGGCAACGTCTCGCAGAACATCACGCCAAGCGCAGAGATCACTACATCTGTCTTTTCCAGAAAACGAGCACGCCCTCTTTTCCGAAACTCGCTTGCACCAGTTCCCAACCCTGCAGGCCCCCTTCGTTTAACAAGTTTTCCATTTTCCTTATCTGTTCGGAAGCGACCATCTCCACGTTGCAACTCCCATCACGGGAACAGAACAAAATCATCTCCCTGAAAGCTTCGGCCGGGTGGATGGTAACTTTATACTCAAAAGAACCCATTTTGCTCTCCTGGCAGTTATCGAAAACGAAAGCACAACAGCTCACAAAAGACCGGGGTTCTTATCCCCATCCATGGGATGTATCGCCCCCGCTCATTGGCTCTGATCGAGATTAAAGCAGTTCTTGCCGCACTTTGCCCTTCAATCCTGATATTATATCATCCTGCGGCAAAAACAGCGATGAGATGTCATGGCGGTGAACGGGCACAAACGATTTATCCATTTACCCGTTTTTTCAGAGCGTGGGCATGAGGAACGGCTTTGTTATTTTTCTTTTTCGCAGCCGTTCTTGCTTCCTCTCTATTGTATATGGCTGATTTTGCCCTGTTGTTGCGGCCTGTTTTGGCTGTGGCTGCGGCAGACTTTACCCCGGCGAACTTTTTGCCTGAGACAGCCCCCGATGGTTTGTTCCTCCCTGAAGCGTGCCGGGTAGGAGTTTTGCCATTTTTGACCGTAGATTTTTTAGCTGCGTTATTTATTTTTTTCTTATCATTTAATGCCGACCTTTTTACCGCCGATAGCTTTGTCCGGTCGCTTGCGGCCATACTGCCCTTTTTGCCGGCTTTATTAGCCAGCGCTCTTTTAACCCCACCGGCACAGCGGCGCCCTCCCGCGCTTACGGCCCTTCGCTTCGCGGTCGTTGTGGGCGCAACGGTTTTAAGATCATTATAAGGGGCGCCGGTTTCACGGAACCCCTCTTCTATCAGCCTCTCGGCTTCAGAACACCGAACCCAGGGATTATGCGCTCCCATCACAACAGCAAGTATCCTCGTATTACTCCGCCTTGCGGTCGCCGATATATTATAGCCGGATGCGCAGACAAAGCCGGTTTTCAGGCCGTCAACTCCAGGACACTTCCCGAGAAGCCTGTTGGCGTTATGATGCGAGCGTCTACCGTAGGCATATGACTGCATCGAATGAATAGTCAACGATTCAGGAAAGCGGTGAATATAGGCTGTGGAGAGCCTTGCAATATCGCGCGCCGTTGTTACCTGTCCCTCGGCAGGGAGTCCGTTGGGCGTCATGAAGTGGGACCTGGTCATTCCCAATTCACGAGCTTTGGCGTTCATCTTTCCAACAAATCGTTCCACACTTCCGCTGATGTGCTCCGCCGCTGCGACACAGGCGTCATTGCCTGAAACAACGGCCATTCCTTTGATGATTTCCTGCATAGGAACCCGCGTACCTGCCTTCAGGCCCATTCGGGAACCGCCCGCAGACGCGGCCCGCATGCTGATCTCGACTTTGTCGGAAAGGCTGACATGGCCTTGCTTGATAGCTTCGAAAACCAGATAGAGAGTCAGAATCTTGGTAATTGACGCAGGGGCGATAAGATAGTCGGCATTTTGCTCGAAAAGAACTCTGCCGCTTTCCATATCCAGCAAGATAGCCGAACAGGCATTTACATGCCGATTTACCGCAGCGTGTGAGATTTGGGGAATAAGTAAACAAAGAGAAAAAAGAAGGAGAACGCATAGGAATTGCCTTTTGCGCTGCATCAAATTCTCTCCTGTTCATGTTTCCCGATTTCGGGAACGAGACTGGGAACCATTTTATAAGCGGACCTATGAGGTCGTCGCCCATCCAGCTCTTCCACAAGACCGAAACATGTGTATCTATGGAGATATAGAAGCTTCTTGTCAACTGAAATCATTCAACTTTCTATCTAAAAGCCGGCACAAGGGTTAATTTTGGTTCAGAAAGTATTTTTTGCAAAGAGAATCGCTCTTTTGATATATACTTCGCCTACCTTGTACCCGAAGCAGTTGTTGAGCGCGACGACACCCGATTTTCGAAAACTGGAGCCAAAGGGGATCGTAATATGTTCGGCCGGATTATGGATTTCCTGTCCAAAGATATGGCGATGGACCTTGGTACCGCCAATACCCTCATATATGTCAAGGGCAAAGGTGTCGTCCTGGATGAACCATCTATGGTCGCTATTGAAAATGACTCCGGCGAGGTAATTGCCATCGGACGGGAGGCAAAGAACCTGGCCGGCCGCCACACCAGGGGAACGACCGTAACAAGGCCGATGCGAGACGGGGTCATCTATGATTTTGAAACGGCCTCCTTCATGGTCCGCTCATTTCTTGGAAAAGTATTCAGGCGGTTCCCCCTTTCCAAGCCCAAACTGGTTGTGGCCGTCCCGGCGGGGATCACCTCGGTTGAGAAGCGTGCGGTAATAGAAGCCGCCGAGATCGCAGGCGCAGGCAAGGTGTTCCTTATCGACGAGCCGATGGCCGCCGCAATCGGGACAGGTCTTCCGATCGATCAGCCTGCCGGACAAATGATCGTTGACATCGGCGGTGGGACAACCGAAGTGGCCATCATTTCCCAATTCGCCATCTCCTGCAGCGAGTCGCTCAGGGTGGCGGGCGATGAGGCCAACGAAGCCATTTGCCAGTATATTCGGCAGCAACACGGTTTGGGCATTAGCGAAATGATGGCCGAGGTGATCAAGATGAAAATAGGTACTGCAGTCCCCCTCAAAAAAACACTCGAGATAAAGCTCCGGGGAAAAGACATCGTCAGTGGCTTGCCGAAAACCATCACCGTAACCGATGCCGATATCAGGTTGGCCATGAAGGGACCGACACGGGCAATAATTGAAGCTATCCGGCGCGTTCTGGAAAAAGCCTCGCCAGACCTGGTCTCGGATATAGCTGAAAACGGCATTTGGCTGGCCGGCGGTGGTTCCCTGCTTAAAGGGCTCCGAGCGCTGATTCACCAGGCTGTTGGATTCGATGTGGAGAAATCCGAAGACCCGCTTCGAGCGGTAATCCGCGGGGCAGGCTCAGTAACCGAACATTTTGATTATTACCGTGATGTGTTCCTGAACTAATTTCCAGGCTCACCTGTCTCTATTGCCCTCAAATACAGCCCCCCCTCTATTTAGCTCTAAATGTAGTGAAGAAGCACCCTGTTTCGGCCGATTTATATTTCACGCCACAGGGACACCCTGAAACCATGGCGGCCATATCTTCAGGCACAAGGGGGACCAATTCCGATGAGAACGCACACGGTAACCTCGGGTTCTTACATGACGAGCCGGCAAAAACCCGAGATCATGCAGGCATTCCTGGGCAGTTGCGTTGGTGTTACTTTATATGACCGGGAGGCCGGAATTGGAGGTCTCATTCATCTTCTTCTCCCCGAACCACCCAGCGTGGATCTTACCTGGGACCCCGAAGTGAGTGCCGTTACCGGTATGCCGATTTTCATCGACGCGCTTTGCAGACAGGGTGCTCGAAAGGAAAGGTTGCAGGCCTGCATTGCAGGTGGAGCGCTCATGGATCCGGTTTCACTGACCGATTTGATGCTGGACATAGGCGGGCGCACGGCGGAGAGAGCGCAGCATATTCTTCAGAACGAAAAAATCCCGATCCGGCAGATCGAAGTTGGCGGGTATTTCTCGTGTTGCATCAGTCTTGATCTTACAACATGGGCAACAACGATCGAACCCTTTGTGATTCCCACACCGAAGACTACAGCGGAGAATTTCAGCCAGCCAACGGCTGTGCAACTCAATGAAGTGATCGAAGAACTCCTTCCCATTCCGCAGACAGCCCTTAAGATCATCCGCATGATCAACGATGACTCTTACAGCTTCCGGGAGGTCTCGCGGGAAATTCTTCAGGACCAGGTCCTGAGTGCAAGAATAATCAGGATGTGCAACTCGGTTTCCATTAGCCCCGGTATGAAAGTTGATTCAATAGAGAAGGCGTTGCTGAGAATTGGGGATAAGAACCTGATGCTCCTGGCCCTCTCATTTTCCCTGCAGAACTTTATCTCCCATGCAAATCAGGGATATTCTCTCTGCAAGGGAGGCATCTTTCACCACTCCGTGTGGACAGCGAGCATCAGCGGCAAGCTGGCGGAACTTACCGGCAAGGCGCACCCCGACCTGGCTTACACGGCTGGTCTCCTCCATGATATCGGGAAGGTTATCCTTGACCAATACATGTACAGCGCTTACCCGCTCTTTTATCGGCAACTTCAAATTCAGGGCAATGATCTGGCAGCCGCCGAGAAGACTTTGTTCGGTATAGCTCATACCGAGGCGGGATACCTGCTCGCCTGTCGCTGGGGGATGCCGGAGTTCGTGAGCGAAACGATACTCCATCATCACGAGCCGGACAAGGCCAACGGGAACCGGTGTCTGGCGCACCTGGTTTACGTCGCTGACCTGATAAGCTCCCGTTTCGTTATTGGACACCATGTGAATAAGATGGACACCTCGCACCTGCGCTCGAGTCTGGACGCGATCGACTTCAACACCGGGAATCTTCCGGCGTTGCTGGCCAGCGCCTCCTTCAAGGCATTTGCTCTTACAAGCAGTCTATAACGGCAGTGCCTGATCCAAATTCCTTCTCAAAAACCTTACATTCGGGAGTTTTCCAAAAAACAAGACTCGCAGGCTCATTCGAAGTCGATGATTATAGTATAGGTAAAGAATAAAATTTTAGTGGAGGAACGCATGATTATCAGGGGATACGACGCTATTAGTGCCGCCAAAGAGCTGAAATTGCCGCTCGGAAAATATAGCGAGCAATCTTATCGAGGGTTCAGGCTCGATCTTTCGATTGAAGAGGCTTTCCGCCTGGCAGAGCAGGACCAAAACCTCATCTTCATCGAACTCGATATTCCAAACCTTTCGCTGGAGCAGCTCCTGAAGTTGTCTGCGGCGTTGGGAGCAGAGCCTGGGAAAAGTTGCACCCAAGTCAGAGATAAATTCGAATTCGAGGGCGACGACGACAGGGCAGCGCTATTTGATGCCGTTGCCAAAAGATGGTCTGAATTGAAATCGAAATCTCATTGAAGTACCCGGCGCCCGCTCAAGTGGAGGTTCGCCGCAGTCCTGCAGCAAGATGCCGAACCTTGTACAGAGAACACGCCGCAGCCCTGCGCCGCGCAGGGCCGCAAGTAATGTCTCAAGACTGCGAAAGGTGTGGACTGACGCAAAAAGCGCAAGGCGGTTCTGCGCCGCACGGAACCGGAAATGGCCCTCTTTCGCGGCCTTCGAGTTCTTTGTGGACAATTAAGGGACATTAGTGAGCGATGTGTGAGAAACTTTGAATGCTGCTTTGCTGTTAAACCTGGCGGCATCAATCACAAATCTCTCGTGTGACCCCTCAGAGATTTTGTCGATTCCATCGTCAGCCGCCAGAAAAAAGGTGAGCTTACGTCCCTCCACTTTTTCGAGCTTTCCCTTTACGGTAACCGTAAGCCCGGGCGGAGTTGCCGCAATGTGAGTCACATTTATGGAAACTCCCACGGTCTGCTCGCGGGGCCAATCGATTTGAGGGTTGATTGCCTGGATGCAGGCCCACTCGAACAACCCAACCATGAATCCCGTTGCAAATACCCTAGGCATCAACTGAAACTCGGGAGATTCGGGGTAAAGGTGTGGCACTGTTTTTTCCTCAGTGATACGGAAGCTAAATTCAAAAGCAAGACCCGGCTGCAGTGTGCTTTTCACTTTGTATCTCCTTGTCTTCTACACCAAACCCCACGTAATCATCTGGACGGGGCTCGGAGCATATGATATGGATGAATAATAAGTCAAAGTAATTGTTTTTATTTTAACTATTAGCATTGCTTATTCGATATGGAATGGCAGCAAATCATAGGCTTCTACCACGTGGTAAAATTGCAAAGTTTCACCAAGGCGGCAGAGGCGACATTTCGAACTCAGTCTGCGTTGAGTCAGCAAATCAAGGCCCTTGAGAAGGAATTCGACTGCCAGCTTTTTGAAAGAGCGGGCAAACGGAATCTTCGGCTCACTCCGCAGGGAGAGAGATTCTTGAGCTTCGCAGAACTGGTGCTGCGAGGAAGCGAGGATTTAAGGGAGAATCTGGAAGCAATCAACGGAAATAAACGAGGGCAGTTAAAGATCGCTGCACCCTTCACAACGCTCTATCATCTCTTCCCCGAGGTTGTGAAGCAATACGCAAGCCAATTCCCAGAGGTGGAACTTACCTTGCTCGACCGGCCACAGCACATGGTGATAGACCTTGTTCGAAGTGGAGATATCGACTTTGGTTTCACTCTCGAAAAGATGATCCCGAAGGGTCTGACGGCTATTCGCTGGAAACAGGTTGAAACCGTCGTGATAGTACCCACGGGACATCCCTTGTGCGCTTTGAGACGAGTCAGCCTGAAACAACTCGCTAAATACCCTCTCATCTTGCCTCCGAAGCATCTGCAGCATACCGGCCGTATGCTTCTGGAAAAAGAGTTCCAGAAAAACGGGCTTGACTACCGCATTATTATGGAGTCTTCGAACATCGAACTGAGTTCAGTCTATGTCGAATTAGGGCTCGGCGTTTCGTGCGGCTCCATTGTAAGAAATCTCCCACATTTGAAGAAGCGAAAGCTCGAATTTCTGTCTCTCAGCCATCTCTTCGGGCCCGGCCATATCGCTTTGGTTATGAGAAGGGATAAGGCGACAGCCCCCTATAAACAGGCATTTATGAGATCGCTTTTGCAAGAGCGGAGTGTGCAAATGGACACGAGCTAAGAGGGGGTTGGGTCATTGGAGGTTATGTCAAGTTTCCATTAATCTTCCGGGAGGACCGGACACAACAGGGAACATCCCCGAAATTTATACCAAAGCTGTACCGGGCCATAAGGTCGATATACCCGGCAACATCGTATTCTTCGTAACCGAAAAATCATTTTTCCGACATCAAATTGGAAAGCTTGTTCAAGTAATGTCACCGGAATTTGCTTGGAGGGAGCAAAATCGCAAACCTATTTTGAGGGGGGACAAATTGGACAACTTCAGCCTGAATACCGCTCTTTTGAAAGACATTCTCCAAAGCGCCAAACCACTGGGTCACAACGAAAAACCGGATAATCTCAATCTGGGGTTTGGCTTTCTCTACTATGGTCTGGCCAGGGCGCTCAGACCGAAGCATCTTCTCGTTATCGGCTCCGGGTTTGGTTTCAGTGTGGTATGCTTTGCTCTGGGAATAAAGGACAACGGAGGCGGGATGCTTACCTTCGTCGACCCGTCTTACTCCCTGATCAAAAACGGCCCGTTCAAGACAATCGGAGGAAAAGACAAATGGAGCGAGCCTCTGAGAGTCCATACGCATTTCAAGCAGTTCGGGGTCGAGGACATAGTTACCCATTACAAATTAAGGTCGGATCAGTTTTTCACATCCTTCAAAGCCCTTGGGTTGCCCCAGATTGATATTGCTTTTATCGACGGCAGCCACGCCTATGAGAACGTAAGAGACGATTTTCTGAACACGCTCGAACATGTCCACAAGAATTCCTACATACTCCTCCACGATTCCAACATTTATGTGCGGGAAATCATCGGACATGCAGGCGTCAAGAAATGGTTGAAAATCATCAGGAAGGAGAAAGAGTTTTTCGAAATAACCAATTTCCCCTTTTCATCGGGAATGGCGCTCATTCACATTCTTCAAGACAAAGTATGGAGGTATGCAAAACAATAGTGCTTCCAATGATTATACTAATCGCCTCTGTCGTTCTTTGCGCCTCCCTTTATCTATTTTGGCGTCATGTCTGGTTTTTTCGCAATCCCCAACGAATCATTCCTCCTGAAGGAACCGGCATACTCAGCCCTGCTGACGGCACGGTGGTCTATGTAAGCGAGATGAAGCCGCAGGAGAGCGTGATCAATATCAAACGGGGCATCAAAGCCACTCTCAACGATATCACCAGGGAGGACATAGCCCGTCCTAAAATTCTGATAGGGATATTCATGAGTCCCTTCAACGTTCACTACAACCGCATTCCTGTTTCCGGAAAAATTCGATTCATTCACCACCATCCAGCATCAGTTGAGAACGTCTGCATGTTATCCATGCACCTTCGAACGCTTTTCCATTGGCCGCCGCTCTATAGGAACAGTACGCATATAATCGGCAACGAAAGGACCGTTACGAAAATCGAAGGCAAATACCGCGGCAAAGAACTCGCCTGCTACGTTGTCCAGATCGCCGCAAGAACTGTGAACGGCATAGACGTATATATGAGCGAGGACCGTGAGGTGAACGCGGGAGAGATTTTCGGCATGATCCGCTTAGGGTCCCAGGTAGACCTTGTGATTACTCCCCTGGAAGGAATGACCATCAAGGTTTGCGCGGGGGAAAAGGTCAAAGCCGGTCAGAGCGTTCTAATCGAATGATAACTGGAAAGGATAGAGGGAGAGAGCATGAAAATCGATTTGCACGTCCATTCCAAATATTCAGTTCGCCCTTCGCAATGGATTCTCCAAAAGCTTGGCTGCCCGGAGTGCTTTACCGAACCGGCCGAAGTTTACCGAATCGCCAGACAGAAAGGCATGGATCTGGTCACTATAACAGATCATAATAACATCTCCGGCAGCGCCGAGATCGCACACTTGCCGGGCACATTCATAAGCGAAGAGGTTACAACGTACTTTCCGGATGACGGGTGCAAAGCCCATGTCCTGGTCTATGACATAAATGATGCAATTCACCGCGAAATCCAGAAGGTGCGCGAAAACATATTCGACCTCGTCGACTACCTTGCCCAAACAGGCATTGTTCACGTCCTCGCTCACCCGCTATACTCGGTAAACGACAAACTGACGAGCCTCTTGCAAAATGCCTGGGAACCAAGCAGACGGATCCATTCATCTGCCCCGAGAATAGGCAACCTTAGCGATAATAGTTATTTTTCAGTTGCCGTTCTCCCTTTAAGGACAAGGTCG
>JBEKQE010000030.1:0-35525 GCA_049520035.1 Syntrophobacteraceae bacterium | reverse complement strand
CTCCACATGATCCGGGATACGGCGTTCTGGGGTGAGAAGGTCAAGCCGTCCATAGACTCAATCATCAGGCGGCTTGTGAAGGTTGGAGCCAGAGTGGTCTACCACGCCAGGAGGTGGCGTGTTCATGTTGCGTCAGCTTTCCCATTAGGCCGGTATTACGGCATTCTATTCTCCTGAGCCTGCAACCTGGCGTGACGGGGACAGATTAACCAACTGTGGGAGGAGGTGTGTAGGAAAATCGCAAAAACCAGTCCTGCGCACGTTTAACTTGCATATTCTATTGGGAAAATTGTATTCCGTTGGGGATTCCGGAGTGCATCAGAGACTTTTCGAGCAAAAATTCTATTCCGACACGTAGTTCGGCGTATGCAGATAGTCAAGTTGATGCATTATTCAGGTATAAGTCTGTCTTACGAGGTTGAGGAATGAACCCACAAAAAGAAGAGGTTCAACCATTCGTGAAAGCTATTCTCCAGTTGCGCATGATTGCTGGCGCGATTGCTTGTGCAGCGATGTTGTCAGGGGCGGGCGGACTTCCATCAGCAAGGGCTGCCTCTGCCAGCGTGACTGCCAAAATACTGAGCGGGACCGTCCAATCGGGCGGCACTTCGTCCGTACATCCGCTCGCTGGTGCTGTGGTCACGCTGTTGGAGGCGACGGAAGAGCGGCCTAGAAAGCTGAGCCGTGCGACGACAGACCGCTCTGGCCGCTTCTTGCTCACGACGCCCAAAGTCGACACGGAAAGCATTTTCTACGTGACCGCCAATCTTGGTGGAGGGGTCAAACTGGTCACGATCCTGGGTCAAAACCTGCCGTCCAAAATCACCATCAACGAACTGACTACCGTTGGCGCCGCCTACTCCATGGCGCAGTTCTACAAGAAAGGTGTGATCTCCGGCAATTCCTTCGGACTGCGTATCGCCGCCGGCATGAACGATAACATCGTGTCGACTGCAACCGGCGAATCGTCGGCAGTACTTATGACGTCGCCCAACGCCGACCAGACGAACTCTCTGCGCTCCACGCGCGCCCTCGCCAACCTGCTGGCGGCCTGCGTGCAGAATCACGCCATCGCTAAGTTGTTCTTCGAGGTGGCTACGCCCCTTGGATGTTCCGCACCGCGCAATACCCCTGAAGCGCTGGCAAATATCGCACGCAATCCGGGACAGAGCGTTGAGGCTATTTTTTCGCTGCCGCAGGTGCATGAACTCTACCTTCCTACGCTCGAAAGCATTCCGGATGCCTGGACGGTTACAGTGAAAGTCAATGATACGGGCAGCGACAGCATTCTTTTCGGTGGGTTGGGGAATATCGTTTTCGATGCAAGAGGGTTTGCCTGGATCATCAACAACGTCGTGCAGGGAACCACCTACTCAAGTCAGGCCCTCATGGTACTCAAGCCCAACGGACAGCCGGCCGACGGGAGTAATGGCTCACCCAGGTCGCCGATCGAGGGTGGAGGAGTTCTCGGCGGCGGTTTCGGCATCTGCATTGATCCGTGGGGCACGGTGTGGGAAGGCAACTTTGGCTGGGGTGGCGTCAATCCATCGCCGGCGCCGCCCGGGAGTGGAAGCGTTTCTCAGTTCACCGCGTCGGGGCAACCAATCTCGCCCCCCAACGGCTATTACGGGGGTGTCTACAGGGCGCAGGGCTTGGCATCGGACGCCCTGGGCAACATCTGGATCCCGAGTAATGGCAACGACCGTGTCTGCGTATTTCTCAAAGGCGATCCCAATAACTCCATTTGCTTTCAGGAGGCGAATGGAAGCAAACCTTTCGATGTCCGAATAGCAACCGACGGAACAGCCTGGGTGACCAACACCGGTAACCTGACAGTAAATAGCAGTATTGCGAAATTCAAAATGGTTCAAGGGAAGCTGCAGCAGCAATTCCTGATCCCGCTGGGAAGCGGGTTCAAGGGAATGAGCCTCGACTCCCAGGGGAATGCATGGGTCGCTTCAGGCGGCGACAGCAAAATCTATGGAGTCCGGCCCAACGGGACGGTCATTGGCGGCTTCGACGGGGGCGGCGTCGACGGCCCGTGGAGCGTGACGGTCGACGGCGAGGACAACTTGTGGGTGGCGAATTTCGGTCCCCTATCAGCAGGTAGTAACTTCACGTCCGGTAGGATCTCGAAAGTCTACGGCAGCAATAGCGCCACCCGGCCCCCGGGCCTTAAGACGGGCCATCCCATCTCGCCCTCGACGGGGTTCACCGTGCCTTCCGCCGGCAGCCAGGTGCTGTTGTACAACGGAGATCCACTATACGGTCCGGGCGCACCCCCCTGCTTCTCCCCGTTGATGCGGCTGACGCAGGTCATGATTGATCAGGCCGGCAATGTCTGGGCGCTGAACAACTGGAAGCCCGATTTCGATATCGATTTCCTATCCAATCCGGGTGGCGACGGCGCCGTCATCTTCGTCGGCCTCGCGCCCCCACCCCGTAAACACTTTCCTAACCTATAGGCGCTCTAACAAACGCCTATAGGTTAGGGGCATATTCCTTGCCGTAGTGCCGCCGGGCAAACTCCATCATGGGCGTGATGCCGACAAGCGGGCTTTCAGCCTCCGCCCACGTCTTGTCTTTGGTCACCTTGAGCAATGCCAACAAGCAAAGCCCTGAACGGTCATTTTGTTGTGCCAGGGGAAGCCCGAGAATGGCGAGGATCTGAATAGCGCTTTTTACGTTGTCGTTTTCTGCCATGCGAGGCTTTCTATTTTCTGGTCGATTAAGGATTGTGTGAGTTCTCCCTGAGTTCTTGCCCATACGCCAAGGCGGGGCAAGGCTTCACGGCTTGGATATTTCAGCAGGCGCAAATCGGTCGCGTTTATCTGCGATAAAAACCTGTTCACTAATTTGACTGACATGGAAAGGTTGATCGTGGCCTTGTGAAGTTAATGTTCGGAGAGATTTTGAAACTCTTTCTGAATTATCCAGACTAAAATGTGGATGTAACCTATCCACAATAACATCATTGTCCTTGGGGCATGGGGTTGTGGAGCGTTCGGCAACGACGGCCGTGAAATCGCCGAGTTGTTCCATCGGGCGCTCGAACAGAACTTCAAGGCATCCCGCTGACGGCCCAACGCGCATGACTTCCGCCTAAAGGCGGTAAGAGGAATGACCAGATTATGACCAGATTAGACGAACCGAGCGGGATGCCTTCCGCGCTACGCGAAGCACATCGCTAAGGGATGCCCGCGAGAGCGTCTCACCAAATGATCGTTGAGTGCTGTTAACAAGTCTGTCATACGAGGGGGGCTACAGGCAGGTCGTTTTCGCCATCTTGGATTGGTCTCGGGACCGAAGGTTTATCGGGCCATTTCAGGAGGCTTTCAGGGTGAACTGAGCTGACTGGCTCACCCGGCTAGTAATTATGGTGAATCGTGAATAGCAAAGTGAACTGATCTGACGGGCTCACCCGGCTATGAATTGACCGGGTCTTTTCATTTTACGAGTTCCTCCAGCACATTGTAGGGCTGAGCGCCGACTACGATGCGGCCATTGGCCGCAAAAGTCGGGACGGCCTTGACGCCACAACTGCGAGAGTATCTCCAGTCGCTGTCCACTGCCTCTTTAAAAGTCCCCTTGGACAGGACCTGTTCCACTCCACTGAGGCCGACCGATTCTGCCAGCTCCACCAAAACCGGGACCTTGGCAATGTTGAGTCCGTCTGCGAAGTAAGCCTTGAACACCGCCATGTGAAACTCTTCTCCCTTATTCCTGGATTCGGCCCATTTTCCGGCCTCTTGAGCCCGCCGGCTATTATATGTCCTGGTTTTCGGGCCGAAGGGCAGGCCGCAGCCGGCTGCCGCTGATTTCAGCCGATCCAGCATGGCGGGAATCTCGATATCCCTTCCCGCGAAAAGTTCATCCAGGGTGAGGCCCTCTTCGGGCGTTTCCGGATGCAGGGGAAAGGCAATCCACCTGACTTCGAGATCGTATGTCTGCTTGAGTTTTTCAATACGCCCGGTAATGAAGTAGCACCACGGTCAGATGTAATCGGAAAAGACTTCCAAAAGGACTCTGCCTCGTTCGGTCATCTCTTTTCACCTCATGCCGACAGCTTCCCTGCAATTTTGGCCACGTGAGCCCCCTGAAAGCGGGCAATCGCGAGCTCATTTTCCGAAACTTGCCGGCTGCCGTCCGGACCGGCAAGCGTCCCAGCTCCGTAAGGCGATCCGCCTGTTATTTCGCTCATATTCATGATTTCCTGACAAGAATAGGGAACGCCCACAATGATCATGCCTTGATGCAGAAGCGTCGAATGAAAGGAAGTAATCGTAGTTTCCTGTCCGCCGTGTTGGGTACCGGTCGACGTGAAAACACTGCCCACCTTTCCAATCAGGCTGCCGTTGAACCACAAGCCGCCGGTCTGGTCCAGAAAATTGCGCATCTGCGCGCACATGTTGCCGAAGCGGGTCGGCGCGCCAAAGATGATGGCGTCATAGCTCGGCAGTTCATCAACGGTGGCGATCGGCGCCGCTTGATCGAGTTTCGCCCCGGCCTTGCGCGCCACGTCCTCCGGCATCAGCTCCGGCACGCGCTTGATCGTGACCTGAGCGCCCTCAACACTCTTGGCGCCTTCGGCGACCGCCTTCGCCATAGTTTCTACGTGACCGTACATGCTGTAGTAAAGAATGAGAATATTTGCCATCTTCCAGCTCCTCTTTCTGTTTGTTATTTGATTTCCACATTCAGGCCCAAAACTTTCCAGCCCAACCCCTCATAGATATATTCCTGCTTGAAGAAAACCTGGCTTGGCTTTGTAGGATAATGACCCTTTATCAGCAGGACGCCGTCTGAATTCAAGGATGGTTTTTCATCGAATACCGGGCTGAGATTATCGAGCACCGTGAAATCCGTTCCAATCTTGTAGAAGGGAGCAAACGCTTCATCGAGCTTCTGCGGAGCGTACTGTTTCTGCATAAGGCTGGAAGAGTATGCATGAAATTTCGCCATACTTTTTTCATTCACGCAGAGGGCGAATACGTGCATGGTTTCGGCAACCAGTTTCACCTGATCGCTTTCGGCGGGAAACTGCCCGGCTTTCTCATCCTGAATGCCGGCTTGCGGTTTTTCAATGGAATAGATTTTCCATCCGGATTCACCTTTGACAAGGCTCAACTTGATGGGCGCCACGCCGCCGGATTCGGTGTTGATGGACCCGGTGAGTTCACCACGGCCCCCGCTTATCGACCGATTCTGCCAACTTGCACTTTTAAAAGCGCTCAGGCCGCTCTTCGAGAGAAAATCACCCAACGCCTCCTGGGACGTCCTTGCTTTGAAATCATCGGAAAGATACGAGTAAGCCTTAGACATATCACCAGACTTAACGGCATTGAAAAAACCGTCGGCCACCTGGACCATATCGGAAGTAAAGTAAAAAACAGCCGCGATTGCGAGCACGACGATAACGGCGATCCCGAGTAAAACCTTCAGGAATTTGTTCATTTGATGGTCATCCCTTCAGTCATGGGAGGCAGTGCAATAACGATCGTTCCGTCAGGAACTTAATAATGCATCGAGCAGAGCACAAGGCATAGGACTGAGGACTGAGGACTGAGGAAAAAAGGAACTTAATAATGCATCGAGTTGGGCACAAGGCCTCCCGCGACCGCCCAACGCACACGATAGACCCTTCCGGGGGCGCCTTACGCGCTGCGCGGCGGACCTTCCGCCTAGAGGCGGTAAATTGAATGACCGGATTAACGCACAGGGTTGTTTATAAGTCTATCATACGAGGGATGGCGAAACGCATATGGGGGTCGTGTTGTGTCCTGAAAAAGCCATTAAGAGAATCAATGACCTTCGCCGAGAGACTCCGTGTATTTTGAAAAGAAGGGTCACCCCAGATGACCCCCAAATTTCAAATGCGGAATGGGGAGCTGAAGAATGGCCGGCATTCGACCTCCAATCATTCGTCACTCCAACCTCAGGACAGCGCCTGTCAACGGGGTCCCCGGAGGCTTCAAGGCCCCTGCGCACATGAGCGCCGAAAGGCTTTCGAGGGCTGCGTCCCATGACAGACAGTACACCTGTGCCAAATGCCGGGATGCAGGTAAACGGCATTCTTCATTTCTAAAGAGGAGCACGGGTAGCAGTGACTCAAGAGGAGAGATACAAAGAGATCAATTCACCTTTTTGTTCGCGTTAGAGGACCCCGTAAATGAGGAAAACACCCAATAGAGCGAGAAGGATGAGCATGATTTTCTTGTATGTCCGATCGCCGATGCGGCCGTAGAAGAAGGACCCCAAATAGGTCCCGAGGATGAGAGCCGGCATGGATATGAGACAATACCACAGGACCGGAATCGTCGTCAGACCATTGAGGGCATGCAGAAGGACCACGACCAGACCCGAAGCCGTGTAAAAGCCTTGCAGAGTGGCCTTGATCGTGCTCTTGGTCCAAGGTTGAAGAGAGGTGTAAACAATGACCGGGGGTCCGGACGCCCCGAGGGCTCCGCCCAGACAACCGGCCAGGAAACCCGCCGCCAAGGCCCCAGTTGTTTTGATCTCCCACAGCACAGGCCGGAAAGAGAGACTGAAGCAGGCATAGGAGACAAGGATGAGGCCCATCGCGAGCTGAATGCTATCGGTGTTTACGGTTTTGAGAAAAAAGACGCCGATGGGGACCCCCGGTATGGAGCCCACGAAGAGGGGAAGGACCTTTTTCCATTCAAGGTCCTTCCTGAGTCCGACAAGCAGAAGGACTGTTGAGAACAAGCCCTGGAGAGCAACCAGAGGGATGACCGTTTTGATATCGAGAAAAATCGACAATAAAGGCAAGGCCAGGAGTATGGAACCGAAACCGGACAGGCCCTGGGTAAAGCCGGCCAGAAAGATAATGAGGACAATGAGAATATATTCGTTCACAAACCTGGCCGCTCCTGGAGGGCTGATGCCAAGGCAATGCCCCAGCAACTACTCGCTGACAATGCCGTGCTTTACCGCAAACCGCACCAGTTCCGCCGAGCTCTTCAGCGCGGAGTTCTCCATAATAGCGTATTTGTGGAATTCCACAATCCTTGCCAGGAGGTGGAATTTGACCGGAGAGTCCTGGCATAAAAAGTATGATCCGGATGTGCTAAATTCTAAGTTTTCAGGAATCCAAGGACCAGAGCTGTGTTAAATGAGCGCTGCAGGCTGGCGCCCGCCGGGTGCAATTTTTGGTTCCCCTCTTTGGCGTCACGTTTCGAGCGCACTTCTGATGCCTTCGAGTCCCGACAGCAGTTGCGGCACATGCTGCTCGATGATGTTCCAAATCTCATCCATAAATGGGTATGATACAGAGGAACGTATCCTTCAAAGTGGCGTGGCCTCCCGAAGCACTCGGTCCCTGATGCGATGATGCAGAGCCTTCTCGTTGACGACGTCCACCTTTCGGGAAAGGATATCTTCTAAATCCTGGAGCAGCGCTACATGGTCCAGGAGGCTCCTGCCCGGTTCAAGTTCGATGAGCAAATCTACATCACTCTCCGGCCCCGCCTCCCCACGCGCAACCGAGCCGAACACCCGCACGTTGGTTGCGCCGTGTTTGACGGCAATGCGAAGGATCTCTTCACGTTTGGATGTTAAAAGGTCTTGTACGCACATGGCACAGGTCCCTCTGCCTTCGACGGATTTTCCGATCCTACCCGCAGTTCCCATCTTTATCATAACACAATCGGAAACGCGATACCTTGTCAATATGTGAGGCCTAATGGCGAACTCAGCCGAAAGCATATGATCTGCATCTTTGGGTTTGCAGAAGCCCTTGACTGGAGATCGGAGACAAAAGCGGTCCGCCGGCGCAGAATTCCATCTCCCACGTCCAACTGCCGGCTTTGTTAACGATTCACCCCGGATTAAAGCCTGTCCCGGACCCCGGACCCGGTCAGGTCCTGTGGTGCCGCCTTCGAGCAATCACGACTGCCCGCCCACCCGCCCTCGAGGCGTGGCGGTCCGGGTCCCTAAGCCCCGCCCGCCACCGCAGGTAGCAGGCATCCCGGCTGGCGGGCCCCGCCGCCCCCTCATCGGTTTTTGGACCACTGCCTCAGATCGTCGGACCAGGCGCAAACGATTCTTTTGCCGAGCCGCCGCCTCCGGTAAAAGATACGGCCCCCTTCCAGGAGCGGGCCCCTATATCCCCGAATCGACCGCTCGGATACTCCAAGAAATTGTGCAATCTGCTTCCAGCCTACCAGCAGATCGTTTTCCACCATGATCTTTCCTCCTCACCGATTGACCTATTCACCCATTCACCGATTCACCCGCTCTTAATTTACCCATTCACGGATTCACCTGGACTTTTTTGGCTCAAGCAGACGTTGCAGACACTTGCAGTCGGACTTTTCATGGTTTTTCAGCTATATTTTTTGTCTCGTGCAGCACCCTGAAAAAACTGTCTGCATTTGTCTGCGTGTCTGCATCCAATTTAAGCCCGATGCCCTGGAAACCCCTGTCCTGCTTATGCCCAAGCCGCGTTCGCTTCAGTCCGCGCTCTTCGAGTACGGCCCCAAAAGTCCTGAATTTGATGTATTCTTCGCCGTTGTCGCCACACCATTTTTGATATCGATTATACAGTTCTGTAGACCGGCACTTAGCCGGGGGATTGATAATGCAGCAATCAGAGATGAAGCCGCCGAGGATGTCGGAATCGGCACGATAGTCACGCGTAGCCCGCTCTACTTCTTCCGGCTTTTCCAAGCCCTCTTTTTGCCATGCAAGACACCCCTCGACTGCCCAGGCGAGAATACCCGGCCACTCTTCCCTTAGCCGCTCAAGCATTACTGTCCTCGGGATCTGCTCGGATTTCGGTATGGTCACATCGAATGGGACAAGGTGAATCCGGGACCATATCGCTGCATCGGTCCCCCGGATTGAAGGCTTGTGATTTGTGGAAAGAACAATTTTGAATTCAGGCACGAACTCGAAAAACTCCTGGTGAAGAAACCGGGCGCTTATCTTATCTCCACCAGTCAGCCGCTTTATTAGAGATTCCGCCAGGCGCTGGCCGCGTTCGCCCTCGGATGCAGTCACAAGGCGGGCGCCTTTGAGACCTGCAATATCGTTGGGAATAGTTTCGTTTCGCTTAATCATAAGGGTTTCAACCGGGGTTTCCCGGGCATAATCGCCGAGCATGGCCCCGATCGTGGCCGTAAAAATGGTTTTGCCGTTATTTCCGACGCCGTGGAGGACTGGAAGGCACTTTTCCCTGGTGTCCCCGGTAAGACAGTAGCCGGCGAGTTTTTGAAGGTAGCAAATCAGCCCTGGGCTCCCGGCCATTATGCGGTCTAAGAAGTTGAACCACTCAGGGCACTCGGCCGCCGGATCATATGCAACGGGAGCCAATTTAGTTATGAGCTCGCTTCGCCGATGCCGGCGCAATTCCCCTGTCCTCATGTCCAAAGTCCCATTTAGTACATTCAGGAGCCAGGGGTTTGTGTCGAGATCTCTTCCGGTAACCGCTATATCGGGCTCGGTTTGAGCAAGACTTAACATGGCCTGTACCCGTCCGGCGGACTCTGAGGCCCGCGCGTGTTTGGATACTGCTTTGCGGCGGTCATCGTCACTTATTTGCGATGCCTCGGCATAGATGCTTCTGACAGTTGCCTTGCAGAGCTGATTTATCTTCGCTGTTTCATCCACCTTCCAATGATTACCGCTCCAGATCAGCCATTTTCCCCAGGTATGGCAATATCGGACATTTTGAGAGTGCTGTTCTGCGAAGCGTTCGGCATTCCCAAAATCCGTAAGCGCGAAAGGCGCCTTCCGCTGCCGCTCGCACTGACTGCTCGTGCCCGGCTCGTTTGCATTTGTGAAAAATGAAGCAGTTTGAACGATCTCCAGGAGGAATTCTTTCGTGCCGCCGTTATTCAGCCAGTCCGAAATATCACCCTTCGGAGCAATGCCGGGCAGCTCTGCAATCTTTACGCTTGCAGCCCCCGCAGACTTCACCTTTGCTGCGACGTCCCACGCGTGATTTCGCCCTGGCTCATCGTTATCCGGGAGAATCACAACGTTCTTATCAATAAAGTAGGGGCTGAGAGCGTCTCTCCACTTCCCCGCCCCCTCCGAATTGGTAGTGGCCGCAAACCGGCAGGGCCGCCTGCCGAGGTTTGCGCTACGCCCGGATCGCAGTCCGGGGCAGACTTGGGCGGCGCCTCGATGCGGTGGGCCGCCGGCCTGGTCCTCTTCGGCGAAAAGTCCCGCCAACCGGTCGGCGTCTTTTTCGCCCTCGACCACAAAAACCGTTTCCGCAGCTATGACTTCCGGAAGCCGGTAGGGGACCCTGCGCACCCCGTCCAGGTTCCATATCCAGGTTTGGGAACCAGGACAGCCCCCCGGATTGCCCTCTGCCTTTGGCGGCGGGCAGGAAATGGCGGTGGGCGGCAGGACCGCACCCGGGATCGCCTCTGCCAAGGGCGGCGGGGCTTGGGAACCGGGACCGCCAGCCTGGATTTCGACAGCCAGCTTGCCCTCCCGCGAGGCGGGTGGACCAGACAAAAGCGCGGGGCCGTCTCTCCCGCCGCTACTCTTGGTAGCGGCTACCCTGGCTGTGGCCCAGCCACCACCCGGCCGGCGCTGTCTGAAAGTCTTGGGATCGAATCTCACCGTCTGATACAAGAGCCTGCCTTCGGCATCAGTGTAATCGTAGACGGCGACCAGGCGGTGGGACCGCCTGCCAGGATGGCCACTCAAACCTTCGGCGGCGGCAAGGACGGCAGTGGCAGGCGCCGCCCGCGAGGTGCGCGGCCCCGCAGCCTTCAGCAGGCCAAGCTCTTTCGCCAGTTCCGCAACAGCCTCCCTGTTGGTGGTCCCGGTTGCCCTGGCATACAGATCGACAGCGTCCAGCTTAAGATTTTCCGCATGGCAAAAAGCCAGCTCCCGGCTTACCTGAAGCGATGACTTTGAATCGTCGTGAAAGGGGCAAAAGCAATTTCCGCGCTCCCGGAAGTGCCTGGGCCAGAAGCGTTTGAAAATCGAACGGCAGTCGGCTGCCTGCTTAATTCGGACAATAATGTCCCTGTGCACCCTTTCCCCTCTTTTTTGACATAGGAAAAAGATTGACCACAGAGACACAGAGAACGGGGCATAGTCCGGTCATTGAGAGAAAGCCTTTGTAAAAAATGAGCAATTCCGAATTGACGGATTCACGGATTAATTCCTCAATTCCTAAATTCCTAAATTTCTTTACTCATCAATCCTTTTCTCTGTGTACTCTGCGCCTCTGCGGTGAATTCTTTTTTCTTCTTGACCGGACTATGCCCCGTCCCCGCGGTGAATCGTTTCCCCCAGTTTTTGCAGGATTTCCCGCGCCAAAACGCCCCTGGGGGTCCTGTTGCTCCCGGCATACCGGTTGACTACTTTTCTTACCGTGTCCGGCTCATATCCCTCGGCGACTGCAAACTCCTTCATGTTGAGTCCCGCCATCCGGAGCCGGCCTATCACTTCGTTTTTTGTTGCAAAAGCAATCGATACCATTTATAACTCCTATTGAGGTGTCCCTTTGCGGGACGACCGAGTTGATTAGGAATTGTCATCTTTGCGAGGGGTTTCGGTGGGAGAGGATACTTCAAAGTATGAAGTAAAGTCAAATCAAAAAACGAAGCGAGGAGAAAAAATGTCTCCCTACGCCCAAAGACTGAAGTACGTCCGCAGACTTGTGGCGA
Organism: Syntrophobacteraceae bacterium; assembly: GCA_049520035.1. GTDB lineage: Bacteria > Desulfobacterota > Syntrophobacteria > Syntrophobacterales > Syntrophobacteraceae > SbD1. The sequence continues at coordinate 23,871 of JBEKQE010000030.1, read as the reverse complement.
ATGAAAACGGTCTGGAGAATATCAGCCAGGCAAAGTTCGCGAGAATACTCCAGGTGCACCCGAGCAGAATCAGCCATATCGAGGCTGGCACCACCCAGAACATAAAGCCCGAACTGGCCAAGACGATAGAGGAAATAACCGGGGTCCGCCAGGCATGGCTTCTGACCGGCGAAGGCTCCCCAAGAACCCCGGCTGCGCCTCCTCTGGAAACCCGCAACGAGAGCAACTCGTATACGGTTTCACGTGGATCGGGGCAATTTTCCTTCTCGCTTGTCCAAAAAGTCAGACCCCTTCTGAGCAGCGGGACCGGGGAGCTGGTCCAGGAAGAAGAATCAGAAGATATCTATTCCTTTCGCAAGGAATGGCTGTCTCGAAAAGGGGTCGTTTCCGCCATGCGCCTTGCCCAGGTAAGCGGCGACTCCATGCTGCCGACCCTTGAAGACGGCGATTTCGTCTTATTTGACACCTCCAAGTGCTACCCGCTCGACGGCAAGATCATGGTAATCGGCATCGAGAACCTCTTGTACATAAAACGTGTGCGGGTTTCGCCCGAGGGGATTTTCCTGGTAAGCGACAACAAAGCGGTCTATGAACCGTGGCGGGTAAACCCTGAAAATACAAGGTATTTGGGGTTGGTGATCTGGCGTTGCGGGGATGTGTAGCATGATGATTTGAGAGTTTGGGGACCAGGGGACGGCTTATTCCATGCGTGGTTTCACAAATACTTCAAAAAACTTAAACGCGGCTCACGGCTGAAAAACGCCCCTCACCGGCGCCTAACCCGATCCAGCCCACATTGGACCGCAGCCTATCGACTGCGGTGGCCTGGATTCGGGTGGCCTCCATTCGAGTTTTACGAATCGTTTAAAATCTACTTCATAAAGTGACTCAACACTTCATTATTTTCATTGACAACACTTCGCATACTGAAGTATTATATCCCCCGGGTTATCCGCCCAACCGCTGCCGCAATCTCGGTGCGAAGCCTGGCGGACCCTGCCGCGCCCGTTCCAAACGGGGATTTTAGGGAAAATTAATTGACTCAAAAGGAGAAGCTCATGCCGTTTGCTGAATCCGCAACCCTTTTTTCTCGTTCTAGAGAATCGGGCCCGCCCCCGGGGGAGCCAGAGGTCCCGGGACCTGCGGAATACGGGCCCTGTTTGCAAATTCTTAAGGCCATGAACCAGATCATGGCGGAGCATTTTGGCATCCCCCCTGGGTCGGAGAAAGAACAGACGCGGGGAAGGAGAGAAGAGACTGACACGGAGTATGGGAGATCGTTCTGTCACCGCGTCCCTGCCAGTTGCGAGAACTTGGCTGTGCCGCCGCCGAAGGCAGCGGCGAACCTGGCGGGCGGTCCAACCGCCCCTGAAGGGAGCCGCAGACATGAATAAAGCATATCCGGCAAAAAATAACAAAGGCGCCTGCACACCTTCGCGTCGAGATTCCGGCTGCGGCCCGGCCGCTTGTTCGCTTCGCGATCTATCGGGCATCGAATCTTTGATCCGGGAAGGCGCGGCGCTAAAAGATGAAATCGACGGCAAAACGGCCAGGCTCCGTCAGATACACTTGCGGCTTGCTGAGAGCGCCCGGTTCGAAAACGGCAAAAAGACAGCCGTGCTTTTCGGGGCTGGGTACAGGGTGAAGGTGCGCCTGTATGAAAATATCGCCTGGGACCAGGAGAAGATTCTCAAGTTCCGCGAGTACGTGCCGGAGGAAAAATTCGGAGAACTTTTTAAAGCCGTCTATGAGCCAACGTCGCGAAAAGAAATCGATGGTTTTATCGCCCACGCGGACAGGGAGCTTTCAAACGGTCTCAAATGGTGTATGAGCGTTAAGCCCGGGGCGCCCCAGGTCACCTATGAAAAGCTCACCGATACCGAGTCGGGGTTCAGGGGCCTTTGACCCTGCACCGTTGGTTAGCCGGGACGGCAGTCCTTCATAGGGCTGCGGGGCGGCGGGAAACCTCGCGGAGCGTGGAGACTGCGCTGGACATTTCGAAGGGCGCAGAACGAGGGCGCCGGGGGGCATCAAGGCTGTCCGAAGCATTCTGTTTTCAAATCGGGCAGGCCCTGATAAAAACGGTTGCAGCAAAAAAGGAAACCTCGCCACATGAGAATTAAGCGAATCGATGAGGAGCAATTGGTTCAATTAATCAGAAACGGCTACACCGTTGTTGAAGTCGCCCGCAAGATGGGGGTCAGCAGGCGGGCAGTATATAATCGGTTGAAGGATTTGAATATCGCCATAAACCGGAATGTAGCCATTCGGGCAGCACACAAGATAGTTGACCGCGAAATCAATCCCCTTGACCAACTACAGAAAATCAACCGGGACGCAAACGAGCTGCTCGACCTGCTGATGCGCTGGAACCGGGGTGATGACAGCGCTCTACAGGTACTCGAATCTCAGGTCCGCAAAATCAAGGTACGGGGGCAGGAAGAGGAAATCACCGACTACAGATTCAAGGACCCGCGCGAACTCGCTTTAAAGGCCATGCAGGAGATCCGGGGACAACTGAAGCTGCAGCTCGAAATCTTCCAGGCGCTTTTCGATATGCGGGCGGTCCAGCAATTTCAGGCTGAAGTGTTGGACATAATCGGAAGTGTTTCAACGGAAGCAAGAGATGAGATCATTCGTCGGCTCACGGAAAAAAATGCTCTCCGGTCAGCTCTTGACCTGAATTGAGCAGGAGTTCTGCCGGGATGACGGAAAGGCTTACGGTTCACCTGGGGCCTGGGCCGCGACAGGGATGCTGTGCCCCGGAAGGGGTGAAGCGGACAGGATGCAGGATTGTCAGGCCATGCAACGGAGGCACAGCGGTGCACTTGCACGTGAGTGTTGGCAATTGCATGAATCGATGAGAGGATGCTAGATAACGGTTGATCAGTGGTGCTAGTGAAAAAGGTGTCATGATTCGCTCGCATTTTACGATATTTAGTGGTAAGTGGAGCCAAAGCTCCTTACATTCCTAATTCATGTTAAAGGGGAACGGCGATGCCTCCCGAAAAACCTGCACTCCATGAACATGATGTTGTTCTTTTGGGTGATTTTAACCCCAAGATTTTTCAACCTGCCTGGTTTGGTTCAGAAGGCCTGATCCGCAAACTAGAGGTTGACGGAGCTGAAATTGCGGTTGTTCACCAAGAAGTTGTCAGCTTCACATTGGAATGGTTAAAAATAGAAGTGACACGTGAAAGATTTTTGGCTACTACGTTGCAAGAAGCGTATGATGAACCGGTTAGGGATTTGGTTCTCAGCACGTTCAGAATTCTTCGTCATACGCCACTGAGAAAGGTGGGCATTAATCTGGATGAGCATTTTCAGATTGAGTCCGAGGAACGCTGGCATTTAATAGGGCATGTTCTCGCGCCCAAAGAGCTATGGGAAGAGGTGCTTCAAAATCCGGGAATGAAGTCCTTGATTATCCAAGGTACCCGGCCTGATAATCTGAAAGGATATGTACAAGTGGCTGTGGCGCCGTCAGGTCGCGTTCACCCAGGTGTTCGCTTCAATGTGAATGACCATTTTGAGGTCGAAAAGCCTGATTCTGTAATAGGTAGTGATGAGATCATGAACATCCTGGAAAACAACTGGGTAGAGTCAAGAAAGCGGGCTGTAACGATAATGAGAACTCTCATGGAGCGTCTTAATGGTTAGCGAGTTGGCGATTGATTTGACGATGGACTCCTCCCGTTTTGCGGAACAACCGGGGACAGACCAGGAGTTATTGGCTAAATTCAAGGATATGCAAGAAGCTCAAATAAAGTCCTACTTAACAGCACCGGATTCTGAAACGCCTATCTTTTCTGGTGGCCAAGATACCACCGAAACCGCTCCATTCAAAAAACCTGGTACTCCACCCATGGTTAGAGGGCCCGCAGTCAAGCTCAGAGACAAGTTTATATCCTTCCATAAATGGGAAGGAATTGTGATGAAGATTCTAGGTGATTCGTTTTACGCGAAACTCACAAGCTTATTCTCTGACGATCCAGACGAGGAAGCTGAATTTTCGTTGGAAGACATACCTGCTGATGATAGACCCCTGCTCCAAGTTGGTTCGGTGTTTTACTGGAATGTTGGCTACCACGATTCATCCATAGGCCAGAGAAGCAGAAGCTCAATAATTCGCTTTCGGAGGCTTCCCGTTTGGACCAGAAGAGACATCGAAGATGCACGAAGAAGAGCAGCGGAAATTGCAGATCTTCTCGGATGGGAAGAACCTGAAATCCCCTCCAGAACCTGATGAAATCGAAGTCTCTGTCTTTGGCCCTGGGTACGGCGAATGTGTAGCGGTCCACTTAGGCAGAAATAACTGGTTCATTGTTGACTCCTGCATAGACACTATCACACGGAAACCAGCCGCTCTAGTCTATTTCGAAAAGATAGACGTTGATCCCTCCGTTGCTGTAAAACAGCTCATAGTGACTCATTGGCATGACGATCATATCCGGGGATTTAGCAAACTTCTAGAAGTCTGTAAATCGGCCCAACTCGTCTGTTCCACTGCGCTAACCAGTCAGGAATTTCGTGAAGTTGTATACTGTTATGGAGTTCGATCCATGCTGGAAAGTTCTGGAATTGACGAATTTCGCGACGTGTTCGAAACCCTTAAAAAGCGTAAAGAAACTGGTATTGGAACTTATACGCCGATCTTTGCTGTTCAGGATCGACCTATCTGGCAGGGCGATTCTGAGGTTTTTGGTTCCCCTGCCAATTATGAAATATTTTCCCTGTCGCCCTCAGATTCTGCGATTATGGCATCTATACTTGGATTTGCCGATCTTCTACCAAGGTCTGGTGATACGAAACGCTGGTTGCCCGCAATCAGCCCAAATCGGGCTGCAATAGTTATATGGTTAAAAGTGGCGTATTTTTCAATACTTCTGGGATCCGATCTTGAAGAACACGGGGAGGCTAATGGCGGTTGGTCAATAATCGTAAACTCCCATTCACCGCGGAAAGGCAAGGCTTCAATATTTAAGATCCCCCATCACGGTTCGGTTACCGCGCACCACGCAAGAGTGTGGGATGATATGCTTGACGCAAACCCGATTGCCGTTCTGACCCCTTTTCGAAGGGCAGGAGTACTATTGCCGACCAAAAATGATATGCAACGGATTACTTCATCAACAAGAAATGCTTTTGTCACCTGTGGAATCCCGACGCGTTCCATAAAAAGGGACCGCACAACTGAAAAAACAATCAAGGAGGCGGTCAAAGACATTAGGACTCTGTCTGGGCCATCTGGACATGTTCGAATCAGGCTGCAAAGGCCGGATATGGTCAAGGTTGAGTTATTTGGAGACGCTAAGCAGCTACAGGTTCTAAGTACCTACTAAGATCGGCGAGTGAGAGGGGCATAATAGAAAGGGGCGGATCGGCCAAAGAAGAATTGTCCGAGATTGGGTCAAAATCTAATGCATCGCTGATTAACCTCATTATTCTCTACTTTTGAGCGATAAGGACATCGAAAAGGCAGTACCGTACTATGAGGGGTTGAAAAAGCGCGCGCCGGGGTCTGAGTTTGTTGCAAGCGTGGTGAAAATCTTCGAAGGAAAAACACCAGCCGGTAATTAGAGGCTGAAGCCGATGCAGCCGCAATCGATCATTTTACGCCCGCAGGGGTATGGCGGCAGGGGAGCGAGAGCATTAATTTACGGTAGCCCAGGGGGCAATCGAATCGTAACTTTTCTGTAACCCCGCGCGAGGTAATTTACTGAGAGATGCCCAACGGGTGAAGACGGCCCGCATGGTTTGTCAAGGTTTCCGGCCGGTGGAGACGGGTTGTGACGTTTGAACAGCTTCTGGACCGGGACAAGGTCCTGGAATTGATTGAACTGGGCACGGGGAAGGGTGTCAAGGTGGGCATCCTCGACAGCGGAGTCGATTTCACCCATCCGGCCCTTGCGAACTCCGTACATCGATCTTTCGAGGTGCGGGAATCCCAGGGTAATTTCACGGCGCTTGAGGCGCCCGGAACGGACGTTCTGGGCCACGGCACGATGTGCGCCGGCGTGATTCACGAGATCGCCCCTGAAGCGGAACTCTATAATATCAAGACCCTCGACGAACGGGGGCAGAATTCGCCCGCCAAAGTCATCTGCGGGATCCAATGCGCCATTGCTCAGGGCCTTCATGTGCTCAATCTGAGCCTTGTCTCCGTCAACATGTCCAGAAACACCATTGTGGATATGCTCTATTGGGTGGAAAAAGCCTACTATAACGGAACGATCCTGGTTGCGGCCACGGACAACAAGCAGAAACGGGGGTTTCCGGGTGATTATTCATCGGTCATAGCCGTTGATTTTCAGCATTTTCCGGATTTCAAGTCGTTTAACTACTATCCGGGTAAACCGGTTGAAATGGAAGCCAAAGGGGTCTATGTCGTGGCGCCTTTTCCCAGAAACACCTACGTTTCTACAACCTGTACGAGCATTGCCTGCCCGCATGTTACAGGAGTGGTGGCGCGGTTTCTGTCCACCATGCCCGGACTCACATCCTTTCAGGTAAAAACGCTGTTGATGGCTGCCAGATCGAGTGGCCGGAAACCATAGGAGGTTTATGTATGGACATCCTTGAGGCAATTGAAAGGGTGAGCAAGGCTGTTGAGGCATTGTCCGATCAAGTCAAAGAAGTGAAGCTTCTGGCTTCGGAAGCTCTGCAGCCGAGCCCATATTCCGTTCAGGCTGGATGCCCGGAACCCGAAGATCAGCTAAAGATCGTTGCGGGCTACCTTGCTCTTGGCCCAGGCCTGGAGCAGGACGAACTGATGAACACCCTGCTGAGCTGCGCGCAGCAGGTGGTGAGGGCTGAAGGGGCGGGTCTGACCCTCTACGACGATCAGAAAGACATGCTCGTCTTTCACGCCGCAACGGGGGTTGCCGCCGATAAGATCATAGGCTGGGAGGTGCCCCTTATCAATTCGCAGCACGGCATTGCTTTCAGGATGCGCCAGGTCATTGCAGCGACTCCCATGGACAGGGCGATTGACAAGGCTACGGGTGTAACCTACAGAAACGTCCTGATCGCCCCTCTTTTCATCGACGATGAAGCCATCGGTACGGTGTCAGCCGTCAACAAGATAGCCGAAGACCACTTCACCCCGCAGGACATCGAGGATTACACGGGCTTTGCGGAATTGGCCGCTCATATCATCCGGCAGCGCCTGCGCGAATACACCCTCAAGCAGATCATCGAAGGAGACGCGGCCAAAGTGCCCAGGGAACTCGCGGGGGTCAAGGGCCTCACGATCGACACGGACCTTTTGGAGATATTCAAAAACGTCGCCGCAATGGGGCGCAGGTCCCCCGAGATGCTTCCTATGTGCAAGCAGCTCATTGGCACTCTGGCCAACATGGGTTGATTGTAAAGACCGACGCGGGGGCTACATGACGCGGCGACACGGAGACAGGGCGACACGGGGACTGCATAAGCAGGGGACAAAACCGTCTCCGCATCTCCCCCTCTCCCCCTCTCCGCGTCAACGCATTCTTTTTGGAGAGGAGAGATCATGACCCTTTTGAGGGGCCCGGATGGGACGCTTTACGATATCCCCGATGGAGAGCTCGATCAGTACGAGATCGCGCCGGAAGACCTCGTGGACAAGATGGAGGCCTCCGGTGTGAAACCGCCGCCCGGAATCAATCCTCAGCAGATCGGACCGCAACGTGTTATGCCGATGCGCCTTTGCCTGAAGAGGTGATGTGATATGAGAAGGATTGCTTTATTGTCGGTGATGTTTTTTCTGTGGACATCGTTGGCTGCCGGGGAAGCGACCCCGGTACCTGCCGAACCATTACCCGTCAGAAAAGTAGTTTTTTACAAGCACGGTATGGGATACATCGAGCGGGAGGGAAAGATCAAAGATAATGCGACGGTCTCACTCTCATTTCGTACCGACCAGATGAAAGATCTTTTGACAAGCTTTTTCGCCTTAGATCTCGGCGGAGGCAAGATTTCATCCGTGCGGTATGAAACTCGCGACCCACTCTCCAAACAGTTGCAGGACATTCTCATCACCGTGCCCGAGCAGGCGGCCCTCAGCCAGTTTCTGGCTAAGCTCAAAGGCGCCATGTTGACCGCCAAAGCCGCTGGTGAGAGTGTGACCGGTCGTATTCTCGGAATCGAACCCATCAACGAAATCGTCGGCAACCAGGAGGTTCGCAAGGGCTACCGTCTCGTACTGTTGACAGATGCAGGCCCCATCCGCTCGCTGGACCTTTTTGCCGTCTCCGAGTTTACCCTGACCGACGAAGCGCTGCAGAGGGACCTCCACAGGCTCATGGACCTTTCCCTTGAAAGCAATTACACTAACCGGAAGAAGCTCACAGTGAGTGCCGCTGGGCAGGGTGAGCGCGATCTCCGGGTGGGCTACCTCATAGAGATGCCCATCTGGAAATGCTCCTACCGCATCATATTCGACGAAACAAAGAAGGACGCCTCTCCGCTTCTCCAAGGCTGGGCACTGGCCGAAAACACCACAGAGGATGACTGGAAGGATGTGAGGATTTCTTTTGTTGCCGGCAATCCGAATTCCTATGTGATGGATTTATACTCGCCTTACTACGTCCGGCGCTCTCAGGTGCCGATCCCGGGCTTACAAGGTCTGGCCGTCAACTGGGCGGCTGCTTCGTCGCCCGACCTAATGGATGACTCCCATGCCTGGGAATCCGAGGTCAAAGAGGGAAAAGCACCCGCGCCCGGTGCTCGCCTCAAGGCTGCCGGCCGGGCAGGCGGAGGCCATGGAGGCGGAAGCCGGGCTCAGTCGATGGATCAACCTGCTGCACCGGCCCCACCGCCGTTGGACACCGAGAAGGGAATGGGCGAACTGTTTGCTTCCAGTTATGATGCAACAGCTAAGGGCGCGAGTGTTGGGGAACTTTTCAGCTACGAGGCCAGGGAGAAGGTCTCGATCCCTCGAGGCCAGGCCGCCATGCTCCCTATCATCTCCAAACAGATAAACGGCCGGCGGCTCCTGTACTTTCAGGAGTCTTTCTCGCCCAAACCCGCCAATGCTTTTGTTGTGCGCAACGATACCGACCTGACGTTCGAGGCGGGATCCATAACTTTCTTTGAGGGAAGCACGTCACTTGGCGAGGGCATCCTGGGGCACACTCTGCCTCCCGGCAGTCAGGAGGTCGTCCCATATGCCCAGGACGCCTCGGTGGACATAAACCCGCAGCAGAAAACCCGTCGCGAACCGCACTTCAGGGGACGCCTCGTGGACGGCATACTTACTCTCACGAGTGTTGAGACTCTCAGCAACAATTGGAAGATCCTCAATCGAGGCAAAGAACCAGCCACCTTGTGGCTCAACCAGCCGAAAAGCGCCGGGTTCCGCCTCAGCAAGCCCGAGAAGCCTCTAAAAGAAGTGGATAACTATTACCGATTCGAGGTTCCACTAAAGGCCGGCGAGACGGTGGACTTTGTGATCGAGGAAAAGCGGGACGTAAATGAGACGGTGCAACTGGCCCAAAGCGGCGAGGAGAAGATCCGCTTCTATGCGGCCCAGCCCTATCTGTCACCGGGCGCCAAGGCATTCATGAAGGAGTTGAGCGAGCTGATGGCAAAAAAGGCTGCTCTACAGCGGCAGATCAACGAGTGGACGCAGCAGGCGGAGCGCTTGGGCGAAGAACAGAGTCGTTTGCGCTCCAATATCGAATCGCTTCGAGCAGACCTGCCAAAAGAGCAGGAACTGCGGGCGAAATGGGTTGCAGCGCTCGCGACCAACGAAGATCAATTAGTGGAGCGACGTGCGAAACTCGACGAAGCAGGCGGCAATATCCGCCAACTGGAAGAGTCCCTGGCCAAAAAGGTACGGGAATACAAGGACGAATAACGCCTCGCGTATAACAGGTCAGCGCTGTAAGGCAACATTCATGAATAAGCAGCCTGGAGTGGCTTCGATGCGCATTGAATCTTTCTTTGAACCTATCGTGTACGTGACGGCCAAAGTAACACATGGCTGCAACCAGAAATGCAGCTATTGCAAGGTCGATTCGCTGTCCGGCAAATCCATGAAGATGTCGCTGGAAACGGCCAAAAGAGCTGCACGTCTTCTGATCGAGAACTCCGGCTTTGCTTCCCTGTGGTTCAATATGCACGGCGGGGAACCTTTGCTCTTGCCGGACGAATGGATCGAAGAGGTGGTTAGCTATGCGCGGGAGCTTGCCTGCAAGCATTCCAAGGAAATCAGGTTTCCCATAGCGACCAACGGGACCCTGCTGCCCGAGGAGCGCCTGCTAAGACTCCACAAGCTGGGGATCGACTTTTCGATGAGCTGCGACGGTCCTCCGAAAATACACGATATTATGCGCGGCCGCGGAGCTGCTGTTTACAAGACTTACCAATTATTCAGGAAGCATAAGATACGGTGCGGTATCATGGCGGTTATCAGCAGGGGCAATTATGACAAGATGAAGCAGGTCATGGACTGGTACCGCGAGCAGGGAATCCGCTCTTTTTTGTCAAATTTTGTCGAAGCCCAGGGGCGCGGCGTGAACAATCATCTTTTGACCACGCAGGAAATGTATGAAAGCGGAGTTCAGATCCTGGACCACATGTGCGAAACCGATATCTCGGTTTCCAATGACGATATGTTGCGCAAGGTTGCCTGGTTCGTGCAAGGCCGCAAGAATGGCGACGCCCTTGCCTGTCCCAATATAGAATGTCATGCCGGGCGGCACATGGTTGCAGTTGATATGGATGGGAGCATTACGACTTGCGGAAGCGCTGATACTTCAGATTATCTGCTCGGTCATATCGATTGCGATATAGATGAAGATCGGTATAAGAGTGTGCTCCATCGATTTCATGACAAGGGAAAGTGGATTATACGCTGCTTTGACTGTGCCGCCAGGCAGATTTGCAGTCATGGATGCACCACTGCGTGCAACAAGTCTAACGACTACCGGGAAAATATGTGTCAATATACTCGAATGATATGGACACATTTGTGTGATCATCCTGAAAAAGCTAATTATATTAATGACATAATAAGTGGGCGTAAGGCACGTTATGGATAGCCAGCGGTTCACGACAAGAGGAAGCGTTTGGCTTTGATCGCGATCCTCCGGCATGCCGCTGTTCATGCCCGCCTCGCGGGTGGGTGGGGTGTGGGGATCGTTGATCGAGGTGTTTGAACCGCAGCAGAACAATTCCAGCAAAAAGGAGAAGATCATGGCGGTTGTGAGAAGTCTTGAAGGAACGTTTTATGACATCCCTGAGGGTGAACTCGAAAAATACAAGGTCCCAGCCGATCAGGTTAAGGGTTTGATGGAAGCAGCCGGCCAGAAACTGCCGCAAAATCCGGGACAGCAGCCGGCGGGAGGCGTCCAACCCAGGGGGACCTGCGGACAGCCTCAGATCCTTGTTCAGTTCATAACGCAAGCCCCCGGCGGCGCTCCCCCGCAGGGACTGGCTCAAGGCCAGGGACCCCCGGCGGAAGGCGAGGAGAAGGTTGAGCCTCAGTGGTACTGGATAAATTGGGCAAACTGGGCAAATTGGTATAACTGGTATTAATCGGCTTGAGTGACGGTAAGCGTTCACCTCAGAGGCGGGGCATAGTCCGGTCAAGGAGAGGACGGGGCATAGTCCGGACAAGCATAGGGCACGGAGAAAGACTTTTGACAGGATTGACAGGATTAACAGGATTAAGAGGGAAACAACGTGTACAGATGGAGAATTCTCCATTTGTACAAAGGCAAGACAGATCTCGACTCTCTGCGAGGTTATTTTCAATCCTGTAAATCCTGTCTAAAAAGATTCTGATTTTTTCTGCTTGACCGGACTATGCTGCGTCTCTGCGTCTCTGCGTCTCTGTGGTGAACGCTTACCAAGAAGGATCCCAGTATATGGAAATGCAAAATCCACAAGGTATGCCAGGGATTGACCGGTTATCTATAGGGCAGAAGCTTGCAAACGCCCTGTTTTTCTTTGGTTACTTGAAGCCTGTTTTATGGATCGCGATATTGGTCGTATTAATAAATTTGATATCGGCTTCAAGTTTAATCCCTATCATGGATTTTGGAAGGGTATTGACTGACTACTTCGGAAAAAGGGAGTCGGTAGTATGGACTTTCATTAGTTTATTTCCTGCACCACAGCACGCTATATATATTTACGTTATTTTGGCGGCGCTGCTCATAGTCGTTTCGGGTGTCGTTACGCTTATATCGAATTACTATGGCAGTTATGTGCGAGAGTTTATGCTGAGGAACCTCAGGTTTGACGTGTACAAGAGTATCGAGCACCTCAACATGCAATCAGTGAACAAAAGAGGGGCTGGAGATTACGTGCAGGGAATTCACCGGGACGTCTATGCGGTGGATCAACTGTTCAGTGAACTCTTTAACAGGACCCTGCCGCAGACCATATTTGCCGGCGTCGCCTTCGCAGTTTTGCTCAACATCAATTGGGTTATGACCCTGGCGTTGTTTGCGGCCGGCTTCGTGCTCTTTCCGGTTTTCACCATCTGCAACTCGAATCTGAACCGGCTTTCCGGGTACCTGCGGTACGCCTTCACCGAAATGTCGGATCAATTGATCGAGACCATAGGTGGGTTCCGGGACATTGTGGCCGGAGGGCGCTTCGACCGGTTTGCGCACCGGTTCGACGATACTCTCAAAAGATCGCAGGGCAGCGCGGTCAGCATTGCCTGGTGGGGGCAGTTCGGCGGCGTAACGACAACGTCTCTGATGAGCCTGTTCAGTGCGGTCCCGATCATCGTGGTGGTTCCCCAACTGTTGAGGGCAAACGCTGCCGGCCAGCCCGCAACGGTTTCCTCCCTTATCGGCGCCACAATCTCGTATGTACTGTTTCTTCAACAATTTTTGCAGATTTATTCCATCATATATAATTTTATTCAGCAGGCGGCCCTGACCGCCCCGAGTTTCCAAAGCCTGCGGATGATGCTGACGCCCGAACCTAGGAAGTTCGCACAGCTTTCTGCTGCGAAGGCCGGGAGCGCTGCCGCGCGGCTGTCGCCCGTTGTGTCCATCAAGTTCGATGGCGTCTCGATGCGCTTCAACGGCCGTGGGGTCTTTGACGGTCTGGAGTTCTCGATCCCGGGGGGGAAGCTTTCGGCCATTGTGGGTCAAAGCGGATCGGGCAAGACGACGATATTCAACCTGCTGTTGCGATTACTCGACCCGACAGGCGGGAGAATCCTGATCAATGACCGGCTTCTGGAAGAAGTCGATGAGAAGCAGCTCAAAAAATTGATGGGACTTATTCCCCAGGACCCGTTTATCTTCAACTCTTCGCTTCGTGAAAACCTTTTGATGGCTTCACCCGACGGATTGGACGAAAGGTTGCTTAACAGGGCCGTCGATCTGGCTCAACTGCGTGAATTCGTCGAATCCCGTGAAGATGGTCTGGATTTTGTCGCAGGGCATATGGGCAGGAACCTTTCCGCCGGCGAAAAGCAACGGCTCGCCCTGGCCCGTTTAATCGTGCAGGACCCGGAAATCATTATTTGCGACGAATATACGGCCAATATAGATGTGAAGACAGCGGGGCTCATTCACGAGGTGATGAGGAGCGAGTTCTCCGGGCGAACGCGCATCATTATCACTCACCAGTTGTACACGATCAAGGGCGCCGATCACATAGTCGTTCTGGATAAAGGGACCATCGCCCAAGCCGGCACGCACGAAGAACTCTTCGCCCAACCCGGTGTTTACAGGGATTTATGGGAACTGCAGAAACTGAGCTAACGGGTACTTTTTACCCGACCGTCTTTTTGCGCCTCCTTATAACCTTCCTGGTCTGTCCGGCGCCCGGATTGCTCTCTTTGGGAGGTGTTTTCGCATCGGCCCTGGCTTGCCTTCTCGCTTCAATGTATTTCTGCAGCTTTTCGGGCAGTCCTCTCTTTTTAGCCGCTTTACTCCGGGCTTTGATTAACGCCTTGGCGGCAAGGGGCGTTCTCATCGAAAACCCGTATTTCTTCCTGTACTCCATCTGGTTGATGCCGTGGGAAACCAGATGCTTCGAGGTGAGCTGTCTCATTTCAGCCCCGCATTCGAGACAGATGACTTTATCATTCCTGATCGAGTTCTCGGGGGTGAGGGCGGGCTTTTCTTCCGGGACTCCCTCCTGCGCTGCCTCTGCGGCCGGCTGACTAAATTCAGTGCCGGTTCCTGCTGTTTCAGCTTTTTGTAATTCCTGGAGCGTGCTGAAGACCTGCCGGAGAGAAGAGGCGATATCGGCTGTCGACATCGGACCCAGTGATACTTGCGCTTGTACGATTTCCGAAGCTATTTCGATGAGTTTTTTGTGCATCTGGTGAATCCTTTGGCATATAAGTAAGCGGATAACTACACGGTTCAGGGCACGCTTGATTTTAATAGTTTGGCGAATGAATGCAACACTTATCCTTGCAATAACCTGCTCAATATTTCCTGCTCGCTTGAGGACACAAAATTATATTAGGTTTCGTTAAACATAGTCCGCCCAAGATTTTGTCCTAAAAGAGTCCTTTTCCGCCCCCGATAAAAGCCCGCCCTTGACTTGATCCGGGGTCCGGGCAGGGCGCTGGCGGTACAAAGAAAAGTGAAGATTGAAGAGCGAAGATTGAAGAGTGAAAAGCAAAGAGTGAAGGGTGAAAATTTCACCCTTCACTCTTTATGGACACCAGCTAAACTACCTACTTTCGACCTTTTTGAATCACGGTCGATACGAAAATATCGTTGGGGTTCGAATCGAGAACGCTGCCCGGTTCGATTACGGCGATCAGGTACTGTCCATTGAAAGATGTCGATCTGCTGGAGTCACTGAAACTGAGATTTACATAGTAGTTAGGAGGAAGTGAAGACGGTATGGTGGCTGTCCCAAGGAGAGACTTGGAGGCGCCGCCAGTGTTGGGGGAAAGATAGAGAAGCACCTGGAAAGAACCTGCCGTCGCTGCGGCGCCTGTATTCTCCACCCAGAGATTTCCGGAAAGTTTTAGCCCATTATTGCTCGTAGAAACATTTTGGAAGACCACGCTAAGGTAAGGTTCCTTTGGAGGCGTAGGCGGAGCTGGAGGCGGAGTAGGAGGCGGAGTCGGCGGGTTGGGCGTCGCGGCATATTCGATGAAATTGGCTGCGTATCCCACCTGATTTACCCCGTAGGCGATGTTCATGTAGCCGGACAGACCCCAGGTCGTACCCCACGAATTGCGCAGGATCCAGTAGGGAGGTTGGCCATTGGGAGGGTTGTCATTCCACCCGACCAGCACGACCGCGTGGTTAATCGTGCCGGTCTCGTTCGTGTTGAAAACCCCACTCGAGTAAGCCTGGAATTTCGGTCCGGCATAAACTCCGACTGAGACCGGCCCGTAGGTGTAAATAGCCTGCTTGATCGCAGTGGTGCTCGGAACGGCGGTCTCGCTCCCCACATAGGCCCAGCTCGAGAGGCGGTAGGGATGGCTGTAGGTCGCCGCGCACTTCGAACTGGTCCCGCTGTAAGGGTCGGCGGACGCGAGGACGGCCCCCGGTCCGTTGTTATCCTGCCCGGACTCATCCATGTGGTAGTCGTGGGCAAACCAGCCTCCGTTGCAGTTCCAACCACTGACGTTGCAGGAGACCAGGTATTGTTCGGAAAGAACAACGGGTTGTCCATTTTGTGTCCCATTTTGTAGAAGGATCTGGGACTCCATGGGCCCTACGGTGCTGAATGCCCAGCAGTCGCCGCAATTTCCCTGGTTCTTTATGGGTGTGACACCGTTAAGAGCGCGCCAGTCATAAGAGGTTGGAAGGGTCTGGACGGATGCTCCAAGCATCGGTACCGACGGGGCCTCGCTTTTATTCCAACCCGGCGGCACCTTAAGGCCGGTAAGATGCTCTAAAGGCCTGTCCATCGCAGTGGAGTAGCCAACCTCGTAAGTGCCCCCCTCTGCCTTGACCGCTTGTCTTAATGCCTCAATCCTGGCCGCCATGTCGGGATGCAGAGGTAGAAAATCGCCGGCCCCCCAAACGGAGGGCGCCGCGAGAAGAATCGCAGTGATTAAAATAAAAGCAAACCTTTTCATTACCGGCTCCTTTCGAAAATCATTAAACGATCCGAACCGTGTTGCCTTCTTCTTAGCCTTAAATCTCTTGCGCCGCTCTCACTCAATTCAGGCCCGAATCGGGACAGCTTTGTGCGCAGTATCAATATTAATGTGAGAGAGGTTACAGATTGGATACAATCACACTAAGGGTTCACCGCCGATCCCGGGGGAAATAACGTTTTTCCCTTATCGAGTCCACCTTATTCATATAGTAAGTCGTGAGTCGCCTCCTGTCAGTTTAGTCTTTTTTCCTAATGTCCTGGGAAATGGGATAGGCAAAATTGATGCCTTGATCCCAAGTTTTCCGAGATTCTTGTTGAAGCTAAGTAAGACGGGTCTGGGATTGGATTTTCGGTGTGCCGAACGGGCACGCGGAAGAGTCAGGGGTATTGCTGCCCCCCAATAACCGTCCTTGCGGCTTACAATTCTTGTAATTACCAATTACGAAAAGCGACAGAGCAGGTTGCGCGCTATGGACATGTCGTTTTAGCTCCGGAACATCCGCCTTGCTTTTGTGGAGGATTGATTCGTGATTATCTGTTGACCAGATGGTTAAGATGCGAATAGATAGGTAACCATGGAAAAAATGAACAGAAACTCGATACTTTGTCCTAACTGCAGAAGGCTCATCAGCACTGATGAGCAGCATTGCCCTTACTGCGGTCTGCGAAATCCGGGATCGCGCTGGAAGAACATTTCCCTCGGCAAAGGTTTGCTCGGCCCAGACCGGATCGTTATTAACATCATCTCGGTCAATGTCGCTATGTTCATTTTGTCGATTCTCATGAATCCTGCCTCCATCGGTTTTTCTGCGAACCCATTGAGTTTTCTTTCTCCGGGCGCCAAGAGTCTGCTGCTCCTCGGGGCAACGGGAACGATCCCTATCGACCAGTTTCATCGCTGGTGGTCGGTCCTGAGCGCCAACTACCTTCACGGGAGCATTCTGCACATACTTTTCAATATGATGGCTTTGTGGCAAATCGGCCCGTTAATTCTCCAGGAATACGGCAGCTACAGGATGGTTTCGATTTTCACGCTGAGCGGAGTCGGAGGTTTTCTGGCGTCTTACCTCGTTGGAGTCCCTTTTACCCTGGGAGCTTCGGCAGCCATTTGCGGTCTTATCGGCGCAGCGCTCTATTTCGGTAAAAGCAGGGGCGGGCAATTCGGGCAAGCGGTCTATCAGCAGGTAGGCGGTTGGGCCATTGGAATTTTTCTATTTGGTTTCATGGTCCCGGGAATTAACAATTGGGCCCATGGCGGAGGAATGCTTTGCGGGGCACTGACGGGATTTCTTCTGGGATATCGGGAAAGAAATGAAGAGAAATTCTATCATAGACTTCTGGGAGTAATTTGTGTGCTGGCCACTTTGGCGGCTTTGATCTGGGCAGTCGGCTGGGCTTTGGTAATCCTTCTTTATGGCCGCCTGTCATGAGGGTCAAACCGAAAACTCCATCGTTAAATCAATGGCCCTTGCCGAGTGGGTAAGAGCGCCGCAGCTCACGAAATCGACCCCGGTTTCGGCTATGGCACGCACGGTTTCGAGGCGGACACCCCCGGAAGCCTCCAGAAAGACCCGGCCTTTGCCGATCGCGACGGCCTCCCTCAGCATATCCAGCGTAAAATTGTCGAGAAGCACTATGTTGGCCCCGGCGGAGACGGCCTCGTAAAGCTGCCCGATGTTTTCCACTTCGATTTCGATGCGCAGGGTATGGGGAGCGCCTTCGCGCGCGCGGCGGACCGCTTGCTTTATGCCTCCCGCTGCCGCGATATGATTGTCCTTGATCAGGATGCCGTCGGCCAGGCCGAAGCGGTGATTTCTGCCGCCTCCGTGCCGCACGGCTTCCTTTTCCAGGCTTCGCCACAAGGGGGTTGTCTTTCGTGTATCGAGCAGTTGGCATCCGGTCCCGGCGATGGCTTGCGACATTTTACGCGTCAACGTGGCGATCCCGCTCAACCGCTGGGCGAAATTCAGGGCGGTTCGCTCGCTGGTCAAAAGTGTCCGCGCCCTTCCCTCTATCCTGAATACGGCAACATTTGGCTCAATCCGGTCCCCATCGGGGAACAGGCATTTTATCCTGATTTCAGGGTCGAGAAGTTCGAAAATTCTTCGGAATGGTTTAGAGCCGGACAAAACGAAGGGTTCGCGTCCAAATACAACTGCGCTTCCTTCCAGGCCGGGAGGGATAATAGAGAGCGTCGTTGCATCCCCGCTCCCGATGTCTTCCAGAAGAGCCAGCCGGAGCAGTTCATCCATTTCAAACATTTCGGTCATCATGCCCGGCTTTCCCGCAGTCCGTTCATGATTTCGAGTCTGCGGTTCAATTTTTCGATCTTCTCGCCAAGCCGCGCATTCTTCTCGCGTTCCTTGCCGATTATCTCATGGGGGGCTTTCTGGAGAAAATCATCGTTTGACAGCTTCCTGTGGGTCAGACCGAACTCTTTCTCCAGTTTGGCAAGCTCCTTTCGGAGCCGGTTCGACTCGTTCTCGAAATCCAGAATGTCCTTTAGGACTAAGAAAACTTCCATGTTCCCGACCACCGCCCCTGCCGCGTACTTCGGCTTACTCATGTCGCCGGCCCGCGCGACCGTGAGTCTGGAGACCTTTGCCAGATCGGTAATGGTGCGCTCGTGCTCTCTGAGAAGCTCCAGTTGCGAACCCTGGTCGCAGAGGCACACCACCTCCACCTTGAGCGCCGGGGAGACGTTCATCTCGCCGCGGATATTGCGGATTGCCACTATGACCGCCATAAGCGTTTCCATCTGCTCTTCGGCTTCGGGGTCGATCCTATGGGCCTGAGCTTCCGGAAAGGCCGCTTTCATGATACTCACACCGGATGTGTGAGGCAGTTTGTGCCAGATTTCTTCCGTTATGAACGGCATCACGGGATGAAGAAGAATCAGGATTTTCTCCAGAACAAAGGCTGCAACGGACCTTGCCTGTGCGCCCGCCTCCGCATCCTCGCCGTAGAAATCAGGCTTGATGATTTCCAGGTACCAGTCGCAGTACTCGTGCCACAGGAATTGATAGAGGACCTGAGCGTACTGATTGAAATAATAATTATCCAAAGACTCAACGGCTTCTGCGGCAACCTTTTGAAGGCGGCTCAGAATCCAGCGATTGGCAAGCGCCGGCACTTTTCCAGTGATTTCGACCGGCCCCCTGAACCCTTCGAGGTTCATGAGAACAAGCCGGGCAGCGTTCCATATCTTGTTTACAAAATGCTTGTAGCCCTCGATGCGCTCCTCCGAGAGCCTGACATCCCTCCCCTGGACCGCGAAGGCCGTAAGGGCGAACCGCAAAGCGTCAGTCCCGTATTTGTCCATCATGAGAAGGGGGTCGATAACGTTTCCCCTGGATTTGCTCATTTTCTGTCCCTCGGCATCCCGAACAAGGGCATGCACATAGACTTCACGGAACGGGACTTCCGGCATGAACTCGAGTCCCATCATCATCATTCGGGCCACCCAGAAAAACAGAATGTCGAATGCCGTGACCAGAACGGAGGTGGGGTAGAATTTTTCCAGTTCCAATGTATTCTGCGGCCATCCCAGGGTCGAAAAAGGCCACAGGCCGGAGCTGAACCATGTGTCGAGAACGTCCGCATCCTGTTCGACCGGGGCGCCGGGACAGTTCGGGCACTCCAGGGGAGTTTCCATGGAGACGATAACATCATTGCACTTCAGGCAATACCATGCCGGAATGCGGTGTCCCCACCATATCTGGCGGCTTATGCACCAGTCCTCGAGGTTTTCGAGCCAGTTAAAGTAATCTTTTTCCCATTTGGCAGGGACGATTTTGGTTTTACCCTGCTTGACCGCGTTAATGGCAGCTTCGGCAAGAGGCCTGGTCGCAACGAACCACTGAAGCGAGAGCATCGGCTCAACCACATTATGGCAACGATAGCAGTGTCCAACCCGGTGAGTGTAGGGTTCTGTTTTTGCAAGATAGCCGCCTTGTTCAAGGTCTTTTAGAATCTGCCTGCGGCAGGCAAACCGGTCCATTCCGGAGTAGCGGCCTGTCAGTTCGGTCATGATTCCGCGTTCGTCTATGACCTGCACCAGCTCGAGGCCGTGCTTCGCGGACAGCTCGAAATCGTTGAAATCGTGGGCTGGAGTAACCTTGAGCGCCCCCGTGCCGAACTCGCGCTCAACATAGGAATCGCCGATGACGGGAATGTGGCGCCCCACTATCGGCAAGAGCACTTTTTGTCCGATAAGGGCCTTGTATCTGTGGTCCTCCGGGTTCACGGCGACAGCCGTATCGCCCAGCATCGTTTCGGGCCTGGTAGTGGCCACTACCAATGTCCCCTTTCCGCTTACCAGGGGATAACGAATGTAGTAGAGAGAGCCGCCCAGTTCCTCGCCGTCGACTTCGATATTAGCCAGAGCGGTCATGCAGCGCGGGCACCAGTTGATCATACGCTTGCCGCGATAGATCAGGCCCTCACCATAGAGCGATACGAAAACCTGGCGCACAGCCCGCGAGAGGCCCTCGTCCATGGTAAACCGCTCGCGGGACCAGTCGCAGGACGCACCGAGCCGCTTCAACTGGTTTATTATAATTCCGCCGTACTTTGTCCTCCATTCCCATACGCGCTGCACGAAGGCTTCCCGGCCAATCCCGTGCCTTGTGAGACCTTCAGCCCCAAGTTGCCGCTCGACTACATTCTGAGTGGCGATTCCGGCATGATCCGTCCCCGGCACCCACAGCACCTCGAAGCCTTTGAGCCTTTTATACCGGCAAAGTATGTCCTGGAGAGTGTTATTGAGAGCATGCCCCATGTGGAGCTGGCCGGTTACGTTCGGAGGAGGGATGACTATGGAGTAAGGCGGTTTGAGACTGGTCTGGTCGGCGCGGAAAAAATCTTTTTCCTCCCAATACCTGTACCAATGCGATTCGACTTCGGCAAATTCATATCCTTTAGGCAGAGCGCCTTTGCTCATAGAATTAATTCCCCTGCTAAAGCTCTTTCTTAAGCTTCTCCACTTCCTCACTAACTATCGACCTGACCAGATCCGGCAATCTTGATTCCACCATGACCCGGATATGTTCCTCCAAACGGGACTCGATTCGGCCAATGAGTTCTTCAGCCACTTTCGAAAGGTCGGCAGCAGGCGCAACGGGGGCACTCACGGGAGCAGCCGCTTTCGATGCTGCGGACTCCAATGATTCATCGGGAATTACAGCCTCAGACTTAACTTCAGCGGACCGGGCTTCTTTGGCGACTTTCGTTGCCGCAGCAGCCTTCTGTCCCAAGCCGGCTTTTTCTTCCGTGGGCATCCCGGTTTCGGGCATTGCAGGCTTATCCATGAACTCGTCCAGAAGCGATTCCTCGTCCTCGTCCTCGGAAACCTGCGGTTCGGCCCTTCCAGTGGATTTTTTTCGAGGCCCCTTCAATGCGACGGGCTCGAAAAGCTCTTCATCCTCTTCCGGTTCATCGTCAAATGATTTGAGCAGGTCTTCCACGTCAGAGCCTTGCCCTTTAGCCTGTTGTTTCGTCAACGGCCGCGCGGGCCTTTGTGAGGGCCTTTGCGCGGGCCTTTCGGGTTCAGGTTCGAGATCCGAATCCAACTCAAAAACATCAACGTCCAGGTCCAGGTCCTCATCTTCGTCTATGGGTCCGGCCGGCATCTCGATGATGTCCTCAAGATCGATTATATCATCGTCCGGACCCTCACGAGCGATATTGAGGTCCCGCATAGGATCAGGTTGCTCTTGATAGGGACTTGATCCCTTCGGTCTTTTCATCGTCGCCTCTCAACCAGGCATTCGCGCCCGTTGGAATGGGAAAACATGTCTACCCCACAAGTAAAGGAACCGATACCACGCATGAAATTGCCAGTCAAGGTTTAGCTGGTTTCTGTTTTGAATACCGGTTACGGGCGGAAAGTTACGCTTGGTATCTCCACACTCCACAACCTATCCAGTATCCGGGAAGACAAAAGGGACACCGGGCTGGCGTCCCCTTTATAACTGATGGATTTAGCTAGGAAAAGAAATATTTCAGATCCCGCTGGCCAAAACTACCGGGACCCACTTCCCGTCAACGCACTCACACAGCCGGCCTCTTGCTGCAACATCGGTCCCATTGGGAAAGGCCTTGCCCTTTAAATCACAACCGGATTTTTCGCGCTTCATCGCAGTTCTCCTCGTATGATGGACTTATAAACAACCCTGTACGACGGGTGATGCATAGCCCGGAAGGCGTCCCCTCGATGGGTCTATCATCCGCTTTGGGCGTTCGCGGGATGCCTTCCACTGGTGCTTTTGAATTTCCGTTTCAAAACTTTCGTCATGAATAATAATCATTCGCAAAGTTTTTGTCATTGACGCTGAAAACCCGCTCGGCGGACCGGCTTTTATGCAATGCACTTGATATCCAGCAGGGGAGTGCCGTCAACGGCGTCGAGGCCGATTACATCGATAACGGCGCCCTTGATCCCGGTTATCTCAACTGTATCGATAGAGATCGGGTTTGGCCGATCGGGGCTCCGTGTGGAGAAAACACCTCGCACCGGGCGTGTGCGATCTCCCCTGGGGTGGACCTGAAGGATATCGCGTTCGGCAAGGTGCATCCAGTAAACAATAACGATCTTGCTACCCTTTTCCAGGCCGAACAGGGCGTCCCTGTAATGCTCATCGACAATCAGTTTCCCGCTGACCGCAGATTCGCTTCCTTGCCGGGGGGCCATGTCCCGATCGGCGATCGTACTTCGGATTATCCCGATCGGCTTCAAGACTATTTCCAGTGTGGCTTCTTCCTTTGGTTTTTCCATCTCCGTTTATTCCCTCTTTCGAATAGCTTCAACGGCCAGCCGGAAATCTTCGGGCAAATATGTCGCCTGTCCCGTGAAACGCAGGCAAATCATGTTTAATTGGGTCTCTGTGCACAGTTCCAATTCAGAGCTTTTCGTTTCGCGGTTTGCCGAAGCCTCCACCGGTCTGTAAATGAGTTGAGAAAATGAAAGATTTCGTCTACTCAGTGAAGTTATCCCGGTATGTATCTCGATTTCATCGTCATAGCGCAGGGATTTGCGGTATTTACAACGGGCCTCGATGATCGTGAGATGAATCTGCCGGTTCAAGAATTCACGGTAAGGGAAGCCGGCTTTTCTCAGGAAATCTTCACGCCCCAGCTCGAAAAAGTGATAATAATTGCCGTGGTAGACCGCCTGACCCATATCGGCTTCAAAAAACGGGACACGCAGACTCGTTATGTGGTAAGGAGTAGCGGTGCTTGGCGGCTGCGCCTGGGCGCGAGTGATTATCTTTTTTTGTGAAGACTCGTTCATACTGAAGCTCCTTGTTATAATAATGCTTTGAGCGAATTCCACGCCCAGGGTTTTTGGATCTTCGACATCAGAGGTGGTTTTTTGACAATCTTCCCTCAAATGCACAATTCCGGCCGGAAGCGAGATCGTTCCAGACAGCACGGACGCCAGTCGTCAATGAAGGCCTCCGGCGGTCCCTACACTCATAAGATCCACAGAAGCCTCAGCCCGGTGCTGGACAGAATACGGACCCCGGAGCCGGCGCCTTTCGTGCCTGACCCTTTCCAGGTCAAAGCTCTGAGGGCAATCGAGGCATCAGACGTGCTCGTTACCGCCCCAACCGGCGCCGGGAAAACTTATATCGCAGTTGAAGCCATTGACAAGGTTTTTCACAGGGGCGGGAAAAGCTGGTACGCATCGCCTCTTAAGGCCCTGTCAAATGCAAAGTATCAGGAATTCCGCGAAATCTTCGGCCGGGAAAACGTCGGGATTCTCACCGGAGACAGGAAAGAAAATCCACTTGCCCCGGTAATCGTCGGCACCACCGAAATCCTGCGCAACCAGTT
>JBEKQE010000029.1:0-35584 GCA_049520035.1 Syntrophobacteraceae bacterium | reverse complement strand
ATTCCACGTGGAGAGGGTGAAGGGCAAACAAAGCCGCTACGAAAGCGCTCTTCCAGGGCGCTTTGGTCATCCGGTGAAAAACGAAAAAGAGCAACAGTGTATTTGCAATGTGGAACAGGAGATTGGTCAGATGATGCCATCGCGGGTTCAACCCAAAGAGTTGAACGTCGAGCATGTGGGACATCCATGTCACGGGATGCCAGTATGGGGCATGACCGGTCGTGAATGCCCACCGAATTGACCCTATTGTAATGGCGCTCATAACATGAATGTTGTCGGTTACGTATATAGGATCGTCGAAATTAATGAAATCGCACTGATTGACCTGCCAGAATGCTATGAGGGCAGCAAGCGCCAGAAGAAGGTAAATCAGCAGGATTTGTTTGTTTCCTAACATAAAACTAATCCGATCATATCTTTGAAGAAGCAGGCATGAAACAAAGAAGCCCAGGTGAGTAGAATCCGCCCCGGACCATATCCGGGGTGAATACCAGCGAGGCGTTCCTCGACGTATTCATACCAAGGTACCTGCAAAATAACTTTATTTTGATACTTCGCGGGTGAAGCAAGCATCATGAAAAATTGCGTTCATCGCTAATATCAGCACCATCTTGAACGCAACTTAGTATCAGACCACTTGACTCCCTTCACCAATTCAGCTCACCAGTTTATTCCCCGGCTTCTCAAGATTTTCTTAGCATCTTCAATGTCAAATCTTGCCGCTGTTTTTATGTCCTCAATCGCCTGCCTGTTATTGCCAAGTATGCCATAGACGATACCCCGGTTATAATAAGCCTTTACATAGTCAGGATTGATCTCGATGGCCCTGTCATAATCTGAAATCGCCTGCCTGAAGTCGCCAAGTTTGCCATAGATAAAACCCCGGTTGTAATAGGCCTCAGCATATTCAGGATTGATTTCGATGGCCCTGTCGAAATCCTCGATCGCCTGCCTGTGGTTGCCGAGTTTGGCATAGGTGACACCGAGGTTCTGATAGGCATTTGCATCTTTAGGATTGATTTCGATGGCCCTGTCGAAATCCTCGATCGCCTGCGCATGGTTGCCAACTTTGCCATAGGCAACGCCCCGGTTGCAGAGGATAACGTCACTGGGGCCTGCAACTTTAAGGCTATGACCATACAATGCAATGCTATTGCGCCAGTACCCTACCTGTGTTCGTGTAACAATGAAAAGAGACAGAAGGACCAATGACGACGACGCAAAAAGCGTCTCCTTGCGGGGTGTTGGGAACCGGGCGGGTTGCCATTTTTTCAGGAGTTCCGGAATGCCCCACGCCGCCATGACGAACAACCCGATCAGGGGGATATAAGTGTAGCGGTCAGCCATGGCTTGAGCGCCGGCCTGCACAATCCCTATGACGGGCACAAGTGTACCTGTGAACCACAGCCATCCCACGGTCAGGTAGGGAAGCCTCTTTGCCGTCCGGATAACCGAAACGGTGACTGCGATGAGGAGCAGACCAGCTCCCATAGGCTGCCAGAGCGGCAACGATCCTGGATGAGGATAAAAAACAGCAAGATTATTCGGCCAGAAGGTCTTTCCTATGTAAATGATATAGGAAACCAAAGCATTCGCAATACGAACATCCCATGAAACCTCCTCGATGGATCCTACCGCTCCTCCTTTCTGCTGGACGAAGTATGTCACGATACATGAGAGCGCTGTAAGCGCAAAAAGCGGGATTTTTTCCTGGAGCAGAGGGCGGAGGGCGGAGGACTGAGGCCCCGGATTCAACACTTCCGGGGTGACGAGGACTGAGGACTGAGCAATACCCTTCCCGGTGCGCATCTTACCCGCTTTGCTCTTTCTCTCGTTCGCAGACAGCGGCTCCCGCTCCCTGCTTCCCGCTCCCTGTTTACTTGCCTCTGTACGGGTTTCCTGAAGGGATTTCTTAGGCTCTAAGCGCTGCAGAGGCCAGTAGTCCAAAAGCAGCAGGACAAAAGGAAGGGTTACCAGCATGGGTTTTGCCATAAGGCCTAAAGCAAAAAATATGAGCACGGCCAAATAACGGAAAACGGAAGACGGAAAACGGAAGACGGAGAACGGAAGACGGAAAACGGAAGACGGAAAACGGAAGACAGAGAACGGAAGACGGAAAACGGAAGACGGAAAACGGAAGACAGAGAACGGAAGACGGAAAACGGAGGATACCAGTCCGCTTCTCTCCGTCCTCTGTCCTCTGTCCTCCGTCCTCTGTCCTCTGTCCTCCGTCCTCTGTCCTCTGTCCTCCGTCCTCTGTCCTCTGTCCTCCGTCCTCTGTCCTCTGTCCTCCGTCCGATGCTCTACATAATGGATATACGCTCCCATGGTCAGCATCCAGAAGAAAGTGGAAAGAACATCCTTTCGCTCGGCAACCCAGGCGACCGATTCCACGTGGAGAGGATGAAGGGCAAACAAAGCCGCTACAAAAGCGCTTTTCCATTGCGATTTGGTCATCCGGTGGAAAACGAAAAAGAGCAACAGCGTATTTGCAATGTGGAACAGGAGATTAGTCAGATGATGCCATCGCGGTTTCAATCCAAAGAGTTGAACATCGAGCATGTGGGACATCCATGTCAGGGGATGCCAGTTTGTGGCATGACCGGTCGTGAATGCCCACCGAATTGACCCAAGCGTAATGCCACTCTTGACATGAATGTTGTCGGTTACGTATAGGGGATCGTCGTAATTAATGAAATCGCACTCATTGACCTGCCAGAACGCTATGAGGGCAGAGGCTGTAAGAAAAAGGCAAATCAACGGAATTTGCTTTTTTGTTGACATATAACAGATCCGGTCATATCACCTGGCGGTCTTCCGCTTGAAGACTATCAACTGACTCGATCCGCGTCCGGGGGTGAAGGATTCGGCTTCTTTATCCATCAGCCACAGGGTGCGGTCGGGATAGATGTCGGCCACAATGACCGGGTGGTAGTAATTGTTAACGTAGACGTTCAGCCAGGTAAATATCTTTTTCTCGGATTCCTGTCGCTGAAGCCAGGAGGTCGTGACCCTTACGAACACGAGAAATGGCGGCTCGCTTTTCTCCACCTGTGCGATCACCTCTTCCTGCATGCGCAGTGCGAAGGGCTGGGGTTCCATCAACCCGTACATATAGATGTGCTCCGTGGCAGGCCTGCGATGGGCATAGAAGCAGATCTGCGGCTCTGATCCCATGACGGCAATACGTTCTTCGGGTTTGGTGTTCTTCCTTATATACTCTGCAACCTTTACAGATTCGGGAAATGGATTAGCGCCGTAAACCAAATGGCTGAACTGGTCCGGAGTCGAAGCCGCAAGAAAACGCCCCATGGAAAAGGGGCCAGTCAGCGACAACCCCACGACTGCGACGAGTATCGCAAACTGGACGGCTTTAGACTTAGCCGTATATTTGGCGGCAGCCTTCTCCAGCGCCCATACCGCAGCGCCGGCGTTAAGCGCCGCTGCCGGCAGGAGCTGCACGAAATAGTGCTGGCGAAAGAAAAGACCTGGGCACACTGCGAGAAACGAAAAGAGGGAGAACACCAGGAGAAACGGAGCGACCTTTCGTCCGGACTCCGTAAACCAAATACCGATCATGCCGGCAAAGGCCATCGACCATATCGCCGGGTTATTCTTAAAGATGGGGATCATTTCGAGCTGAAAGAGTTGGATCCCCGTTTTCAGGTCCACCTCGGATGCGTAGGCGCGCGCATAGCTAACCGTCCAGAACCCGAACCTGTCAAGCACGCCTTGGTGAGCCATCAGGGCCAAAACCACCGCGCAGGGCAGAACGATTCCGCCGGCCAGGGACCCGGATTCGAGCAGCAAACGTTTCCACGAAATGGGGTGGCGGCGGAGCGCCCCGTACATGACCCAGAGGAAACCAAACAGCGCGAAGAAGGCCCCGGACTGCTTCATGAGAAGCGCCAGCCCAAGGCAAAGACCCGAACCCCACAAACGCGGCATCCTTCGTTTCGACCCTGAGCTTTCCTGGAGCAGCCAAATCCCGGCAAGGGCAAACAGCACCACGAAGTGAGTCGCATGCGCAAAAAGGCCAAGTACGGAATTGTCTGCGGACATGATGATGAAGGCTGCCCCGGCCAGAGCCGCACCGGCGGCGCCCAGCAAAGGCCGTGCAAGCAGATACAGAATAACGGTCGAGAACAGATTGACCGCCAAAAGGCCCATGTGGATGCCGGTGACCGTTTGCCCGAATACGGCCAGAATTGCTGAATAGGCGTAATAGATGCCGGGAAACTTCATATTTGCCGCCTCAAGGTAAGGCGGCACGCCGTCCAGGATAAGCTGGCCCATGAGGGCGTATTCGCCTTCATCGCGCTCCAGCGGTACCGGCGCCGCCTGAAGCCGAACGATCATGACTGCAACGACGGCTGCCGCCAGGACAGTCAGAGTTAGAGGTGGAAGCCAGTCTCGAGAGACACAACGCCCTTTCACTGCGCAATCTCCTATTCAGCACGCTCATCCGGTGGCCGATGGGAATCACTCAAAGACGGGGCAGGTCTGCTTTCGTATTTGCTCTGCACCAGTTTTGCAATGAGCGCCAAAGCTATCAGCAATCCAAGGGAAAGGGCCATCCTGGCGGAAAACAGCCGGCCCCGGTCTCCCGAAATCCAGATATCCCTTATCTCACCGATGAAAAAAGTGGTCACGAAAATGGTAAGGACCTCACCCAGGGCTGTGGCGAAAAAATAGTCCCAAAAGCGGACTTTCGTTAGTCCCGCAGCGTAGTTCAAGGGCGCAAAGGGCATAAACATCAGCCGGAGAAAAAGGACGGTTTTGAAGCCATTGCGTTCGAGCAGGCCGTCGTAGTTCCTCAACCTGTCTCCGATAAAGGAATAGACAAACTGCCTTCCCAGCTTGCGGGCAGTAAGATAGGCGATCAGTGCCCCTGCAAGGGCGCCCGGGCACACGCAGGCAAAGGCCATGTAAGGCCCGAACAGGGCCGCGCCGGCCGCGACAAAAACCGTCACCGGGATAAAAAGACATGTACCAACCGCGCAGAAGATCACAAGAAGGGCTGGACCCATTAGACCGGCTTCACCGATGATCCTTTGGAACTGATCGGGTCCGAGGTGTGCTCTTATGGGCGAAATCTCCACGAGACCAATCGAAATCGCTGCCAGAGCCAGCAGAATGAGCGCTTTGATAAGTGTCCTGCGACGGCCGATCTTCATTATTTTGCCGGGTTCTGCCATTCAATCACAATTTCCATCAAACTTCGGCCACCGCGCCAGGGTGGAGCATATGACTCTTTTTTTGTCTATCCGTGATCGTAGTGAAAAAGCCTCGAATTAATGAGTTTCATTTTCGCCAGGCGATACTCACATGCCGTTTTGAGGCAGCCGACTCCATATATAACACTTCGTCTGAAGTTTATTGAGGATGCCTCGTTGAAATACCGGGTAGGGCAGCTTACTTCGGCAACCGTGTACCCCAGCCAGAGAATCTGGGCAATCATCTGATTGTCGAAAACAAAATCGTCCGAGTTTGTATGGAAGGGGACTTTTTCGAGTAACTCGCGTGAAAAGCCCCGGTAGCCCGTATGATACTCTGAGAGCTTTGCGCCCATAAGAAGGTTCTCGGCAAAGGTGAGGGTCCTGTTGGCGACATACTTCCACAAGGGCATACCCCCTTTGAGGGCATAGCCCCCGAGAATCCTCGAGCCGAGGACGCAATGGTAGAGGCCGTTTCCGATCATTGAAACAAAGGCCGGAATAAGTTTTGGGGTGTACTGGAAGTCGGGATGGACCATTATGACGATGTCTCCTCCCTCCTCCATAGCGTGCCTGTAGCAGGTCTTCTGATTGCCGCCATAGCCCATGTTATTATCGTGGGCATACACCCTGGTCTTAGAAAGGCCCCTTGCGACCTCGATCGTCCTGTCATGACTGACATCATCCACGACGATAATCAAATCGACGCAGTCCTGTGCCAACACCTCCGAATGGGTCTGCCGCAACGTCTTTTCCGCGTTGTAGGCCGGCATTACCACGACGACTTTTTTGTCTCTGTACATAAGCTATACCGTAGCTCCACCCGGTTGTACCGGCAGGCTGGAAACAGGCAATGGATTCGCTCGCTTTTCGGATGCCCCCGAAGCGTGCCGCTCACTCGAATTCAGATTGGCTCTTGTTTCAGTCACATCTTTTTGCATATCATAAAAATGCAGTCAAGTGGTTGGTTTTTCACTGCGACACTCGTTCGAAAACCTTCAGGGGAAGCGATCCAGCCGATATAAGCGTATGGTGAAACCGGGGGTCGGGGAAATTACCCCAGGTTATGTCGGGAGCGTTTAATACATGGACTTGCCACCGGCTTTTCTGCAACTCCCGCAGGTAGATGGAAGTATGACAAAAGCCCACGCTTCGCCTGTAAACGGCAAACCGCACGTTCCCCACGTCTGTGACCCGAAAGCAGGAGACTCCGCCGCGGACCCTGTTTGGAAGGTAAAACATCAAGGGCTTATCTTCATAATTGCATAGTATTTCATCACCAGGTTTGAGGCGTTGGCGAAGGAACTCGACGGTTGCCCGGTTTGGGTCGTCTTCCCCCCCGCCTGTCAAATCGCCGATGAGAAGCCGGATTTCAGGCCTCACGACCGATGAAAGGTAATATTTTAGCCGGTGTTTCTCAGGAAAAACAAGTCCTCCCGGCCGGGAGGGCAGATTGGTGATCAAGAAAAAAAGCGTTGCGGCCGCCACGGTGGATGGAAGCAGCCAGCGGACATCCTTTGCGCGCGGAAGGAGCCGCGCCGTTTCCACTATACCATAGGCTGCCACAATGGCCGAGAGCGTCGTGATGGGAACGATATAGCGGTAGAATGGAAATGTACCTGCCATGGCCATCCAAATCGGGAGCACGCAAACGATTGCAAGAGACAATCCGACCAGGGGGAGCGATTGAGTATTGGGGCCGTCACGCCTTTTCAACCACAACAGCCAAAGCACCACAGGTATCATAGCGAGCGGAAACTGAAACTGATTAACCTCGAACAGCATACTCCAGATCGCATTTGACCATTGAATCGCCATATGCTCGGTTCTGCCGGCTAAATGGTAATAGAGGCAGAAAGGAGCAGTCACCGCGCAAAACCCGGTAAATACCAGAACAATCTCTCCGAGGCGCCGGGTCCTGGTGATGACAGCGTGCAGTCCGAGAATTCCAAGAACCGGCCACAGGGAACCATAGTCCATTTGGAACCACACCCAGGCGGCCCCAATGAAAACAGGTCCGCCCCATCGCCTGCCTTCACTCCAGCGAAGATAAGCCTCCAGAGTAACGAGCAAAAATAAAGACGACAATGCGTAGTAGCGGCATTGCCGCATGTGCATGACCCAGAACGAATTCCCCAGCACCAGGGCCGCAGCGGCCACCGCCGTAACGGGCGAAGCGAGCCTTCTGCGCACGACCGCATAAAGCAATGCCGCAGTCAGGGCGCCGGCTAAAGCAAACGGCAGCCGAGCCGGAACGGTATCGTGCCCGAAGAGGGCAAGAGAAGCCCCGGCCACAACGAATGGTCCCCACGGCTGGGCTGTCCAGGCAGTATCAGCCTTGAAGTCACCGCGCTGAATATAGTAACGTATTGCCTCTGCCGGGTCGCCTGTCGGAAGCTTTTCCGTCTCTTTCGGATCATAGGCGTCTGAACTGAGAAGGTTGCGGCCGTCGTACGCCAGGGGCCGACCGTAAGACATCATCCTCTGTCCCGACACAGCCGTATACGCCTCGTCCTCCCACAGGTACCGGGCGCCGAGGTTCCAGCAAAGTAGGGTCGCGCTGATTATGAAGACGGCCAGCAGGGGCAGAAGAGGCTGCAGCCGCAGCCAAATTCTGCCCGGAAGTTTCGGGGCCCCCGGCGACTTCTCTTTCATCTATACCCAATCCCTTTCAGGGAACGCTGAATGATGGCGTTTCCTTTTATCCATAACACACTCAAGGGAAATTTTGCAGCGCTAAAACATGACCGGGTGCAATCAGGAGTGATTGGCCATCAGGCCACCTGTTTTCTTTCGCACACCCTGTAACTGTCCCAACCCCCGTTTGCCCTGCGCACTCTCAATGCAAGCATGGACTGAGTCCTTCCACATTTTTTCGCTTGCGAAATCCTTTTACTTCTTGGGATCTACTTCGTATACTTTCTCCAAATAGAGCGGTCCCTGAGGTTTTGGGCCTTTTTAGTCCATCGGGAGGTTTCCTGAGGCATCCAGGTATAAAAATACTTTCCGATCCCTTTCGGCCGCACGCGTAATCTTGGAGTTCTGCGGAGCTTGCGCCCGACGGTTCTCTCCATAATATGAAGCGATAAAAGTGCTGTTCCAGGCTTAGATGGACTACGATATTCTACAATGGTAATGGAAAGTGCGGCGTGAAAAAATGGAGAAATTAAAAGAAGCCATCAAGAAGACTCGCAAAAGACTCATCGAGATGCACTACGATAGCGGTGTTGGACACATCGGCGGCAATTTATCAGCCTTACACATAATGATGGTCCTTTTTCATACGGTGCTTGAGGCTCAGGACACTTTCATCCTATCAAAGGGGCATGCTGCGGGAGCCCTTTACGCCACACTGTGGTCTATTGGCCGTCTGAAAGATGAGGCCCTGTTGCAGTTTCACAGGGATGATACGAAATTGAGCGGACATCCTGCTCCGGATTTCTTGCCCGAGATTCCTTTTTCCACCGGAAGTCTCGGGCATGGACTGTCGTTGGCGGCAGGGATTGCTTTGGGGAAAACTCTCCAGAAGCAACCCGGAAGAGTATTTTGCCTGTTATCGGATGGAGAACTGCAGGAAGGCTCCACGTGGGAAGCGCTGATCTTCCTTGCACATCGCTTGCTTGCTCCGCTGACGGTATTCATCGACCACAATGAGCTGCAGGGCTTCGGAACAACGAAGGAAGTATCGGGGCTCCAGTTGACTGCCGAGAAGTTTCGGGACTTCGGATTGGCGGCTGAGGAGATCGATGGGCACGACGTATATGCGATCGCCTCGGCATGCAAGCGTTCCAGCTCCGGCACTAAGATCTATCTGGCACACACCTGCAAGGGATACGGTATCTCTTTTATGGAAAACCAAATGGAATGGCATTACCTATCCATGACAGAAGAACAGTACATGCAGGCATTGAAAGAGTTGGAGTCGTTATGAGAAATATATTATGCCAGACCCTCGTTGACCATGCGTCCGGTCCCAAATTGGTGTTTTTGACTGGAGATCTTGGATTTCGGGCTCTGGAGCCCTTGCGGGATGCTTTGGGAGAGCGCTTTATCAATGCAGGGATCGCAGAACAAAACATGGTTTCCGTTGCAGCCGGCTTGGCCAGAACAGGTCTAAGGCCCTGGGTATACAGTATCGCCCCTTTTGTCTATGCCCGTCCGTACGAGCAGATTCGTAACGATATCTGCATGCACCGCTTGCCGGTAATACTAGTCGGCAATGGAGGCGGATATGCATACGGTTCAATGGGAGGAACGCATCACGCGCTGGAAGATTATGGAGCGCTTCTTTGCCTGCAAAATATGAGGGTGTACGTGCCTGCATTCGCTGCAGATGTGCCGATCATTATCGATCAACTCATGCGGCTGCCTGGCCCTGGGTACCTGCGCCTAGGACGCTGCGAACTCCCTCGGGACATGGAATTGCCGGAATATGCAGCGTGGCGCCGCCTGCTCAGAGGAAAAGGCCCGACGATGGTTGCTGCAGGGCCGCTGGCGGGAGCCATATTAAGTGTTACGGCCACCTTGCCCCTGGAACAGCAGCCGGACTTATGGGTGGTGACCGAGTTGCCGCTGAGCGCTGAGTCGATTCCAGAAGGTCTTCTGAGCAGCCTGCGTTCATCACAGCGACTAATCGTTGTGGAAGAACACGTTTCAAGCGGCGGTATCGGTCAAATGTTGTCCTATTGCCTGGCGCTTATGGGCAGGATGCCCCCGGTTTTTACACATCGCTGTGCTCTCGGATATGTTTCAGCTCGCTATGGCTCTCAGAAATTCCATCGGAAGGAATGCGGTTTAGATCCGGAAAGTATTTTGAAGGAATTATGTCAATGAGCAGGGACCTGGAACATGTAATAGCCCGTTTGCAGGGCCCCATACTGATCTTGGGGGCCAGCGGATTCATCGGTTCAAACCTGTTGCGGATGATACTGGATCATCGATCGGATGTAGTCGGCACCTCGACTTACCCGGCAGCGTGGCGGCTTGAGAAGCTTCCCGAAGAGAATTTGCGGGCGGTGGACCTGCTGGTCGAATCCAATCTGGACAATCTCCTCGAAGACGTCAAACCGCGTACAGTTTTCAACTGTGTTGCATATGGCGCCTATTCATTCCAGCAGGAGAGCGAACTCATATATGAGACCAATTTCAACCTGACGGCAAAACTGCTCGAAAAGTTGGCCCTTCGCAAGATTGCGTGCTACGTTCATGCTGGAAGTTCTTCCGAATATGGAGACCATGTTTCGGGGCCCGTAGAAGATGACTTGCCCGCGCCAAACAGTGATTATGCCGTTTCGAAGGTTGCCTGTGCAAATTTGCTTTACTACTACGGCCGGAAGAAAAAACTGCCCTGCGCTAATCTCCGTTTGTACTCGGTATACGGCCCCATGGAGGATTCGGCGCGTTTAATACCCACTGTCGTGCGCTGTGGATCGGAAGGGCGTTACCCTGAATTCGTCAATCCGGCCATATCGCGTGATTTTATCTACGTGGATGAAGCCTGCGAAGCCTTCATTAAGGCCGCGCTCTATCTTCGTGAAGAGAACTATGGTGATTCTTTCAACATCGGCAGCGGCAGGAAGACGACCATCCATCAGGTGACCGAGATTGCCGGGGAGTTGTTCGGAATAGGAGATCCACCTTCCTTTTCGATGCCGGCCCGGCATTGGGACACGACCTTCGATTGGTTCGCCAATTCGGACAAAGCCAGGGGACTGCTCAACTGGGAATCGAACATCGATTTCAGGGACGGACTGATACGGACCATTGAGTGGTATCGAAACTTTCCGGACAAAGAGAAATATCAGCGTCTCTCGAAACAATACGGCCTGGATACCAAGTACAGCGTCAGTGCAGTGATTGCGTGCTATAAGGACGCCCAGGCAATCCCGATAATGTACGAACGACTCAAGAAGACATTCGAAAAGCTTCGCATCGAACATGAAATTATCTTCGTAAACGATAACAGTCCCGATGAGAGCGAGGAAGTCATCCGTGAGCTGACGCGAAGGGACAGGCGGGTGATCGGAGTGTCTCACTCACGCAATTTCGGGTCCCAGTCAGCTTTCCGAAGCGGAATGGAGATAACTTCAAAAAATGCATGCGTGCTTCTGGACGGTGATCTTCAGGATCCACCGGAGCTTATTGAGTCTTTCGTGCTGAAATGGCGCGAAGGCTACGATGTGGTGTATGGAAGGCGTGTGAAGCGTGAAGCGCCCTTGTTTATGCAGTTTGCATATAAGCTCTTCTATCGCGTTTTCGACAAATTCTCGTATCTGCCCATTCCGCGGGATGCGGGCGATTTTTCGCTTTTGGATAAACAGGTTATGCATTGCATGCTGCAATTCCCGGAACGCGACCTATTCCTGCGGGGTGTTCGTGCTTTCGTTGGCTTCAAACAGACC
Organism: Syntrophobacteraceae bacterium; assembly: GCA_049520035.1. GTDB lineage: Bacteria > Desulfobacterota > Syntrophobacteria > Syntrophobacterales > Syntrophobacteraceae > SbD1. Next base: position 23,967 of record JBEKQE010000029.1, on the reverse strand, counting down.
GGTGTAGATTACATACGTCCGGAACGTATGTTTGGGCGCTCGACTAATAATCTCGTCAAGAACGTCGCATGGGCCAAAAAGGGAATACTCTCTTTTAGCACCGCTCTTTTGTCACTGCTGAGCTTTCTTGGAGGCTGCCTGTTTCTGGCGACACTGCTCCTGGGATTCTTGCAGGTAATATCGAGGATCCTGGTTCCCGGTTTGGCGCCGAAAGGTGTCACGACTTTGCTGATCAGCATATTGTTCTTTGGATCAATCAATCTCCTTGCGATAGGTATAATCGGAGAATACATCGCCAAGATTTTTGAGGAAGTGAAGCGGAGGCCTCATTTCATTCGGCGAAACATAATCGAAGGCGGTCAAGTTCGCGCCTCTGCAAATAAGCGGATGGGCGCCTGACCGAACCAACGAAAATAGGCAGTTAAACACTATTGAAAATAGAAATGGTTACCCATTTGAAAATAGAAATGGTTACCCGTTTGTGCCCGGTGTGCGGCTCTGCGGATCAGTCACATATTTTCGCTGAGGCAGACTTTGACCCCGCAGGATGGGATGAGTATGCTTTTGCCTCGCGTAAGATTCCGGAATACATGCACTACCGCCTAATCTCCTGCCCTCGCTGCGATCTGCTGTATGCTTCCCCATTGCCTGTTTTGGAAATGCTCGCTCAGGCTTATATGGATGCGGCATATGACAGCGGCACGGAATCAGAGTATGCGGGCAGAACCTACGCAGGGTTCCTGCCGGCCATAATGCGCCGGCTTCCGGATCTTGACGGCGCACTTGATATCGGAACGGGCGATGGTGCATTCCTCGCGCAGTTGCTCGCTCACGGTTTTGATCGCGTTGTGGGGGTGGAGCCTTCGGAAGCGGCGATGTCCGCCGCCATTGGTTCGGTGAAGCCCTTGATTCGCCATGGTCTGTTCCGGGTGGAGGACTTCCGGGATGAACGCTTTAGCCTGGTCACCTGTTTCCAAACTGTGGAACATCTTTATGACCCGCTCAAGATTTGCAGTGATGTATTCACACTCTTAAAACCCGGTGGTGCGATATTCTTAATATGCCATAACAGGCGTTCGTCCTCGGCTCTTTTTCTCGGGTTGAAGTCCCCCATCTTCGACGTCGAGCATCTGCAACTGTTCTCGTACAGGAGCGCCTCCTTCCTCCTCGATAAGGCCGGTTTTAAAAACATAGAGACCAGGCCGGTGCTGAATCGATACCCGTTGCACTACTGGCTCAAGCTCTTGCCATTGCCCCGAAAACTCAAGCAAGAGGCCTTTGCATACTTGCGCAGGCGTCATTTTGGGAATCTGTCCATCCCTCTGCCCGCCGGAAACCTGGCGGTTGTGGGATACAAATCAAAGAGCTATTCCGGCTGAAGGAATCTAACCTTTCAAAGCCGGAAATGTATTTTAATTTCCGTCAGATAGTTCCGAAAGACTGTAAGATCCCTTTCATCTCAAATTTGTCTTGACAGATTACTCTGTAAACACATAGGCTTGTGGGCAAATATCGTCGTAACATGATGATTTAATACATTTTGTAGCGGTTCAGGATGGCAAAATGCTACCATCGGTACAGAAGTGCTTCTGCTCAAGGCGAAACATGTGCGAAAGGACAGAAGAAGAGTGGCGGCCAGCTTTATTCCATAGAGTGGAATCGCATAGGGAGCGTTTTCTTGCGGCAGCACGCCGTCTCCTGGACCTGCAGGCGGCTTCTATCTGGAGTGACATCGCGCCAGTATTGAAAACAGCATCCGGTGCTGTTCTGGACGTAGGTTGTGGAGCGCAGCCTTATCGATGTTTGCTTCCTGAGGGCATCACATACACCGGTATTGACATTGTTGATGTCAAGCAGCGCTTTGGCTATGAGATGCCGGATACCCTGTATTACAGGGGAGATTCCTGGCCCATTGCTAATCTTAGCTTTTCAATGATTCTGTGTACCGAAACATTGGAACACGTCAGTAATCCCTCCTTTTTCCTCTCTGAGGCTTACCGCGTGCTGAATCCCGGTGGGACCTTGGTACTGACCGTTCCCTTCGCCGCCCGTTGGCATTTTATTCCTTATGATTATTGGAGGTTTACGCCATCTTCTTTGAAGCATTTCCTGGAACAGGCAGGATTCAGGAATGTAGCAGTCTATGCCCGCGGTGATGCACTAACCGTTGCGTGCCATAAAATGATGGCGTTGCCCCTTTCCCTTCTATTTAGGAAATCTTCCGGCCCCATCTCCAATTGCATATTCAGACTGCTAGGTATCGCATTATTACCCCTGTTAGGTTTTTTTGCAATCATTGGCCACGTATCCCTGAGAACAACGAGAGGCGGGGATGACTGCTTGGGTTACACTGTTTTTGCTGAAAAAGGTGACGAGTGATCATGACTGGACTCAGTACCTCTCAATCACCTTCCTCGTGTGATAGACTTATATAGTACCCTACCGAAAAAAATAACCACTCTGCGTCGTGCGAGCGCGTAGCGGGCAGGCCGACCGTGCGACACGTCTAATCTGGTCATTCCTCTTACCGCCTTTAGGCGGAAGTCTGGCGCGTTGGGCGTTCGCGGGAGGCATGGTTCTCTGCGCACCAGTTTCCCAGATGGTTTTCCATTACAACGCGCCGCCTTTGGGTCAGCCAACATGGACTCGGTCATCAGGCGGCTCGTCAAGGTTGGGGTCAGGGTGGTCCACCATACCCCGCGGAGCGTGGGATACTTCCATGTTGCCTCGGCTTTTTCCCTCGCCCGCTACTATCGCATCCTATGCGCCTGAGCGCCATCCGACACGCTGGGGCGGGGGAACGTGACCATCAACTGCGGGGATGGTGGTATGTCCTGAAATTGCAACAACCAGTCTCATTGACTTATCACTTGCGGGTTCGATTGGGAAATTGTATGGTTTTTCTGGCTTGCGGGTTGTTCAAGAAGTTTTTTCGGGCAGAATCCGACCCGGAAATGCGGTTCGTATGCATAGCGCACAATCTGATGCATTATTCCGGGTGATGCCAGGCTCAAGGGAAAGGTGATGACCGAAACGAAGATTGTGACGCTGGTTATCTACGTCGTGGTTGGTTTGCTGTTGGCCCTTTGGCCTGTGCTTGTCCCTTCCGGCATCTCCGCGCTCCTTCATTCCCGGCGGCTACATGATTTTAAAGGTTTTTCTCTCGGCATTCCTCTGGCTATCGGCCGGTGGCGTTACGCCTCCAAGGTCTCCCTTTCCCTTGCGGAAATCATGCTCGTGGTCGGCGGGATATTTCTTCTGCTGTTGGTCCGCGCGATCAACAGTTGGAAGGCGGGTATCGTTTTCGCACTTATTGCGATAGTCATCGGGCGCATGCAAGGGCGGCGCTGGGGCGGAACCGCTATTGGCGCCTTTGCCGCGCTCATGAGTGCAGCCACCATTCCATACTGGCGGCGTGACAGTGCGCTGAAATTTCAGGTTTCATTCGATAACCTGGTTGTTTTTGCGGCGCTGACTTGCGGAATGGCATTTCTTTTGTCCCGCCCCGAGTTCGAGCAATGGGCAGGAAAAAGCCGACGGACCAATGCAGTGCTGTGGGCCGTCTATGGGGGCGTGGCAATCATGCTGGCTTTTATGACGACGTCCTCCATGGGCTCTTCTCCCGCTCAGTTTTTAGCAGCATGGCAAAATTGGGGTGTTTATGTTGCGGCGAGCGAATTGCTGTTATCCGGCGCCAGAATTTTTTATGATTTTCCGGTTCAATACGGCCTGGGCCCCACGGCGATGCTTGCGGCAACCTGCGGCACGGAATGCTGGACGGGATTATATTGGCTCACCGGCCTCAGTAATGTTTGCTATGCGCTGTTGATTGGCTGGATCGCTGTAGGCAGCCGGCCGGTATCCGCCGTATGGCAAGGCGTTATTCTCCTGACCTGCCTGGTTGCCTGTTTCTTTTATACTGCCGCCCCGTTCGACCTTACCTTCACCCTCGTGTATCCAAGCGCCGGCGGATTCCGATTTTTGCCCGCCGTTATTCTTGCCGCTTATCTAATCAAGGCCGAACGGCCAAAACCTGTTTTCGGCCATCTGCTTTGGGGGATCGGCGCTCTGTGGTCGCCAGAATCGGCGTTCTATTGCACTGTCGTTTGGTGGCCCCTCTACCTGCTCATCCGACGGCAGGATGTGTCCCTGGCCAAAAGACTGATCCGGTTGCCATTGGCGATGCTGCCTTTGCTCACAGCTTTGGCGGTCTTGGTCGTCGGTTCCATCGGCCTTTATTATGCCATTTACCATACATGTCCTTCAGCCGGCATTTATCTGACTTACGTCTTGTCCCCGCCAGGGCCCTTGGATATTTTCGCGCGCGGGGTGGTGTGGTATCTCATATCCGTACTCGCTGTGGGCATTGCCGCCGCGCTAGGCGCCTGGCCGTCGCGGAACGACGATAAAACATTTCGCCATCTGTTTGTCTGCATTCTCTTGTTGTTTGGCGCATCGTCCTACTATGTCGCGGGACGCAGCCACGAAAACAATGTTCTCAATTTGATGCCTTTTATGGTTTGCCTGCTTGCAGTTTCCTTCAAAGCGGCGCGACCGCCAATGGCGAAAGTTGTCGCGATGACCCTCCTGGCCACGGTCATTGCCTGGGCGCCGACTTTCAATTGGGACAACTTGGCAAAGGCCGCATGGTTCCTGAACTTTAAGGCTGACGCCTTTTTGTCGTCGATGAGCTATGAAGAGAATCCCGAATTGCCGGGTCCTGCGGCGGACGCCGGCCGCGCATTAGAGACGATCCGTGAAAAATGGGGGGAATCCGCCGTGGTGATCGACTCGTTAGCGGTCTTTTCCCGCCATGACTGGCGCGATGCGTCATGGACAGCCCTGAATGATATAGCCTCTTACACTTATGTCCCCGATGCCGAGCGGCGAAAAATTATTCTCAGTGCCGCTTTGCGTTTTCGGAAACCGGGATGGCTTGTGATTAGTCGGGCGTTCAAGGACGATTCCTTCCGGCAGGACTTCGATAGCGCTTACAATGAAACAATGAAAATTGGCTTCGGCTCGTATTACGCTGTTCGCATGGTTCCGCGTTTACCGCCGGAATGAGAGAACAAGATCTGCTCTTCCTCACTCCCTGCATCCCGGACAGTTACGGAGCGCATGCGGAACTGGTCGTATTTGCAACCGGCCAGATGCTTCAGGCTGCACGTGGAGCAGGAAAGGTTCACGACATACCGCAGAAGCATTTTTCCAAAAACAGTCTACAGGAAAAGGAAACAGGGGAGGGGGAATCGCTCAAGCTAACTGCCATGAAGGTAAGCTTCACCCCCATTGATGAGGAATTGTGATAGCTCGTGTATCCCCACGTCTGTGACCCGAAAGCAGGAGACTCCGCCGCGGACCCTGTTTGGAAGGTAAAACATCAAGGACTTATCTTCATAATTCCATAGTATTTCATCACCTGGTTTGAGGCGTTGGCGAAGGAACTCGACGGTTGCGCGGTTCGGGTCGTCTTTCCCCCGCCTGTCAAATCGCCGATGAGAAGCCGGATTTCAGGCCTCACGACCGATGAAAGGTAATATTTTAGGTTGTGTTCATCCTATCCATAACACACTCAAGGGTGATTTTGCAGCGCTAAAATATGACCCAACGAAACGCTTTGGGCAATCTGGCGAGCCAAATCATCGCGAGCCAAAAACGGGCACAACATATTTCTTTCCCAAACCTTTGAGTCCTTAAATTCCCTTAAGTCTTTGGCCGGAGGTTCCGATTCTGCTTTTGAGAGCCACAGTCACGGGCGTCCTTTTTCTTACATCAGCCAGCAGGGGACTTGGAGTGGAGAACCAAAAAGTTCTGAAATTCATGGGGGCAGATCAGTCCAGTATCCAGGCAGGCACCTCCGAACCGGTCTCCGGCAGGAAGGACCAGTCCGGAGTGATATACCAGATGCTGATCCAAAAGGGATATCTCGATGAACAAAAGCTGAACTATGCCAAAAGAGTTCATTCGAAGGTGACGGCAGACAAAACACTCACCCAGGTCTTGCAGGAGCTTAAATACATTACCATTGAACAGCTCCAGGATACCCTGTCTGAAAGCAAGATTAATGTCAAAATCGGCGCACTCCTGATCGAACTCGGACTAATCACGAACCGAGATCTTGATATGGCGATTAGTCTGCAAAAAGAATCTGCCGCAAAAAAGACAATCGGTGAAGTGTTGGTCGAAGCCGGCCTCATTGAAGAGCGGAGCTTGCTGGAGGTGCTTTCCTACCAGTTGGGGCTACCGTATTATGAGCTTGAAATCTCCCGCCTGGACGCTCACCTTCTGAGAAAAATCCCGCCCAACTGGTATTCTCTTCATCAATTCCTGCCGGTTTGCCGTGCAGATGGAAAAGTGACGGTCGCATTTATCGATCCCTTGAACCGCGAAAGCCTCGACGCGGCTGAAAAAGTTTTTGGCAAAGTTAGACAGGTCATCTGCTCGAAATCCGAATTCCGCGAAATACTGGGCGCCATCGAGCGTGAAGCAGCCGTTGCCAGGATCAGCCAGCCCGACGAGAAATCAATAGTCGGAGTGGTGAACGGTCTGTTTCAGGAGGCGATCAAAAGCAATGCCAGCGACATCCATATAGAGCCCATGAAAGACAGGGTCCGCGTCCGATTTCGCCTCGACGGGGTCATGGTCCACCACAGGGACCTTCCCCTGCAAATGGGGCTACCGATAACAAGCCGGCTGAAGATCATGTCAAAGGCCGACATAGCTGAAAGAAGGCGACACCAGGGCGGCAGGATAGATTACGAGGACGCTCGGACCGGGGCTTCCCTGGACGTCAGGGTCTCTTTCTTCGTTACGGTCTGGGGCGAGAAGACAGTCCTGAGGCTGCTGGGAAGAAGAGGGCTGCTCGTGAGCCTGAATGAAACCGGGATGTATCCGAAGATGCTCGAGAGGTTTAAATTCGACGCACTGGATGTTCCGAGCGGCATTATCCTTATGACGGGGCCAACGGGGTCCGGGAAAACGACCACCCTCTACAGTTCGATTAACTATCTCGAAAGTGTGGACACCAGTATAATAACGGTTGAGGACCCGGTTGAGCTCGTGATTGACGGGATAGCTCAATGCTCGATAGACCCCAAAATAAACCTGACCTTTGAGGAGAGCCTGAAGCACGTAGTCAGGCAGGACCCAGACATTATAGTAGTCGGAGAGATACGCGACCGTTTTTCGGCGGAGACATGCATCCAGGCCTCTCTAACCGGACATAAGGTACTCAGCACGTTTCATACGGAAGACAGCATCGGGGGGCTCATCCGTCTGTTGAATATGAATATCGAAGCGTTCTTGATCTCTTCAACGGTGATTTGCGTCCTCGCTCAAAGGCTTCTGAGAAAAGTATGCCCTAACTGCGCAGAGAGTTATATGCCTCAACCTGCGGATTTGCGTCGACTCGGCTATACCGTGAACGATGCAAAAGGAGCAAGTTTCAAAGCCGGGCGTGGGTGTTCCCAGTGCCGTTCCACCGGCTACAAGGGACGGGTGGGCGTATTTGAACTGCTCGTTTTGAACGAACCGGTCAAGGACGCCATTCTGAATAAAAGTACTTCCTACGATATAAGAAGAATCAGCACGGAAACGTCGGGTCTCATAACCCTTCTGGAAGATGGAATTATGAAAGCCGCAAACGGAGTGACCACTATTCAGGAGATATTCAGGTCTCTTCCGCGTGTGGGCAAACCCCGGCCGGTCTTCGAACTTAGACGCCTTCTGGGCACAGAGCAATGAAAATGCAGAAGAAGAGTATCTCGTTGTTGGACATGGTGGAAGAATACGCGGCCTCAGAGACGCTGAATCTCCCGGTATTTCCCAAGGTGGCTCAGGAACTGCACGAGAAAATGGCCGATGAAAACAGTTCGATCAATGACATTGCGGCAATTATCGTCAAGGACCAGACCTTGGCCGGCCAGATGCTGAAGCTTGCCAATTCAGCATTTTTTGCGGGTTTGAACAGGGTACGCACTATAAGAGAGTCAATCATGCGCCTTGGCGTCAACCAGGTGTACAACTGCCTTGTTGCAGGCAGCCAAAAGAATTACTACCTCTCGCATGATCCCTTCATAGGCCGGTACCTCCAGGTTCTCTGGAAACACGCGCTGGCAACTGCCAAGGGTTCGCAATGGCTGCTGCGCAAAACCGGATACCCGGAACTGGCGGACGAAGGTTTTCTGTCGGGTCTTTTCCACGATATCGGGAAGCTGCTTCTCCTCAGGGTTATCGAGACGATAAGAGCTGAGAATCAGGATATCACGATCTCGGAGCACTTCGTTCTTGAGGTGCTTGATTCCATGCACGTCGAGCAGGGATATACCCTCATGAACGAGTGGAGTATTCCGGAGGTTTACTGCAGCGTGACAAAACATCATCACGATGAGGAGCTGGACAGCTCAGACGCGCTACTCATGGTCGTGCGCATAGTCGACCAGGTGTGCGCAAAAACAGGCGTGAGCCTCAAGCCCGACCCCGAGCTTGTCACGGCGACCCTGCCGGAAGTCCATGCAATGTCCATCAAAGAGATCGTGCTGGCGGAACTCGAGGTAGTAATAGAAGACGCGCTGGAGGCGGAATTATAATTTTTTTCAACATCAACGGCGCTGTCGGTTTCTGACTCAAACCGCTGCATGCCTGGTTTCTTTTCAGGCGGAGGTCCGGGTTTGCGTGGAGGCTTTTTTCTTTTTCGGCGAAGCTTTTGATGCGGCGGCGGTTTTACCGGTCATCGGCTTTCTCTGCGGCCGGTGCTCCGATACAGGTTCGGCTTCGGTCAATGCTTCCTTTCCGGTGTTTTCAGCTTCAGCATCGATGTTTGATGCGGTCTTCCTGGTAGACAACGTCATAGGGCGTTTTGGCAATTTCCGTATCGAGCAAGCCGAGCAGCACATCTTTGGATTTGAGGATGCGCTCGCGGGACTTCTCAACGCCTTTGAGCCACTTGGTCATGATATCGTTGAGAGGCATTTCCAAAGGGTTCATTGGATATCCTTTTTTGCCAGCGCGGATTCCATCCATTCGGACCAGGGGAAGCCATTACTTCCCTCACTTTGATCCATGAGCAAACCTCGTGTCAGATTTATAGGCATAAGGCGGAGAAAGGAAAATGGACGCATTTCCAGTTATCTGTATCCAAGGTCTTCAGGTACGACTAAAAGCGGGCGATTTACTGTATTTTTGGTGGTGGAAGACAGTAGTTTGAATAGGGGGTTTGCAAAAACAGGCCCCCCTTATTTTTGTGGCGCGTTGTCCGGCTGGGTAGATTTAGGACTTTTTCTGATATCTTTATTAAGATACATATTCTGCAGCATATTCCATGCTTTGTCTTCCTTTTCCTGTTCCTTCCTTGCCTGTTCTTCCATTGCCCGATCCATCCGGGGATCGGTACTATATATAATGTCGTCTTGCGTATCGGTACGATCTGCCAGGAGCTGGCGGGGAGGGGGACCGATCCTATTTTCCAGGCTTTGAATTCTCAATAGCGTTCCGGACCCCTCCGAACTGGAAGCTATGGGCGCTCGCCATTCCGCAAAAAGGAGGGCCGAAATGAGAATTATAAAGAGAAACGCGGTACCTTTCATTTTAGCCTCCGTCACGTGTGAAACATCTGTCCCTGGGATCTTACAAATAGTCGCCCCGCTTCCATTTAACCGATTCCATATATGCGGTAACCTTCAATTCTTCGGCCATGTCGCTTAGCTGATGATCTGCGGGAAGGCCGCTCATTTTATCGTCCATACCGGCAATTTGCGTGTTGAGCTGTTCGATCAGGGCATTGATTTCTTTAGGAGACTTGTTTGCCTGCAGCGCATTTTTCAGAGAGTCGAACTGTGTGAGGACGCCATTGACAGCAGAAATTGCCTGGGACACTTGGGAAGCCTGCGCTGAATTGCCGCTCAGGGATTGGATCCCAAGGTCGGGTACGCTCATTGGCGCGCAAACGGCGTCACCCGGAGCAGTCTCTTCCCCCGGTCCCGCTATCTCACTCTGAAGCAGCAGGGCAAAGGCATCATCACGACCGGCGCTCTGGGGTCCTTTTGTCTGCCTGCTCTCCTGCATAACTTGCTGGCTCTGGATCTCATCTATTTTCATAGGGCTTCAGTCAACCTCCCTTCAGTAAAAACAATAGAATTTACAGTCGAAATAATCTTAAGCAAATACTTTGCCAAAAGAGGCAGATTGGAGAGTGGAAGACGGAAATCCGAAGGCCGAGATCTGATTATTGAAAGCCGGATGTCTGCAAATTGCGAATCCCAACCTGCCTATTTGCAAGCTCCGCCTTCCGACTTCCGACAGGCGTCACGAAAGGGAGATCAGGGAAAGAATTTCCGGCGGGTGGAATTTTATGCCGGTTTATTTTTGCAGAGGCATGCGTATTAGCGCTGAAGTTCCCTCATCGGTTCTTTCAAGGCTGACGCTAAACCCGTAAGGCAGAAGGAGTTGCCTTGCCGCATAGAGTCCAAATCCGAGATGTTGGTCTGAGGACACGGCTTGACTGTCACGATTCTGCCATCTCGATTCGAACAGGTCGAAGAGGATGTCCGGATGCAGCTCTTCCGGCGGCCCGAAACCTGAGTCAGTTATTCTGACCACTATGTCCCCGGCCTGCATGCACGACTCAACGATCAATTCCTTCTTTGGGGATTCCTTGAGGGCTGTTATTGCGTTCTCGAAAAGGTGGAAGACGGCTGGTACGAAGTCCCTGCCGAGGGCCTTTACGTGGGGAAGGTTTTTTGCCAGGCGCAGCTCCGATTTAACCTGGTGCTTGAAGAACAGGTCGGACCGTAACACTTTCGCCATCCTTGCCAGAACAGCATTAATATCTATTTCTGTCCCGCATCGTTCAATTTCATAAAGCTGCATGAATTCGCGCAAGTCTGCAGCCAGATTGGATATTTGTTCGCGCATCTGAGTCAGTCGTTTTCGCTGTTTGCCCAGAAGATCGGACCATTTTTCGTTTTCATCGGAATTGCTCCTGAATAGGCGATCCTGAAGCTCAACACCGGATATTAGCATCTCTGCGAGCATGGTAAGGTTCTGAAGAGGTCCATTGGCGTTATGCACAAACCCCTGGACGAACTTGCCCGAGTAATTGGACCGGTCCTTTTCATGCAAAGCCCGGATGCATCGTTCGATAAGGATTTGTTCACTTGTTGAGGGTTTTCCGGCAGGCATACTTTTCGCCCTTTTGCGATTATCAAATAATGAGCATTATTTGGCTTTGTCCCCGTCGGGCGAGATCTTTTTCACAACTTCGAGGAATGCGTCCAGGGCGACCGGATCAAACTGCTTGCCGCGGTTTTTCAGCAACTCGGCAAGGGCCTGATCGCGCGACATGGCATTGCGATAGGCCCGTTTTGACGTCATTGCGTCAAAAGCGTCGGCGACACTCAATACTCTTGCAAGGAGCGGGATCTGTTCACCGGATAGGCCGTCAGGGTATCCGGCGCCGTCCCACCTTTCGTGATGATGTCTTATTATGGACCTTTCCTCAGGGCTCAGACCCAACTCGGACACGATAGAATCCCCAATCGAAGGGTGTTTTTTTACAGTTTCGTACTCATCGATGGACAGGGGCCCCGGTTTATTCAAAATACTGTCGCAAATCCCTATTTTGCCGATATCATGAAGATAGCCCACGGTCTGCAGGGTCTCGAGTTGAGCCCCCGAGCAGCCAAGGATTCCGGCTGCCCCGGTTGCATAACGGGTTACTCTTTCAGAATGTTTTCCGGTATAGAGATCTTTGGCTTCCAGCGCATTCACGAGCGATTTCAATATTCCATAAAAGTTGCTGACCAGGCTTTCGTAAAGCGCCATATTCTCGACGGCCAAAGATGCCTTTGTAATCAGGAAATCAAGAAGCCGTGTTTCTTCTGAGGGCCGCGAGCGGCTGCCGTCTTTGTGGAAAGCCATCAGGATACCGAACGGTTCCCCCCGGATGCGCATCGGCCAGCAGGAAAGGATACTGTCTGTTTGCGGCGCGTTTGCAAAAAAGCGTTGGATTTCGTCGGGACCAATGACGGCATGAGTTGCGCCATTTCCAATCAACTCCCGCCTCCGCTCCTCTGAGAGCTCTATTTTTTGAGGCCAGGAATCATCGGGGTTCCATCCGCAGTTGGCCATACCCACAAGGCTGCTTCTGTCCTGGGGTACCAGGAAAAAGCTTACCTTTTCGACCGATTCGAGTGATGAGGCCAGGTGGACGATTCGAGGATAAAGATCGTCGCTTGAGTGGATTTCGTCTATTTCCTTGGAGATATGAAACAGCCTGGTCTGCTCGTTGACTCTGCTCTCGAGTTTCCGGTTTACCTCCTCGAGTTCCTTGCGCGCCTGGATTTCGAGCTGAAGGCTGAGATTTTGCAGCAGCAGTTGCCTTTCCTTTATGATGCGCTGCAATGTGAGGGCTACATCCTGGAGTGTGAACGGTTTGGTGAGGAAATCCGAAGCCCCTTTGCGCATGGCCTCGATCGTGTGGTCCATGGTTGGAAAACCGCTCATCATGACTACCGGAAGGCCGTGATCGTGTTCCTTAATTGAGGTCAGAAGCTGAAGCCCGTCCATGTCGGGCAGGCGCAGGTCTACAAACGCACAATCGAATGCTTCCTCGTTGAGCACCTCAAAGGCTTCGAGCCCAGTCAGGCAAACCCGCACTCGCTCGTGTTTCAGACGCAGCAGGCGTTCCTGCAGAAGCTCACCGAGCATTACATCGTCTTCCACGATTAAAATTCTCATAACCTGCCGGACTCTATCCTACTAATAATGACCTGCTTGAGTCTGTGGAGTTCCGAATCTGAAATTACGCCGTCGCGCTTGAGACCCTTGAGCGCTTCGAGGGCGACAATGGCCCGATTCGGATTTCCCTGCGGTTTTTCCAGAAAAGCATCGGGCCGAAATGCCGATAGACTGGACAGCAGAGGTCCGCTTATAAGATTGCCCGAGCTGTCGTAAACCTTGGATTCCGAATAGTGTTTTCCTTCAAGAAAACAGATCTTCCTGTGCAGATTTTCTATTTGCAGAAGCAGGTCCGCCCTCTCCTTATAGCTTTTGACCCGGTCGACAGCGTTTCGGATCGTTACAGCCACCTGCTCCACCATGAAAGGTTTCTGTATATAGTCGTAAGCTCCAAGCCGCAGGGCTTGTATGGCCGACTCCAGACTTCCGAATCCGGTTATCAGAATGCTCAGAATGTGGGGATAGAGCGCTCTAACCTGCCTCAGCAAGGTCAAACCATCCATCCGCGGCATGTTCAGGTCCGAGATGAGGATATCGAAATCGCCGAGCGACAACTGTTCGAGGGCGGCCAAGCCGTCGGGAGCAAGCTCAACTGCCGCTCCGGCTTCCTCGACCGTTTCGGCTAGAATCTCGAGGAAAATCTCATCGTCATCGGCCACAAGGACCCGTACGGCCGTCTCGGATTTTGGCGTCATTGTCTTAGTCTACCATAAGGTCCTAAAGGTTGCCATCAAATAGAATACCCCTGAGCTTTTCGATCTTGTCGCGAGAGAGGGAAACCTTTCCCGGCGGTATCCGGCGGATCACCTTGCCGGTGTTGCTGTCCAGGATCTCCACTACGGTCCTGCCGTCTGCGCCTGCGATGAAGTTGAACTCGATGCCCATGTTCTCCTTGAGGAAAGATTGTAACTGCTGGACAACTTCAGAGGAAAATTCCGGGGGAGGTGCAGCAAAGTCGGCGCCGCTGTTTGCTCCAAAATCCCCAACTTTTGCGGAACTGCCGCCTTCGGTCCTGGTGACCGGCGGTATTGACTGGACCTCTTTGAGCTGGGTCTCCGGGGCAACCCATGGCGCACTTGCGACCGGCTGTATCTCTCCCGTAGTTGAGCTCATCGCTGTCTCCACTGAACCCTGTTGATTATCGTTGCACTATGGCCGCAAACCTTGCTGCTTCCTATTGCTCTTTCACGAGCGGCTTAACCAGGTATTCGGCAAAACGTTGAGCTAGACAATCGGCCATCACGCGACGCCTCTGGGCGGGTTCGCCCGTGAAGGTATTCCAGGTAAGATCGATATCGTAACCCGGTTCGGACTGCGCGTTCTGTTTGATGTCCCAGAGGACTTGACCCGTTCGCGCATCCAGTATCCGGGTGCGTACTACAAGCTCTGTAGGCATAGCTCCAGTTCCGTCCATCATGTAGACGAGCGATGGGCGCATTGCAAGTGTGCACCCCTCGTTTCTGGCGTACCATAATGCTTCCGAATCGGACTTGACCTCATAGGGCAGGGTCCTGATCTCCCGAAAAGGGCGTCTTTGGACAAGCCTGGTCTGAAAAGCGGTCGTGAGATAATCTGAGGCTGCGGCCATCTCAGGGGGTGAGGTGAAGGGGAACAGGCAAACACTATCCATCGAGTGCTGTTCGATTGATGCACGGACAAAGACTTCCATGCTCGCATCGACCGGCCGGTTCGAGGTGGCCTTCAGCCGTGTCGCAATGCAGCCGCCGTTGCCGCAAAGCGCCAGGATGAGGGCAATTACTCCCATCAGCCGTAAGGGAACGGAAATCTCAACCGTTCTTCGTTCGGAAGCATATTGCCTGCAATTTTCAGAATCCATGTAAATACGATCTCCCCATTTTGGAGTGAAACATTATGGTCATTGTCCGGCTCGATTTCCGGATTTGCCGAATTTTTGCAAAAAGCCACCCTCAGCAGGTTAGCTGCCAATAGATGAATCGGATATACCGTAAAAACACTTTAATGGAAAATGGTCTAAAAACCAAGCCACCTCGTGGAGCGTGGAGTTTGCCGGGCGGGGGGATGCTGTCTTCACCCCAAAGTTACATGATCCGTACGCTCCATGGTTCGAAGGCGACAGAGGAAACCGGCTAAGGGGGCTGGGCCGTTTCTGAGTGTCAAAGTGGGCCAAATCAAGTTGACGAAACTATTTCATAGGAATAGGGTCACGATGATTCGTGTCGGATGCTTTCCCCCACCGGTAGAGGGAATCCACAGGGATGTGTTCATACCCAGGGGGATAGGGCCGAAGTTACCCCAACCGCCGCTTTGAGTTATGCGCCGCCATAAGTGGCTATAGAAGAAAGTTGAAGGTATGATGAACAGAAAATTGAAAGGGGTTTTCTCTCCTGAATCCGTAGCAGTCGTCGGGGCATCGAACAGTCTCGATAAACTTGGTTACCATGTGATGAAAAGCCTTGTTCAGGGCGATTACAAAGGGCGAATATTCCCGGTAAATCCCAAAGGTGAAACGATCTGGGGCCTCAAGTCTTACATATCTTTGAAGGAGACGCCGGACGACGTCGATCTTGCAGTGGTCGTTGTACCGGCCTCATTTGTTCCGGAAATACTTCACCAATGCGGACAAAAGAGGCTGAAGGGGCTAGTTTTGATTACCGCCGGATTTCGAGAAATTGAGGATGTGAAGGGAGAAGTCCTTGAAAAGGAGATAGGAAGGATTGCCGAGCAGTATGAGCTACCCATTATTGGTCCAAATACCTTCGGCTTTGTCAACCTGACTTCCGGAGTGAACGCATCTTTTACGCCCGAACTCTCTCTAATGAAAAAAGGAGGAGTTGCGCTCATAAGTCAGAGCGGAGGTATTTGCCACCTGTGTGGCTTCATGGCCATTGAACAAAGGATGGGCGTGTCTAAGTTGATGAGTCTGGGAAACCGGCTCAACGTCGGTTTTCCGGAGATTCTGAAGCATCTCGTTGAAGAGGATGAGGCTACCACGGTCATAGCCCTCTATATAGAGGGTTTGGATGAACCACGTGGGCTCCTCGATGCAGCGGCATCTTTAAGGGGAAGAAAGCCCGTCATCGCATATAAGGCCGGAAAGAGTGAAAAGGGCGACAGTGCAAGTCGATTTCATACGGGTTCTCTTGCAGGCAGCTATAAGATATGGAAAGGCGCTCTTCGCCAGGCCGGCATCCTCGAGGTCACTTCATCGGAAGAGTTGGTTGATACGGCAAAAGTATTTGATGCATGCCCACCCATTAAAGGATCTCATATTGCGGTGCTTTCCGGCCAGGCAGGTCCGGGAATGATCGCTGCCGATTCTGTCGAGGAGGCGGGGCTTAAACTTGCCCGCTTCGCTCCAGCCACGCAGGACAGGATCAATCGCGTCCTTCCCCCGATCGCCATCCGCACCAACCCGGTGGATATGGGCCCTACCTGGTATAATTCGAAGAATATTCTCGATATCCTGGAAGCGGTAATTGAAGATGAGGGTACGCACGGAGTCATTTTTCTTGCTGTGTTTGCATCGGCAAATGTGAATTTGGCCAAAGAGATGGAAGAATATATGAAAGGCGCAGGTCCTTTCGAAAAACCTGTTATCGCTTGCTTTACCGCCCCACCGGGAATTTGGGATGACGAGATAAAAGGAATGGACGCAAAAAGGGGATTTGCGATTGTTCCCACCCCTGAAAGAGCTGCGAAAGCCATGGGTAATCTTTGGAAAGCAAACTTGCTTGGGAGGTTGAAGATATGAATATGGAAAGACTGCTGCTCGGAGTGGAAGCTCTTGAATTTCTCGAGAAAAAAGGCTTACCGGTGCTTGAGAGCTCCCTGGCGCGGGATGAGGATGAAGCTGTGAGCGTGGCTTCAAAGATAGGTTTTCCGGTGGCGCTCAAGATTTCCTCTCCAGATGTGGTTCATAAAACCGAAACTGGAGGGGTAGCGGTCCCCCTGAAGGATGAGGGGGAAGTGAAGCGGGCCTTCAAAGAAATAGTGGACGTGTTTACAGCCAATCTCCCTGCAAAAAGGCTTGATGGAGTTATGGTGCAGGAACTGGGCAAAGGATTTGAGCTGATCGTCGGAACGCGAAAGGATCCGCAATTCGGTCCCGTGCTGATGTTCGGGTTGGGAGGCATTTTTGCGGAGGCGATGAACGATGTCGCTTTCAGGCTGATCCCTATCGGGGCGCGGGATGCCAAAGAGATGATCGAAGAATTGAAGAGCTATGCAGTGCTCAAGAATCCGAGGAAAGGAACGATTGACCTTCCAACCATTGAGAAATTTCTCCTGCAGGTTTCAAGACTCTTGGAAAAACATGCTCAAATCCAGGAGATGGACCTAAATCCCGTATTTGTGACATCGAAGGATATCCAGGTCTGTGATGCAAGAATCAGAATAGCCTAGGGAAGCTTCGCTTTTGCCTGACCCTTCACTGAAGCGGACAATGGCGAACCCGGCAGGCTCACCCAGGGACAAAAAGGGATCGGATCAAATGCTGTTGAATTTGTATTGGCGCTAACCAGTGTGAGATCATTGGCAGAAGGCGGTATAGTGGATCGGATGCGTGCGACTTGAGCCAGCCCGTGAAACTTCACAAATGTGATGGACATGGAAAGGTTGATCGCGCCCTTGTGAAGTCAATGTTTAGTAGAGAGATGGAAATCGCTGTACTGTGAGGCCGGTTGGGAGGTAGATTCGGCTTGGAGCAGCCGGCTTGCGATAGCACTGAAATTCTTGCCTGAGTGTGTGTGCCGTGGTATTCTTGGAGATGCGGAAAGCTTAATTAGAGCAGGAGGAAGACCTTTTCCTAATCCTTGATGAGCAAGAGGCAGAAAATGGCCCATCCGAACAGGGGAGAGGTCCGGAGTGCAGTCATTCATGCGCTACTTCATAAGCACGAACGGGGGCTTGCATTCCTTTTACTTTGATCTCTCCGAAAAACCGGGTGGAAATAAAAGGTGCAATGAGGTCACGGGTCATCTGGGAAATGAGGATGCCGTCAACCGGCGCACTCGACTCCAGCCTTTTTGCCAGGTTCACTGCGGAACCGAGCACGGTGTATGATAGCCGTCGAGAAGACCCCATGTTGCCCACAACGACCTCCCCCGTATTGATTCCGATCCGCACACGCACCGGGAAACCGCCTTCCCCGGCCCATTTTGCGCTCAGTTCGCGCGCCTTGTTCTGCATCTCGATCGCCGCCTGGACCGATCTCAGGGCATGGTCCGGCGCCGGTTCGGGGTCCCCGAAAAAGACCATCATGCCGTCCCCGATGTACTTATCGACGGTCCCTTTGTGTGTAAATACAACTTCCACCATTGTTTCGAAATAGTCATTCAAAAAACCCCGAATCCGGTCGGGCGAATATGAGGAAGAGTATGCAGAAAAATCCTTGATGTCACTGAAAAGGATCGTCAGCTCTTTTCTCTGCCCCTTGCTTATCATTGTCGGGTCGGCAAGGATCCTTTCGACAACCGAGGGCGGGAAATAGGACTCGAAAGACCGCCTCAGGACCTCCTTTTCCCTTGAGTCCCGGAAATACCGGAAAGCCATGATCAGCGAAGCGACAGCGGCGCCCGAGATTACAGGGCGGATTATGTTAAGCATCAGTCCATAGGCGAGAAAAAGGGCGAGCGCTGCGGCAGCATAGCAGGTTATGAGCAGGGCGGCGCCGCCGGCGAATAAAATTGGGGAAAAGCGGGTCGATAAAAGGAGAATGAGGGCAACCATCGCCAGCTCAATCGCCAGTATCCCGGCAGGGCATATCTCGGATAAAAAGGCACCGGAAAGGATCGTCTGGATCACGTTGGCATGCAGGCCGCTCAGCGGGAAAATTATATCCACCGGCACCGCTCCGAGATCTGTTGCGCCGGTCGAAACGTCGGAGACCACGACTATTTTTCCTGAAAGCTCTTCGGTCCACATCTCGAATGCGTCCCGGTCGCCCGATGCGGAAAGGATCTGGGCGAAATTGTAATGGCGCATCTCCCCCCATGGCCCGATGAAATTAATTATCATCGCGCCATTGCTGTCGATAGGGATGAAAAAGTCTCGGGGTGGGCCTCCGGGGACCCTTGCGTCCTTGATCCGGATGTAGCTGCCCGGCTTTACGGTAATTTTTTCCGGCCCAGCTCCGAGGTAGTCGCAAACGACGCGAAACGGCAGACTTGGGTAAAACCCGCCTTCGCATCGGACGAGCAGCGGCATACGGCGGAGTACTCCATCACGGTCTGTTTTCAGGCTGAGAAACCCAATTCCCCTGGAGACCTCGGCAAGGGGCGGAAAAGTGATGATGGGCTTCGTCCCGGAGTAGAGATCCTCCGATACGCCCTCCACCTTCACGGCCCACTTCGTATGGTCGAGATATTCGCGAATGTCGGGGGCTATGCGGCCAGGGAGCGCCCCGCTCTGAGACCCCAGCTCGATGGCCATGCCGAAGTAGACGTTCCCAGCCTCACGCGTCGCTGCGATTATCGCCTGGTCATCGGCCTGGCTGGTTCCGGCAGCGAAAATCAGATCGTATGCCTGGGCCGCTACGCGCATTGCGGCGAGGTTTCGAATCAACTGGGCGTACTGGGAGCGGGTCAGATAATAGGTTTTTAGCTGCTGGATGGCGGTATCGTTGAGGTCTATGTGAACTACTGTGCCATCGTAGGGAGGCTTGAGCGCGCCAATCGAGGAACGAAACAGGAAAAACCTGTCGAAGACCTGTGAATTCCAGGTTTCGAACAATCCCCCAAGAAGCTGGAAAATCAGTTGTACAATGCCGAATGCAGCAATTGCCGCAAACAGATACGTCCGGCCCGGGTTCCGGTTAGTTGTGCTCAATCGTATAAGTCCTGGCCACAAAGCCGGTCGAGAGGATCTCGTCGGCAAAAGCTGCGATGTCCAACCGGTCAGGGTCTTGGACTTTTTCGACGCTTCTCAAGGCGCCCCCGATGGGAACCGGCCGCTCGGCGGGCGAGCTCAGTTCGCGGTGTTCCCTTCTAAGCTCCCTTATCAGATCGACAAGCGCCCGGGCTGTCTCGGCTTTGAAAGCCGCTTCGGCGGACTCGTGCCGCAGATATGCCTTTTCCAGCCCATCGAGGCGTTTTGCGGAGGCTACCAGATAGAATACTTCCTGGCCTGGGTTTTCGTCCAGCCTGAACCAGGCATCTCCCCGCGGGATGTAATACCTGCGCTCTGGCTGATAATCGCCATCAAACTGCTGGAGGGCATATGGAAAGAGCAGTTTGACGCTATCGCGCCGGTTATCGTGGAAAAGGTAAACAAAACATTTTCGTTGCAGTTCGACCATCATCTTGAGTTGGTCGCCGGATTTGAGTGCCATGTCTCCAGTGACCGGCTGCGTGCTGTCCTTTCCATCCTGGAGCGTTTTGGCTGCGAAAGCCCAGCGAAAATCCACTTCGGGATTGAGAGAGGGCCCGGAATTGTCTTTTAGTGAGAAATTGTCTTTTAGTGAGAAAGTGTCTTTTTCTGAGAAAGTGGCTTCGGCCGCGAAGGACAATCTCGATGCCCCTCCAGGTGTCAAAGCAGGCTGAAAGAAAAGCAGCACAAATACGACTGAAACGATCGATCTTTTTTTGAATTTCATCTGACTTAAACCCCTCAGAGCCTCTCTTATTCCTTAATCTTGCCTATCAGCCAGGCCATGTTGCGCCCCAGGGTCTTCATCGTATTAATCCCTTCGGTGTCTTTTTCCACGTCTCCCTTATCGAGCCCGAATCCCATGTTCCAGTAATTGGACCCTGGCACGATCATCTGGCTGATCAGGAAAAAATGATTTATGGAATCAAATGCGTGGACTGACCCTGCGCGGCGGGCGGCCACGACCGCCGCTCCAACCTTACGCTTGAACATGTCACCGTTTGCCTTGGCCACCAGGCCGGCGCGGTCGATCAGGGCCTTCATTTCGGCGCTTACGTCGGTGAAATATGTAGGCGAACCCAGTATTATCCCATCGGCCTGAGCCATCCTGTCGATGCACTGGTTCAAATAATCATTATCAACGGCACAGTGGCCGTCTGTGTTGTTGAAGCACTTGAAACACGCCCTGCAGCCGTGGATATCCTCGCCGGAAAGCTGCACCATCTCAGTTTGGATGCCTGCATTCTCGAGTTCCCCGAAGACATAATTGATCAGAATAGCGGTATTGCCGTCTTTTCTCGCGCTTCCATTGAATCCGACAACTTTCATCTGAGCCTCCCTGCGTGAGATCTGGTTTCAAGAAAGAAGAGAACGTGGCTGCTCTATGGCTCGCGCACGATCCGGAACCCTAGATCGTCTTTCATGCTGTCGGGCAGGCCGCTTCGACGAATGGCGCACCTGATCGAATCGGCCGAGCCACGCCAGCACCCGCCTCGAATCACGCGGCTCTGTCCCATGCTCTCATCGGTATTTTGCGGGTTGTTTCTATCGTGCCGCACATATGAATCCACGCCATAAATGTCCGCGCACCATTGCAGTACGTTGCCGAGCATATCGTATAGACCCAAAGCGTTCGGCCGGAAAGAACCGGCCGGCGCCGTCGTAGCGTAGCCGTCATCGCATTCGTGGACCGGCTTGATTCCGAGTTGTTTTTGGGCCGTATAATCTGCGACGTTTTCGTAGATACAAGCCCTGGAGGCATCTTCGCCCCAATACCGGGAGGTTTCGGAACCAGCCCGGCATGCATATTCCCACTCCGCTTCGGTTGGGAGCCGGAATTTGTATTGCCCGCCGTTCTGCCCGGCAAGCCACTGCGAAAAGTTATTGGCGTCCACCCAACTCACGTATACCGCAGGCTGACCATCGCCGTTAAGTGAATGGCCGGCGTAGTTCCTGCTGTCGTGATCTTTCTGGAATTGCCTGAACTGAGCGTTGGTAACCACCGTTTGGCTTATCCAGAAGCCGTCGATGCAAACCTCGTGCACCGGCCCCTCGTCTACTGAGCGATCTTTCTCACTTTGCGGACTTCCCATGAGAAAACATCCACCCGGCGCCCATAGGAATACCAGCCCGGTAACCGGCTCTTTCCAGGTTTTCAGAGTCTTTATGGGCTTTTCGCCACGTGAGGCAGGTTCTTCAGCGGGTCCGGAGGCCGAACGCTCCGGTGCACCTGGAGGATTTAGCTGCGGCGGAGCGGCGGCCGGCTGCACTGGGGGCTTTGGCGGAGGCCAAAGGAAGTAAAAATCTCCTTCCAGAGAGGAAGATTCCCATGGGACCTGTCTGCCCCCGGTGGCCTCACGCACCGCCGAGCGCACCTGCTTGAAGACATCTTCGATCTTAAGTCCCGGCTGAACCATAGCCTTGATGAGTTCGCCCGTATAAACGCCGTTTTCTCCCGGCCCGTCATTGGCCACAGAACCAGGTGCTGTAGCGTAGGCAATCAGAGTGCCGGTCGGAGCGTTTATCGAGGCAAGCCCCTGCGATATGGAGCGGAAACCACGGGCAAACGGGTTGTCTCGACATGCATCCATGATAACTATATTCATTCGAGCATGGGCGTAGTCCATTTCGCTCAGCACTGCGCCCATATCGACCGCCTCATATTCGACCTGTTTTTCATGCTCGATCGCCGCCCCCACTGGGAGAAGGTAGTTACGTCCGTTCACCTGGATCCCGTGCCCGGCGTAATAGAAAAGCCCTACGCCGCCTTTCTGGAGCTTTTCCCCGAAAGCCTGGATCTCGCGCTTCATTTGTTTCTGGTCCAGGTTTTCCTTCAGTGTAACCTCGAAGGAGAGATCCGTGAGCGCCTTTGCCATGGCGCGGGCGTCGTTAACGGGATTGCGAAGAGTTCCCGATTCATAGGCGGCGTTGCCGATGACCAGGGCCGTGCGTTTTTCAGGCTGGCCCGGGGCAGCCGGGTTCTGATTTGACCAGGCAAAACCGCCGCAAAATGCAAGGCTGCTCAGAAAAGCGGCCAGAAGGCAGGACAAAAGTATCTTTTTCCCGGCTATACAGCTCATTTGCCGCCACCATCCTCTGTCCAAGTAAAAAAGGGAGTCTCCCCTGAAGGCAAAACTCCCTGAAAGATTAATCAGGCTGAATTACAAAAGATCCCATCGGAGGACAGAGCTTTGTCATGAAACCACCGCCCCCGAAAATCGCCCGCAATTATAAGTAAGATTGTCCAAGGCTTCAATAAAAACGTTTAGTTTTTCTCACATGCCCGTCCGACAACCGACGCGGAGAAGGCGGGACGCGGTGACACGGGGACAAAACTGTCTTCGCATCCCCCCATCTCCCGTTCCCCGCGTCTCCGCGTCAGTCTTTTCACCGGGGCGTTCCCGCAAGGTTAATTGCCTGGACCTGAACCTCCAGCTTTCCTTCGGAAGGCACATCTGTTTCAATCGTCAGTACAGTTGGAATCCGGCTGCCGGAGGGGATATTTTCCATTTTGGGCGTCACTTCCAGGCTGAATCCGGGTTGATTGGGAAAAGGCTCCCGGCTCACATGAATGACTCGTTCGTCGTACATGCATTTTACGATTTGGAAGGCTTTATTTTTATTATCGACAACCAGCACCTTTCCGGTGATTATCCCTTGATCGGGACTTAGGCGGCCTACGACCAGAACTTTAGGCCTGATGCCAATCTCGCCCTCGATTGAACCGTTTATCCAGATGAAAAGTTCGGGTTTTTCCGCAGAGTCGGTATAAATAGTAATGCATCCCCTGTAATTTCCCCGCGAGGTGTTATTGGATACCCTGAGCCGGTAATGTTTTCCGTCCTCTACGGTTTCAAGTTTGTACAAGACTTTCTTATCGAGATTGTCACCCACGTTACTGATATGAAACATATTCGATGTCGTGGTCAGACAGTTGGCCCAAGTTCGTCATGACTTGACTGATTCTCGTGGGTATAGACAAGCTCTATGCGGATTTCAAGGTTTATCGCGCCCTTGTGAAGTCAATGTTCTCACATGCTAAAAGTGAAAGCGCCCAGAACCCCCATGAGAGGAAGTTCCCGTTGCGCGGCCTGCGTCTCGGAGCGGTTCCACCAGCCGCCGCCGAGCGCCATGAACAGAGCTGCGCTGTCGGCAAAACGGTTTGCCCTGGCCTGCGCAAGATTTATCAGGGCCTGCTGCCACGCCTGTTCGGCGGCGAGCACCGCCGGGTAGTTAATTGAGCCCAGTTCCAACTGTCTGCGTGTAAGGTCAAAGGTTCGCCGGGCGGCGCGTTCTGCGGCAACTGCCGCCGTTAGAGCATCTGCATCGGACTGGAGCGCGTGCAGCGTATCCGCCACGTTCTGGAAGGCGTTGATGACGGCG
>JBEKQE010000028.1:0-36386 GCA_049520035.1 Syntrophobacteraceae bacterium | reverse complement strand
TGTCAGATATTCCAACTGATATTTTTTGCCTTTTCCTATTGTAGGTTGCGCAGACATGGCCACCGTTCTGTGCAAAGGAATGTTCAATTACATTTCTTAGCAATTCACTAAATACATGCTTGACTACTCTCGACGTATCTCTTGATGTATGAAGAATTGGATCAATAGTCTTTAGTAATGTTGTAAGATCATCGCTGGTTATGATTCGCGTTAGTGGTATAAATCTACCAGACTCTTCATGTTTTACTGTTGGTATAGGATCACCATAATGAAGGGCTCCGAATAGACCCATACGCTGTAAATAGGGAAGAGATCGAATCTGATAGCTTATAGTAGCCTTTGTTTTGATTTTATTAGCCACAAAATAGTCACCTAGAGCAGCATAAAAGGCCAACCCAACGGGGTGCATTGCTACATATGTTGGGTGGAATGTGATATTAACGGCTCTATCTGAGAAATCGTAGTTATTATTTTTAAAAATCGAGTCAAAATTGCGAAGGGCTATGCTGTTTGGAATGTAAAGATTCGACATTTGGAACTCTCCTAAACCCTGTCGTGATTTCGGGGTCGGGCCAAGATAATAACCCGGTCTCTATGGGTAATTGTTAAAAATACATGCCCTATTAGCGCTTAAAAGCTCGCTTTTGGCCCTAAAATGATAGCCCTAGGGCGGGCCTGGGGCTCGCCAGGCGTATCCGGACAGGAGGTGTCATTTGGCTCTGGCCATGGCTAAAGCAACTCCGGCTAATCTGTCAAACGGGTTCTGTCAAACGGGTCGGGCCAAGATAATAACCCGGTTTCTAAGGATAAATGTTAAAAACGCATGCCTTATTAGCGTTTAAAAGCACGTTTTCGACCCCAAAATGATACCTCTGAGGCAGAGTAGGAAGCAGGCTTCGCCACCCACTCCGGAAATCCAGCGCCCCCGTTACCTTCACGCCTGGTCCGCGCTTTAAAACATCAATAAAGTCCCAGTCTCCCGATAGCGATACATGTGTGTCTAATCATATCCATCCACAAGATTGAACCTGCAGGCTCATGTATCGAGAGGCTGAGCGGCGCCGGAAAAGGGCCGGGCGGTATTCTCCCGAAATGTGTTGTTTGGCAAATTCATTCTTTCACCATCCTCGTGCGTCAGCCAAAACGACGTTTAGCGAATCAGCAAATCGGCACATTGGACCGGTTCTTTGATTCCCCTTTTAACCGATTGACTTTACAAACCATTTAGCCCACTATCCTTTTTATCTCACCTCATGAATAGTCGAAAGGATTTTCTCTACGAGATCGAAGTGGCAGGAGGCAGTATATGAATCGCACAATCGGGATAAAAAGCAAGAGGGAGTTTTTCGGAGAGCTTGAACGGGACTGGATGGCAATCGACAAGGGGAAAAAAGCCCCGGAGCCGATTCACCGGGTATTTTTCGAGTCGGCGGAAGTTCTGTCAAGGGTCATAACCCGGCAGCGACACAATCTTTTGAAGGTGCTCCATGCCGATGGACCTCTCACGGTCCGGGCCTTGGCGGCGCTCCTTAAGCGGGACTACAAGAACGTTTACGAGGATGTGAAAATCCTCGAGGAGTCAGGCTTGATAGTACGCGACAGCAAAAAGCATGTCCTGGCCCCTTACGAAAAGCTGACTATTGAATTGTCGCTGACGGCTTAATGGTCAATTTCCATTATCAATAGCTTGCCAATGTGGAGCACCCAATTCGGGCCGTGGGGCATAACGACAAAGATTCATTGCCCGGCGATCTCAGCCTCCAGCTTTTCCAGGCCGGTCCTTGCGAAATCGATGTCCGGATCGAGTTCCAGAGCGATGCGGTAGAGCCGGATGGCTTCCTGCTTGTGGCCCAGTTCCCTGAGGTTGGATCCGATATTGGCGTAATCTATCGCAGAGCCTGGATCCAGCTCTATAACCCGTTCAAAAGAAGAGATCGATTCATTGTGTTTCTTCAGTTTGAAATAGCAGAACCCTTGGAGGTTGTAGATTTCTTTGAGTTCGGGGTTAGCCTTTTCGGCAAGACCGAGCGCATCCAGAGCTTCTTCGTATCTTTCCAATTCCTTGAGGCAGGAGGCGATGTGCACGTAGATGCTGCCGATTTCACGAGGATCCGGGGACTGATCGAGGGCACGCTGGAAAAGCGGCAAAGCAGTCTCCGGGTTTCCGTTCAGTTCGAGACTGTGGGCTAGAAAGAACGTGAGATCGTAACGCGGTCCGAAGGTGGAAAGGAGCCGCTCCATCTGCGGGACCATCCGGTCACCGCCAAGCCCTCTCAGTATGGTTCGCGCCGCGTGTTGCGGAAAATCGGTGTTGCGGGTGTGATCCAGGAAGTGCGCCCCCGGAATGATCGTGTAAACCGCCGGGACCTGCAGTTGTGGATGAGAGACATTTATCACCAGGACTTGAAGGCCGATTTTTGTCAGGGCAGCCGCGCACCTTTCGATTTCAACCCGGATGTTGTTGTCGTCGAGGTTCGGAAGGTCCCGGATGGAAACTTTCCCGTTGCTTTTCATCAAGTAGGCGGCTTCTTCCAGGCTCGCATACTTTGGAAGCGTGGGCCGATACGAAGTATGGCTTTGGAAGTCTCCGGCGAGCTGAGCTATTTCGGTGAGCGCCCGGCAAAGAGATTTCTCGGGATTGGAGGTGGTGCCGGCCGTAAAGACGATCTCGCTCTTTTGCGGGAAGGTGGACGGGTCGTAGGCGAGCGCTCCCACGGTTGGAATTCCTGTATCCAGAGAGAAGTCTCGCAGAAACAACTCAATTCCTTTCGCCCGAAACTTGTTTACGAGTTCGATAGCGGCTGGGTCGCGAAGGGAATCGACATCAATTTCAGGGGTAACCAGCATGTCATTGCTGATGATTGAGCCAACGTGTCTTTCGACCACCTCGCACAGGGACTGAAGCATTGCTTCCTCGATAGAGTTTCCGGCAGCCGGTCCGTTATACTCGTTGATGGTGTAGAACCAGTCGATTGGCGTCCACTGCTCCCTGGCGAGCGAAAGGTTCCATGCCTTCACCCACCGGAGCGGCAGATCATCGAGAAACTGCCGGCAAGACTCCACCGGTGTATGAGTATCATAGACCGATTTTTTCAAATCATCGGCCGAGACCGCAAAATCATCGAGGTCGCGGTACCGGAAAGTGGGAAAGGGAAACTGTTGAACAAATGCAAAGAAGCTGAAACGCTCCATCAGCTCCATCAGGGCGCTGGCTTCGGATTGCTGCGGGGTGGCGCCTTTGCCCATCTGTTTTTTTGTACCGGTGAACCGGGTAGCGTCCTGCCCGCAAAGACTAATATATACGGGGATGTCCAGTCTGCCCGAATCGATTCGCACAGTCCTTGCGAGAACATTCATATCCAGCCTGGCCAAACGTTCCCTCACCCATGAGATCGTCTGTTCGGGAGTCCTCGTTTTATCCTGATCGTGGCTGTACTTTTTGAAACTGTCCTTTATTTCAATATTAGAAGTCATTTCAATTGACAACCACCTCTTCTGCCTGTTCTTCGTTTCTGCGGATCAGTTCAAGAAGCTGCACGGCGATTCTGGAGGCGGTGTAGGTACGGGGAATGCCTTTTATTTTAGTGAAATCATGCAGGCTCCTTGGCCGCTGGAGAGCGAGCCTGAGAAGCGTCTCGTTGGTTAGAATCCTGAAGGGCGCACGGTCGCGACGGCGAGCCTCTTTTTCGCGGAACAGATAAAGCGCCTTAAGGATGCGCTTTCCAACCACATCCAGGGACTGCGCCCCGTAGATGTGCAAAAAATCGCCGGGGCGGAATTGTTTTTCCGTGATTTGCTGCAGGCATAGCTTCTCAAAGGCTTCGCGGGCTGCCCCAAGGATCTCTTTTCCCTTGAGTTCTGCAACAAGCTTGTGCCTCAGAGGAATAAGAAAATGGGTGTCGAAGCGGGCATATTCGATCTGCTCGTCTCTAAGAGGGCGTCTGCCCCAGTCATAACGCTGCCATTTTTTATTGAGGCTTATCCCGAAATGCTCCAGGAGAATCGGTGCAAGCCCCAGTTGCTTATATCCCAGCATCTTCGCGGCGATTGACGTATCGAAAATATTGTGCACCGTGAATTTGAAATCGCGTTTGAGCCCGGCGATATCATTGGGAGCAGCGTGGAAAATTTTTTCTATGTCGGGACTGGAAAGGATTTTCCCAAAAGCTTCAATATCGCCGGCCGAAAACGGGTCGATGATATAGTCCTGTTGCTCGGTAGATACCTGAATGAGGCAAATTCGGTTAAAGTAGGCATAAAAACTGTTTGACTCTGTGTCGACGGCAACATGAGCGGATTTTTCGAGGTCATCTATAAGTTTTGATAAATCATGCTGGTTTTCAATCAGAGCTGCACTGTTCAATTTCATGATATAGGTTTTCCGCCCTTTTCTCCTGTGTTATTTTAAGACAAGAAAGTGAGGCGGAATGAACAAACGCAAGGGAGAAAGCCTCAAACCGATGCGCCGATCCACACGGCATAAGCCCCGCCAAGGTTTCTATACCCCGTTTCAGGAGTTAGATCAACTCTATGGACAAATTTTTTCCTCCCATCCACAACATTTAGCGGACCTCGACCCATTGCTGGAAAAAAACGGGGTCCATCCTCACAGGATTAAAATCGAAGCCGATGAGGACTCCCTTTTTCAGACGGCAATGGCCGATGTGAGCCCCCTGCCTGCCGGGCCTTGCAAAAAGGTCCCGCTCCGGGGTCCCGAGAAGAAATATCCGCGTTTTCTCGCCAGGGAGGAAACTGAGGCCTATACTCAACTGGTGGACCTGGTAGCCGGTGAGGGACCCTTTGAGCTTTCGAGTTCCGATGAATACATCGACGGCGCTGTTTTGGGGATCTCGCCCGAGGTTTTGAAGAAGCTGCGGGAGGGCTATTTCAGCTACCTGGACTATCTTGACCTGCACGGACTGAACAGGCAGCAGGCCCGCGAAGAAGTCAGGGACTTCATCATGGAGTGCTTTACCTCCCGGCGCAGGTGCGTACTAATAATTGCGGGAAGAGGTCTAAATTCCAAGGACAAAGAACCGGTGCTAAAGAACAATTTGCCCGCCTGGCTTATGCGCGCGCCCCTGAAAAGGGTGGTCCTGGCATTCGCTTCGGCCCGTTCCTATGACGGAGGCTGGGGCGCATTCTACGTCCTGCTGCGCAAAAATGAGGGCAAAGCCCCCCTGGTTACGCCGGCTCGATAATATTCTCATTCATCAGCCATTCAAGAGCCTGGCAAAGCGGAAGGCCGACGACATTCGTATAGGAGCCTTCGATAGATCTTACCAGAAAAGCCCCGATCCCCTGAATGCCGTAGCCTCCGGCCTTGTCCATCGGCTCGGCCGTCCTGACGTATGCATCTATTTCTTCCATCGAGAGGTTTTTAAAGCGAACCCGTGTAGTAACAGATCCTCTCCTGAGGAGTTTCCCTCCTGGCTGAATGAGGCACATGCCCGTAATTACCTCGTGTACCCTGCCGCTCAGGGTATTGAGCATACGGACGGCCTCGGCGGAATCTGAGGGTTTTCCAAACATGCGGCCGTCGAGGACAACTATGGTGTCAGCTCCAAAAATCCATGAATCGGGGTGGAGAGGAGCAATCGAATTGGCCTTGACACAGGCCCATCTCTCGGCCACTTCAGCAGGACTTTTCCCCGGCTCAGCCGATTCGCCCGGCCAGACCGATTCGTCTATCCTGCTCGGATGCACCTTGAACTCAACCCCGACGGAGAGAAGCAAACGTTTTCTGCGCGGCGACTCAGAGGCAAGGATAAGGGGCCGGAGCGTCTTAAACATGGATTAGGCCAGAGCCAGCATCCGGTCCAAGGCTAACCTGGCGCCCGCCTTTATCTGCAGGGGTACTCCGACCACATTCATATCGCCAATATTTTCAAGGGTCTGCAGCAGATTTGCCAAGTTTATCCTGAACATATTGGGACAGAGCGAATGATGCAGGTCGAGCACCTTCTTGTCGGGGTATTCAAACGCCAAACGATGGATCAGGTTTATTTCCGTACCGATGACGATTGTCGAACCTCGAGGCGCCTCCCTCACATATTTCACTATATAGCTGGTTGACCCGCACGCATCGGCCTGCGCCACCACCTCTCGAGTGCATTCGGGGTGCACAACTATTCTGGCCTCGGGAAACTCGGCCCGCATTTTCTCAATCTGTTCAACGGTAAACCGGGTATGCACCAGGCAATAGCCGTCCCAGAGGATCATCCTGGCGCGCCTGACCGCGTCGGGATCGTTGCCGCCCAAAGCCTTGCCGGACGACCAGACAACCATCTCTTCAGGGGCTATCCCAAGATCGTGGCCAACATTACGGCCAAGATGCTGGTCGGGGAAAAACAGTATCTTCTCTTTTCGTCCGAAAGCCCACCTGACAGCTTTGGCCGCGTTGGACGAAGTACAGACGATACCGCCGCGATTGCCGCAAAAAGATTTCAGTTCCGCGTCCGAGTTCATATAGACCACCGGAATGGTCGAACCCTCTCCGGCAGTAGATTCGATCTGCTCCCAGGCGGATTTGACCGTTTCAGCTTCGGCCATTCCGGCCATCCAGCATCCAGCTTCCATGTTGGGAATCTGAACGACCTGGCCAGGCTGCGCGAGAATCGCGGCGCTTTCCGCCATAAAGTGCACACCGCAAAAGACTATGTAGCGGCAATCCCGATCTGCAGCCGCATTTCTGGACAGCTCGAACGAATCCCCAACGAAATCGCCCAGCGCAACGATTTCTTTTCGCTGGTAATGGTGGGTCAGAATGATCAGTTGTTTGCCGAGTTCTCGTTTTAGGGCACGGATTTTTTCGATTATTTCCGCGTGGTTTAAATGAGCTTTGTTCGTCTGCATGAGCTTCTTACAAACCTCTTAGTTCGCTTCCGGGAATCAAAGCCGTAAAATAGGCGCCCGCCCATCCCATGCAAATGGAATTTGGCGGGCGCATTTTTATCCACAATGAGTGCAGTCCGCCTGCTTCATCCTGCACCACCAGGGGCGCCAACCCGAGCGATCTTGTCCCCGCAGCGAATGATACCCCCTTGGATTACCCTGGCAAAAACGCCCTCGCGAGGCATGATGCAATCTCCGGCCAGGTAGTAGATCGCGCATTTTTTGTGGCATTCCTTACCGATCTGGGTGATTTCCACCAGGACCGATTTGCCCAACCTGAATCGGGCGCCCACCGGAATACTAACCCAGTCGATTCCTTCGGTTGCAATGTTTTCGGCAAAATCTCCGAAGCCCACTGAGAGACCGGTGGCTTTAGCCTTCTCGATGCTCTCCATCGCCAGAAAACTGACCTGCCGGTGCCATGCCCCCGCATGCGCATCGCCCTGGATACCATGTTCCGTAACCAGCAGCACCTGCTCGACAGGTTCCTTCCGAGTGCCCTTTGTTTTGCTGACCGCAATCGATCTTATCTTCATTCCAAGTTATCCGCATCGGTCGCCCTGACTTTCGCCCCGGCGATTATAGCCCACATTCCTTTGCATCAACTCCGGCAGCGGACCTATTCATAAGCTCTCTGAAAGTGATCGCGTAAAGCCTTTCACGAATTGCCTCGGTGGCCTCCATCCAGAGAATTCTGGTAACGCACTGACCGGAACGGACGCACTCTTCGGGATACTGAGTACACCTCGTAAGCTTCAGGCCGCCTTCCAGAAGCCCTACGATCTCTCCGACGGTAATCTCTTCGGGGGGTCTGGTCAGCATGTGCCCACCCTTCGGGCCGCGAGCGCTCGTAACGTAGTCCGCCTTTTTTAGAGAGATTATAATTTGTTCGAGGTACTTTATCCCGATACCCTGCCTTTGGGCGACAGACCCAAGCCGAACAGGCCCCTGGTCTGCGTGAAGAGCCAAATCGAGCATGAGTCTGACTCCATAGCGGCTTCTGGTGGACAGCTTCATATCAACTCCAAGGTGGCGTCAAGCGAAAATTAAACTACTATTTTTTAGTATAGTATATTTTTTAATTCCTTCCGGGTCAACAAATAAACGGGGGCGGGCGGAAATCGGAAGTAACATTCAGAGCTCGGAGGAGGGAGGCCGGAAAAAAATGCTTGGACTTTTGCTCGGCAATGTTATTTTTATCTGGCCCAAAGAGGAAGGCCTCCCGCGAACGCTCCGTCTCTGGTCATAGACAGGTCAGGGAGAGCGTCGAGAATGGCGGCTGTCGGCCTTCCGCGCTCCGCGAAGTACATCGCAAAGTGTTAAATACATCGTGAAGGGTTGTATATAAGTCTGTCATACGAGGAGCAATCATGTATTCAAGAACGCTTGTACTGAGATTCCCGAAGGAAATTGTGGATAAACCCATAATAACCAACCTGGTGCGCGACTATAACCTGGCTTTCAATATCCTGAAGGCCCAGATCTTTCCCCGAAAAGAGGGAATGCTGGTAATGGAACTGCATGGCAGCGCTGATAATTTCTACAAAGGGGTCCAATATCTCGAACAGGTGGGCGTCCAGGTAGAACCGGTCGGCCATGGAATTCGCCGCGACGAGGAAAGATGCTACCAGTGCGGGTCCTGTACGGCTGTCTGCCCGACTGGGGCTCTCCACGTGAAGAGACCGCAGATGGAAGTCGAATTTGAATCCGAGCGGTGCAGCGCCTGCGAGCTATGCGTGAAGAGCTGCCCGGTCAGGGCCATGATCGTTACTTTCGATAAGGCGCTTGCCTAAACGGGCGCCTGTCATTCACTCACATTCCCGATCTATTCATTTTCTTGCAGATCAAAAAATCCGAATCGGAAGCCTCGCCGGGCCTCGAATTCTCATAGGTGAAATTCTCCTGCGTTCATCCGGAGTTTCCGGATGGACACTAGCCAGCAATCCTGCCCTGTCTTAATTTTACAAGAAATTTACTCAAGTTGCGGAAAGGCGCTCCAAATCGGAATGGAGATTAAAATGACCGAAAGAAAGCGTTCCCATAAAACTTCAAAAGAGACAAGGCATGGCCCCCCGGAATTTGCGGACCGACCCGAGGGGAGGGCAAAAATTGAACTGGTGCTCAAATGCGATACGATGGGAAGCGTCGAAGCGATTTCCGCTCTGCTTGCCAACCTGAAGCTACCCGAAGCGGAAGTGAAGGTGATCCAGTCCGGTGTGGGAAACATAGTCAAACAAGACCTGCTGATGGCTTTGACCGGGAGCAGGCTTGTCATCGGATTCAACGTAGGGGTCACCTCAAAGCTGGATCAGTGGGTGAAAGAACATGGGGTGGAGGTGCGACTGTACGACGTAATCTACAGGTTGGCTGAAGATGTCAAAACCATTGCCCGGAATCTGGCCCCGATTGAGACCGAAGAGAGGATTATCGGAAAATGCGAGGTGATCGCGACCTTCAAATCGAAAAAAGGAGGGGTGATTCTAGGCTGTGATGTCGTTGATGGCGCCGTCCAGGTCGGAAAGCATTTTCGGGTGGTAACGGCGATGGGACCGGTTCACAGCGCCAGGATCGAATCGCTCCAGATCGAGAAGCAGCCGGTGAAGGAAGCCAGAGCCGGACAACAGGTAGGCGTGCAGGTCTCAGGCACGGCCCTGGGCAAGGTCGGCGATTTCATCGAATGCTATGATGAAATCATCCCCAAAAGGGCGAGATGGTCACCCAGGGGCAGTATCATCATACACACGGGATCCTCATGACCCGGTGAAATCATAGATCAGAAAAGTCGTTGTGCGGGCAACGGGTTGTCTGGTCCTGAGATAGCGAATGGCGGTCAGTGTCGATTTTTCAAGGCCATGCCCCCTCTTAGGGTTTTCGATGAAATAGCCGCCATAGAGATTGGTTGTGCCGACAGCCAAATAGCGTCCACGAAACCGTGCAATAAAATCATCGGGCCCCTGGAAGTCACCATCCTTCATTGAAACCAGATTGAAAGGTCCCTTTAACCGATCCGGATCGGTGCCGAAATACCAGACATCCAGGTTCTCGATGCCATTTCGCTGCTGCCAGTCCCGGAGTTCCCTGATCCCCTGGCCCCAGTCATAATTGGAATCGCTCAACAGTTTGTAACCTTCTGAGGTTCCGCCCCATAGCTCGTTGAAATAACAGAGCGCATTCGGCCAAACAATGAGCGATGCAGCCGCAGTCCAAAATACACAGCCAGCCACAGCCGCTGCAGCCAAATGTCTTCGCCAACCCGATTCCAACGCAGCGATCATGTTAGCCGCCGCACCTGCCGCACCTACGATGAAAAAACCGACAAGCGGCAAGACCAACCGGATGCCGATTTGCACCCTGAAGGTGACACTGAAAAGAATCAGTACCGCCGTTATCACGGTCACCCAATTCCACAGCGCTCTTGGCCTGACAATCGCAACAAGCAACGGCAAGGCCAGCAGAGACGCCGTCAACTTCATTGTCATCGCCACAGGAAAATAGTACCACAGGGCGCGAGGGTCAGTCCGGCCGGCAATGAACACACCGTGTCCGATATTGTTATGTTTGATCTGCCAAACGATTGCTCCTGCGCCATTGCTAAAAATCCGCAAATGGTCCGCCAGGTAAACCATAACTGATGCCATCGGGCCATCGGGCAGTGTCCTTGCCCAAGCCACAAAACTGGGCTCGGGGCGCCAATCGCTGCCGCAGTAGATAAGCATCAGGAGAAATCCCAAACCAAAAATCTGTTTTAAGTCGCGGCGAAACGGGCCGAGTTGCGCGACGAGTCGCCTAAAAAATTGCACCATCCCGCCATTTGCCGGGACAGCGAGTGCCTGCTGGCGCCCCAGTCGATCCAATTCGAGCACCAGCAAGCATAACGGGCCCAGTAACAGTGCCGAGGCTTTAGCCAGCAGGGCCAATCCGTACAAGAGGGACGGAAGACCCACACGCAGCCGCCACCCGGATGTTCGTCCCTCACGGAAGTGATATACCAGCGCGAGCATGCAGGCAGTGAGCGCCACGTCGGTTGTCGCCAGGCTTGCGTGGGCCAGCAGGGACGGTTCAAAGGCAAGCAACACCACAGCCAGTCGCCCGCCCCAACGTCCGGCGAGGTTCGATCCCACCCTCCAACCGTAAAACAGCACCACCCACCAAAACACCAGCGTCCCAGCGCGCGCCACGGGCAGCATCCGGTCAATTTCCGAGAGCTGATCAAAACGCTGTCCTCGCAAGAACTCCCAAACGTATAGCGGCAATGTCGTCACATCGACCGGCAGCGGCATTGTGCCGATTTTGGTCAAACCACCGCTACCGCCCAGATGCCAGCCTTTGAGGCCTCGAAGCAAATACACGGGTTCGTCGCAGGTCACACCTGTGTGTGCGGCAGTAAGCACGCAGTAAGCCGACGAAAGAAGGCCGAAGACAATCAGCCAAGGCAAGTCGCGAACCCAGGCGTATTCGGATTCATGCTGCATATATTACATTCCCTCAGACACGAGCCAGGCCGGCTCATGGGGTTAGACAGATTCTGTCGCCGCTATCTATGGCAAACTGCTCACCAGTGTACAATTTATCTAAATTCTGAGGATTCCATGTCGAAGAGTTAAAGACCCCTTGAAATCAAGAAATGAAAAACCGTCCCCCTCTCAATGCCCCGCTCTACCCGGACGTGCCCTTTGTGCAGCTCGACTATTTCTTTTACGATCGCCAGCCCCAAACCCGTACCCTCGATCTCATCGGATGCGCACTGCCGCTGAAACACTTTGAATATATCGCTGCCGTCATCAGCCTTAATGCCGACCCCATCGTCTTTTACGGTAAAATGATGGAAATCCCCGGCTTGCTCATAACCGATTTCAATAGTAGCGAGCCCGTCGCCTCCATATTTGACGGCATTATCGATCAGATTTCTAAAAACCCTGAGAATGGAAATCTTGTCTGCACGCACAAGCACAATCCCTTCAGGCTCAAGCAGCTCTATACGCCGCACTCTAAGCCTGGCCGAAAACTCGTCCCGCAGCATATGCAAGACCTCAGCCATATCAATCGGCTCAATCTTGAGCGGGGTTTCCTTGGCGGCGATAAACAGATTAATCGCATCAACCAGGGAGGCCACATGCTCCGAAGCCTTCATTATCCGGTCACAAAAACCGGCGCCTTTCTCACCGAGGATTCCAGCGAAGTTTTTCTGCAGCAGTCCGGCAAGCCCGTAAATTCCGATTGAGGGACTTTTCAGATCATGTGCAACGGAGTAGGCAAATATTTTCAGCTTTTCGGAGCTCATTCGGAGTTCTTCGGCAATCCTGGTTCGCTCGGCTACTTCTTTTCGCAGGTTGCTGTTCGCTTCCGCCAGAGCGGCGGTTCTTCTCTCCACGCGCCCCTCGAGTTCGTCGTGCGCTCTTTGCAGCGCTCCTTCGGCTCGTTTGCGCTCGGTTATATCGAGTGCGACTCCGACCAACCCTGCAACATTGCCTTCGGAATCCGTAAAAATTCCCTTTGTTATAATGACATCACGGCCCAGCCCATCCGGATAAGTCAGCCTTGTTTCGTATATCTTTTCACCGGGCCGCTCGAAAAGCTCTGCATCGTGCTGCTCATATCGAGCGGCAAGCTCTTCCGGAAAGAGGTCAGAGGTGGATTTTCCAATGATGTGGCCCCTGTCCAATCCGATGCGCCGCTCGAACGACTTATTGCATCCCAGGTACTTTCCGTCCTTATCTTTGAAAAAGATCGGGTTTGGAATGGTGTCAATCAATATCTGCAGGAACTGAAGCTGATCCCGTAGAGTCTTCTCCACTTCACGGCGGCCTTCCGCCATCGACTCCAGTTCCGAAACTCTGGCGCGCAGTCGTTTAAGTTCGGCCACCAATTCCAGTTCTCGATTTTCATTCCGCATCCAGGGTCTCCCAGTCCAGACAGGCTAACTGTCTCCGGATCAGTCCATAAGATCACTGAATCGAGCCGCAAATCCCACCCAGGAGGAATTAAACCTTGCTTCGCGGCGCCGGTCAATACCTTAGGAGTCACCGCAAAAGAGTTGGGTATAAAACGCGAGACTTGTCCAACCGGCAACTCAGGCTAAAATTAACTCATCTTATGATTGACGCAGCAGGCTGCATCACATATTCTGCTTCACCCGACGCATTTTCAGTCTAATGGAGAAAAGAGATGAAAAAGAGGGGATGGATCAATTTTTTTCAAATTATTATTTGCGCGCTTATTTTTTTGCAGTCTATTAAGGTTTTTTGTGCCGTCCCTGCAGAACAATTCCCACCTGCGAAATTCACCCTTCCCGCCCCTGATTCTGCCCCGGCGCAGAAATATCTCGGTCTGAAAGCGGTTGAACCGTTTAAAGTCAGTGATATAAAAGCGAAGCTGGTGGTTATCGAGTTCATGAGCGCGCTTTGCCCGTACTGCTGCGCCAACGCCCCCATAATGAACAATATCTACAAAGCGATCCAGGGGGACTCGCGTCTGGCCGACGTAAAGGTGATAGCAATAGCGATCGCCGATGGACGAGCCGAAGTGGAAGCCTTCAAAAAAAAGTTCAAGACGCCTTTTCCGATCCTGCTTGACGAAGATATGGCAATTTCGGCCTCTATGGAGGGAGTACCAACGCCTACCACCATGATCGTTTCAACTGAAGACGCGAAAGTGCTCTACAGCCACACGGGCGTCATTCAGGACCCTGACCGGTTCATAAAGCAGTTGAAGATGTTGCACAAAAAGAAATAGCCACAGCAATGACCGATGCCGAAGTCGAAAACAGAAAGATTTTGCTGAAGAGCTCTGTTTTTCGGGATTTACCCCCTGAAAAGCTGGACGAGCTTGCCCGAACGGTTCAGAGCAGGGTTGCGCGGCCGAACGAGATCATTTTCAAAGAGGGGGACCCGCCGGACTCTTTCTATATCATCGGTTCCGGTCGAGTCAGGATTTTCGTAAGCCATAAGGACAGGATCGTGAGGGAGCTGTCTGTACGCGGCCCCGGGGAGCACTTCGGCGAGGTGTCTCTTTTAGCGGGCGACACTCGTACCGCCAATGCAGAAAGTCTGGTCGAAACACAGCTCGTTGTGCTCTCGAAGGAGCAATTTGACAGCCTGCTGCGTGATTACCCGTACCTTTCGAGGAACTTCGTGCGGGACATGCGCGGCTGGCTTCTCAAAGACCAGGAAATCATCGAGGAAGAAACCAATGCGGTGATCAGGGCTTCCCGGGTGTTCTGGTTCGATTTTGTGCTTGTCATCGGGGTAAGCGTTCTTCTGGCGATAACCTTTAACTTCTCGAATCCTTACGGAATCCCACTTATCCCCGAGCGTCCGGAGGCAGTTGCTTCGATCAGCGCCTCTGCGGCAATGGAAGATTACCGGCAGGGACAAACGCTCATTGTGGACGCCATGCCCAACAATTTCTATCGGAAGCGGCACATAAAGGGCGCAGTCAACATGCCGATGGCGCTTTTCGATATAGTCTACCTTATAAGTTTCCCCGAGGAAGAGAAAGACAAAAAGATAGTGGTTTACGGAAATACGATAAGCAGGCCGTACGATCTGGAAATTGCAGACAAACTGCTGCTTCGGGGACATAGGGACGTGAAAGTTTTGGACGGTGGCCTGCAGGCCTGGGAGGCCAACGGTTATCCGGTCGAGTAAAAGGTTACGAGATGATTCCAGCCTTTATTGAACGAATGATAAAGAGTGAGTATCTCGCTTTTGCGCTGAGGGTTTACCTGGGCTATTTTTTCATCTACGCAAGTTTGAGCAAAATACCGCATCCTGCCCAGTTCGCAGAAGCAATAGCAGATTACCGGCTGATTCCCTACATGTCCCTGAACCTGGGAGCTGTCATACTGCCGTGGATCGAACTCGTCGCCGGCCTTTTTTTGATCATCGGTTTCAAGTCCCGCTCATCCATAATAGTGATCGGGCTGCTTCTGATAATGTTCGACGTAATGATCCTGATCAACATGTACCGGGGCGCCCCGATCAACTGCGGGTGCTACGATATTGTGGGTGAGCCGATCGGCTGGAAAAAGGTACTGGAAAATGCGCTAATGCTGGCTTTCTCCGTCCAGATTTATTATTTTGACAGGCCGGAGCTTTTGAACAGAATGAAATCGATCCTCGGCGCCGGGAGCCGAATTACCTCCACCGAATCGTGACGGTTCATCGTGATGCGAATAAAGATACAATCTTCGGTTTTTTTGCGGCTGTTTCTATTCTGCCTCATCCCGGCCGCCATGACAGGTTGCGGTCCATCGACCGCTCACGTTGGGACCTATATTGCTGAAATCAAAGCTTCTCCGCATCACCATGAAACCACCCTGGAATTGAAAGAAACCGGGGTAGGCGTCTGGAGGGTTGGCGACGATGAGGTCACTTTTTCCTGGTATGTGAAGGGCAACGAACTAAGGCTCAACACCAAGAACGGGGGAGTGATAGTTGGAAGCCTCGATAACGGAGTTATTCACGTCACTCTTCCAGGGTCGCAGGAACTCTTCTTCAAGAAAGTCAAATAGCAGGGTATCGCCCGTTCAATCCCATAGCCTAAAGCTCGGTTGGACATGCCGTCGGCGCAACTACCTGGCTAAGAATTCCATCGCGAGTACAACCCGGTTTGATTCCAAAAAGTGCTTGATATTTTGACGAGTCGCAGTAGCATTAGGAGCTTTTTGAGAAAGGAGACCATGAGCACAGGAATCGGATTATGACGGCCAAATTGCCTGCAAGCTCTCTCGGTGTATTCTTCCGGATGTCGATCTGGGTTTTTATCCTGGCCCTGCCGGGCTGTTCCCTTCAGAAACTCGCGGTGGATCGGCTCGGCAACGCTCTGGCTGAAAGCTCATCGGTTTATGCAACCGACGATGATCCGGACCTGGTCGGCGCGGCACTGCCTTTCGGGCTTAAAACCATCGAGGGCCTGCTGACGCAGTCCCCACATAATCGTGGGCTGCTGCTGGCGGCCACGAGCGGTTTTACCCAGTACGCCTACGGCTTCGTACAAACGGAGGCCGATTTCATTGAAGACAGCGACCTTATCAGGGCCATATCTCTCAGGGAGCGTGCGCTGCGCCTTTACCGCCGAGCCCTGGGTTACGGAATTCGCGGCCTCGGGGAAGTCCAGCCCGGCTTCGCCGATCTGCTGGAAAGCGATCCTGAGAAGGCCCTGGCCGCATTTGGCAAAAAAGACGTTGCGCTCCTTTACTGGACTGCAGCCGCGTGGGGGGCCGCCATCTCATTGGACAAGACCAACCCTGCCCTCTCAGCCGACCTGCCCAAGGTCGAGGCCCTCATTCGCCGCGCCCTTGAACTTAATGCGGAATTTGGCGCGGGCATTCTCTACGATTTCATGATTGTGTACGAAGGCGGGAGGCCGGCCGCAGCCGGAGGCTCTACCGACCGTGCGCGCGATAGCCTTACGCGCGCGGTGCAACTGTCCGCTGGACGAAGGGCCGCCCCACTGGTTTCCTTTGCCGAAACGGTTGACGTCGCGATACAGGACCGGGTTGAATTCAAAAAACTGCTCGATCAGGCGCTCGCGGTCAATATCGACGACGCACCGGACCAGAGGCTTTCAAATATCATAGCACAACGCCGGGCACGATGGCTTCTCGGCCGAATGGACCGTCTCTTTCTTGATTGATTCAGGAACGAAACAGCATGAAACTTAAAGGGTTTTGCTTTGCAACCATTTTCTTTTTCATTTCAGCATTGACCGCGCATGCTGCCGGCGAAATTGTCATAAAAGTGGCGACGCTCGCGCCTCAAGGGTCCGAATGGCATAAGGTCCTTCTAGAAATGGGCGCCGAATGGCAAAAAGAGTCCAATGGGCGGATCGTATTCCGACTTTATCCGGGCGGGGTGAGCGGGGATGACCGGGACATCGTGCGAAAGATGCGGCTAGGGACACTCGATGCGGGGCTTCTTACCACGGGGGGCCTCAGCGAAATAGAGCGGGCAATAGTCACGCTCGAAATTCCCCTGGCATACGCTGATTACGGGGAGTTGGATTGCGTCCTTGAAAAGCTCGGTCCCCGGTTGGAGCAGGGAATGGAGGCAAAGGGTTTTATTCTGCTCGGCTGGTCGGATGCTGGATGGGCCCATTTCTTTACGAAGTCTCCGGTAAGGACGCCCGATGATATGAGAAAACTCAAGATGTTCATATGGTCGGGCGATGACCAGTATGCGGAAGTTTGGAAAAAAGCCGGGTTCCATCCTGTGCCTCTGCCCGCCACCGAGATTGCGACCGCCCTTCAGACCGGACTGGTGAATGCGGTCACCATTAATCCGCAGGGTATTCTCCTGCTTCAGTGGTATAAACATGTCAGTTATATGACCGAGTTTAATTGGGCCGTTTTCCTGGGGGGCATAGTAGTAACGAAATCCGCCTGGGAGAAAATTCCCGTCGAAATCCGCCCTGCTCTGAGGCGAGCAGCGCTCAAAGCCTCTCAGCGCCTCCGCGAATTTTCGAGGCGAACCGACCAAAGCGCCATTGAGACCCTGGAGAAGAATGGGGTCAAAGTGGTTTCAGTTGACGAAGAGACCTTAAATGAATGGCGGCGCCTGATTGAAAGCGTTCTCCCGCAGGTGCGCGGGTCCTATGTGCCCGCCGAACCTCTCGACACCGCCATGGAGCTGAGAAATCAATGCCGCCGGCAGGCGGGTAAGGCAGGAAAGTGACACCTCGTTTTCTGGCCAGCCGTATTGGGGAAGGTTTGCTGGTCGCAGGCTTTTTGTTGCTCACGGCCCTGCCGCTGGTGGACTTTCTGGGCCGCCCGCTTGCCGGGTTTCACATCCCAGGGTCGGCCACCTATACCCAGCAGTTGACTTTCTTTCTCACCTTTATTGGCGGGCTTGCCGCCACCTTGACCGGTAAACATCTTACGCTCTCGACGGCCTCCCTGCTTCCCGGAGTGAGGGCGCGCCGGGAGGCTGAATTCTTCTCCTGCTGCGTAGCCGCCTCCGTCACCGCAATTCTTACCTATGCCAGTGTGTGTGTCGTTATTGCCGAACGTATGCAGGGCCGGGAGCTAACGTTAGGCATCCCGATCTGGATCAGCGAAAGCATAATGCCGCTCGGCCTGGGGCTTATCTCGCTGACCTACATTTTGAAATCCTCAAACTGGCTTCCGGCGCGTCTTTGCGTTGCGGCCATCGCAGGCGCGGCCTTTTGTCTGGGCATAATTCAGCCCACGGACTCGGTGGCCTGGGTCCTGGGCGCGATACTCATGGCCTCTACCCTTCTTGGCTGCCCTGTATTCGCCGCAATGTCCGGATTGGCGTTGATCCTTTTCTGGGGGGACGGGACCCCAGTTTCGGCGGTCACAGCCGAGATTTACAGGCTAGTCGGCTCTCCAACCCTTCCCGCAATACCGCTGCTGACTGCAACCGGGTTTGTCCTCGCGGAGACCAACGCTCCCGGACGGCTGGTGAATTTTTTTCGAGCGCTGCTGGGGTTCATGCCAGGGGGGGTCGCGGTGCTTGTTGGAGCTGTCTGTGCGCTTTTCACTGCCTTGACCGGGGGCTCCGGCGTCACCATCATAGCTCTTGGGGGGCTTGTCTATCCCATACTGCTCAACGATGGCTACCCCGAAAAGTTCTCGCTCGGCCTGGTAACGGCGGCCGGGAGCCTGGGCCTCCTGTTTCCGCCATGCCTTGCCGTAATCCTCTACAGCGTTGTCGCAAATACTCCGGCGGACCAGTTGTTCATCGCCGGATTGGTACCGGGAACGCTGCTGCTCACCCTCGTGGCGATTTATTGTATAAACGTCAGCCTGAAAGCCGGGATAGAGCGGCAGCCCTTCAAATGGCGCGAACTGCTGGCTACGGGGCGCATCGCTAAATGGGAACTCTCGATCCCGGTGGCAATGGTCATTCTGTTCGGTAGCGGTCTCGCCTCGCTGCTGGAGACTTCCGCTTTCGCGTGCGCCTACACGATCGTTATCTCGTGCTTCATTCACCGTGACCTGCACCCCATAGAGCAGTTGCCGGCAACGCTGGTTAAGGCTGCCGCATTCGTCGGGGCGGTCTTGATCCTTCTTAGCTGCGCAATGGGCCTGACAAGCTACCTGGTGGACGCGCAGATCCCCGACCGCCTGCTGGAGGTCATAAAGGAGCAGATTCACTCGCCGCTCCTTTTTCTGCTGGCATTGAACGTCGTGCTGCTGGTACTCGGAAGCATACTCGAAATATTTTCGGCGATAATCGTTCTCACTCCCCTTGTCATTCCGCTCGGGGTGGCTTTCGGGGTCCACCCGGTCCACCTGGGCATCATTTTTCTGGCCAACCTCCAAGTTGGTTTTCTCTTCCCGCCCGTAGGCCTCAACCTGCTCTTAGCATCATCTCGCTTCGGAAAGCCGATGGGAGAGCTATACCGGAGTGTCATCCCGTTCCTGTTGATACTTGGCCTGGGAGTACTGCTGATTACCTACGTTCCCGCCCTGTCCATCGGGGTGCTTAAGCTGTTGGGACGAATCTGACAAAAGTTGTCGAAGGAAGTTGAATAAACTTCCGCCTTTAATTCAAAAGAATACCCCGGAGAATTTTAATGATTTCACTGGTTTTATTATTCTTAGGGGCAACCTTCACGTACACGGGCTTTCTCGCCTCAGGCCGTGACCTGACTACGGGGCTTGCAGTCGCTTCTATCGGCCTAATTCTCATCGTCAAACCCGCGCTGGACGCAGTAAGGTTTTGCAGGAGTCATTTCGGCGGCGATCCACGGACGCACGGACGCCAGAGCGGACAAAAAGGCAAGCCGAGAAAA
Organism: Syntrophobacteraceae bacterium; assembly: GCA_049520035.1. Lineage (GTDB taxonomy): Bacteria > Desulfobacterota > Syntrophobacteria > Syntrophobacterales > Syntrophobacteraceae > SbD1. The sequence continues at coordinate 16,733 of JBEKQE010000028.1, read as the reverse complement.
ATTCACCTTAAGGTCATAAAATCCAAGGACGATAATCCAACGATTCATTAGCCTCGTATGATAGACTTATATAGTACCCTGCCGAAAAAAAATAGCCACTCTGCGTCGTGCGAGCGCGTAGCGGGCAGGCCGCCCGCGCTACACGTCTAATCTGGTCATTCCTCTTACCGCCTTTAGGCGGAAATCTGGCGCTTTGGGCGTTCGCGGGAGGCTTGGTGGCGACCGAAAAACGCCGTCAGTTTGAACTACACCCCAATTGAAGGTGAAGATTGACCCTCTTCAGGGGATGTGCTACTAAGAATCGGCGGGAAATCCTCCGGGCCAGGATGAGCGCAGTTTACCGGCGGTGCTCGTGTCGCTGATACCGACTTGCATTAATACCTGGAGCCAACGGGCCGTTCGTAAAAATCCCCCTGCCCCCTTTTAAACAGGGGGAGGCTTTAGTGCCCCACTATTCAGAAGCTTCTTACAGAGACCGGCGGAAGAGAACCGGCCGGCGTTGAACCATTGGACGCCGCGCAGCCTCTGCCGACAGAAGCGTGAAAACTCTCATGTCCGGCCGATTGAACAGCTTTCAAAAGACTATGCTCCAATGGAACGACCTGTACCCCTACAACGCGGTCCACGTGCTACGAATTCATGAAAGTCTCGAATTCGAAAAGCTGTGTGGAGCAGTGAACACAACTCTGGAAGCACAGGGGCTGACGGGTCTGTCGCTGAATCGAAGCCGGGGAACTTACCGCTATGAGGCCGGCCCGGCGCGTTGCGAAATCAAGCTCATCAACGACGCAAACCCTCACTCAGCCCTTGCATCGGAAGTCGAGCGGCAGTTGAATTCCGCTTTCCCATACATCGAGAGCTTCGATCCGTTCAGGTTTTTTGCCGTGCCGTATGAGAACTCGTTTTCTCTCGGTATAAGTTACTTTCATCCGGTTGCCGATGCCCTGTCAATCGTGCGCCTGATGAGAGACATCTTTGCGCGCTATGGGGGCCAGGGGGCCGAGTGCCGGGAAACTTTCGATCTCTATCCCGGCCGTTGTGACGGTCTGCTTCGACACCCGGTGCTGCTCGTACGGAAACTGGCCTCCCTTCGATCTTATGTCAGAAACATGAACACTTCCTGCCGCGCTCCGTACCGCGATATTAACGACTCGCACGTCAGGTATACTCCACTTTGCCTGGGTCCCGAAAAGCTCCATTCTTTGATGAAAACGGCCAAATCCTGGGACCTCACCGTCAACGATCTGCTGCTCGCGTTGATGATGAAATGTTTTTCCCCCTTGTGTTTGAACCGAACTCAGCAAAAGCGCCGGAAAATTTCCCTCGGCTGCATCGTCAATACGAGGAACGATCTCCGCCCTGGGAACCAGCACAAGTTCGGACTTTTCCTCGGCTCATTTGTCGTTTCCCACGAAGTTCCCGAAGAGATCAGCCTGATGGATCTGGCCAGGGATATCCGCCGGCAGACGCTCGCCGTCAAGAACGGCCGGCTCTACCTGGCAACGCCGCTGGAGCTGGCTTTTGGACGCTTCATGTTTTCTTTGTACTCTACGGAACGAAGGAAGAAATTTTACCAGAAACATTATCCCCTGTGGGGCGGCATAGCGAACATCAACTTGAATTCCCTTTGGGAGCAACAACCGGGTGAGAGGCCGATAGATTATTTCCGAGCCGTTTCCACCGGCCCGACGACTCCGTTTGTTTTGTCCTTCACCTCAGTCCGCGAGGCAATGAACATCAGCCTGACATGGCGGTCCACTGTCTTTTCGCCTCCGCAGATCGAAGAACTCAAAACCCGTTTTCTTGACACACTCAACAGGATTGCTTGCCAATGCATAAAACCTTCTTGATTCTTCTGCTCGGAACTGCTTTGGTTTTGCCCGGCTGCTCCACTTACGAACGCCATGGCCTGGACTCCGCCCGCGCCGGCCGAATTGAAGATAACTTTGGGCTTAAGGCATACACGCTTTCCCCAGAAATCGAAGACACGATCCTGGGTCTCGACCCTGAGCACGTGACGGAAAAAGACATCCGGGAAGCTCTGTCAAAGGCGCCTGCACCGCAGATCATCAACATTCATGGGGGCATTATGCCACAGAAGGAGCGCCTGATTTCGTTTTCCCATTTTCTGATCGGCATGGGTTATCCCGAAGCGAGTATTCGCAATCCTGGCGACGCCACCTTGTCATTCAGTTGTTACGAAAACGCGGAAATGATCGCAGGCATGATCGCATGGTACTACGAAAAAGAGGGATTGCGCCCCATGATCGTAGGCAACAGCCAGGGCGGAATGGAAGACATCAGAATCCTGGACATGTACGCTTATTCCGAACGCGTGGAGGTCTGGAGTCCTTTGACGTGGAAAGGGGAACGCCGTTACGAGATCACCGACCCGCTCACCGGCAGGAAACGGCCGGTCGCAGGCCTGACACTTCCCTACGTGACATCGACTGGCGCAGGGGGGTTAACCCGGCTTCTGCCGAACCAATGGGACATGAATTTTCGGCTCAGAACGGTCCCCGATACCGTTGAGGAGTTCACCGGCTTTCACAAGGGCCGCGATCTGCTTGGCGGCGACTTTCTCGGCTACGGCCCGGCCAATCTTTTTAAAGCCTCAGGCACGGCGCATGTGCGCAATGTGCGGTTGCCGGCGGGCTGGAAACACGGCCCGGTTCCTGACACGGAGCATTTGTTGAAAAGCCAGGCGATCATGGACCGTATCAACAGGTACCATCCGCCACCCGAAGCGAACATCGTCATCGAACAGAACGAAGACACGATGAATCCGGAAACCATGTATCTGCCCTGGGCAGAGGACGTCTGGTTCAGCATCAAAAAGCATTGGGTGCTCGAACTGCAACGGCTGATCCTGGCCAGACGCGCGATGCGCCATGGCCCTTGAGGTCCATGACGATTTGACTCTGAGGCAAGCCGCCGTTTTGGCCTCCGCGCTCGTTTACTGGACAGGGGTTTTCCTCCAGGCCCGGCGGGTTCGCAAGCTGATCGGCCGATCTGCGAATCTCAAGCCTCGGACTTCCAGGGAGAAACTGCTCTGGACCGGGTGGTTTCTGGTCATCGCGGCCTGGTTAGGCCAGCCGATTCTCATAGCGTGCGGCCTTGGGGCGCAGAGGTTGCGGCCGCTTACGCCCGCCTTGCTAAACACTTCAAGCCTCGCTGTCGGCATAGCCCTCATCGTACTTGGCTACGCCGGCACCCTTTGGTGTTACTCCATTATGGGCAATGCCTGGAGAATCGGGATCGATCAAAAGGAAAAGACTTCTCTTGTTACCGAGGGTCCTTTTCGGATCGTGAGACATCCAATCTATCTTTTTCAAATCGTCATACTGATCGGAGTGTTGCTGCTGCTCCCGACGGCCTTTTCGCTCCTCATCCTGATCGTTCACTTCGTTTGCGTTTCAGTCAAAGCGCTGGACGAAGAATCGTACCTGCTGAGAATTCACGGCGAGCAGTACCGCAATTATTTCTCGCGCACCGGAAGGTTGTTTCCCAGACTCTTTTAGACCCGCGCAGATGTTTCCAGATTATGGATTGACAGGGGAAAGCCTCCCGTATATTAATAAATGCGGTGATGAAGTTCCACCATAACTGCCCTTTAGAGGGATGATGACTTCTGTTTTCTCGCTGGAAACAGAAGTTTTTTTTTAATCTCAAACGGGTGTTCCATCAGATGTCAGCGACCACGCAGGGTGATCCGTTGCTGCCAGGAGGATGTTCCATGTTCAATTACCCGCAACTAAGAGAACGCTTGACCGGCATTGTCGCACAACTGGAGGGCGCCGTGCGCGATGTGACCTCGAGGTCCGTGGGTGAAATCAGGATCAAACTGGATGAGGAAGCTTTCAACCTGGTGGTTCTCGGTCAGTTCAAACGGGGTAAATCGACTTTCATCAACGCTCTTTTGGGGGAGAGCATTTTGCCCACAGCCATCACGCCGCTTACTTCCGTTGTCACAATTTTGCGATACGGTCCAAAGCTTAAGGTCGAGGCAGAGTATCTGAACGGCCGATTGGAAGAAATCGATATTGCAGGTCTCCCGGCCTTTATTACAGAGCGCGAAAATCCTCAAAACAAAAAGGAAGTGAAAGAAGTCACGGTCTTCTATCCTTCGCAGTATCTTAAAGGCGGGGTCCGCATCATCGACACTCCGGGCGCCGGCTCGGTCTACAGTCACAATACCGAGGCGGCTTACGCCTATCTTCCATACGTCGATGCGGGAATCTTCGTCGTCTCGGTCGATCCGCCTCTTTCCAGGAGCGAGCACCAGTTTTTGAAGGACGTCCGCGAGTTTGTGGATAAGGTTTTTTTCGTTCTCAACAAGATCGACCAGGTCAGCGACAGCGACCAGAAGGAGTCGCTGGAATTTACGGTCCGTGTCATCGAAGAAGAAGTCGGGCAGGGGAAAGTCAGGATCTATCCGCTGTCGGCCCGATGGGCCCTCGAAGGGAAAAAGGCCGGGGACGATCTTCTCGTGGGGCGCAGCCTCCTGCCTGAATTTGAAAGACAACTTCTGGATTTTCTGGCCCGTGAGAAAGGCAGGGTCTTTCTGCAATCGGTTGTCAATAACCTGCTCAAATTGATATCCGACGAAACCATCTCCTTTCAACTCGAACAGGAAGCTATCAAGCTGCCGCTTCAGGAGCTTAAGACAAAGATCGAGCGGTTCGAACAGGAGATGAAGGAGATCGCAAAGGACCGAGAGAATACTCAGTTCCTGCTCAAAGGCCATTTGGGCAAGACCATTTCCGGACTGGACGAGGAAATATTCGGATTTAAGAGGGAAAAATCGTCCGCGCTCCAAAAGGAGCTCGAAGAAGAATACCTGAGGCTGGTGAAACGCGGGGGTGGAGGTCTGAGGGAGCAGCTCGAACAATTTGTTTTCGATAGAATTCGAGAAACGTTCAATCCCTGGCGACAGCAGCTTTCAGAAAAAATTTCATCCAGACTCGAGGATGCACACGGAGAATTTGCCCGCAAGACAAACGAAATCATCGAGAGGATTTTGACTTTAACCAGTGACATTTTCGAGTTGCAATTGAAGCCTTTTACTTCGGTGGAAGGCCTGAGCAGGAAGAGCGATTTTTATTTCATGCTAAAGGACGATCCGGTTGGGCTCGAATTGGTCCAGCTTGCCGCTACTTCCGCTTTACCTTCGTTCATTGCCAAAAAAATGATTTTAAAGGGCATGAAGGAGTCTGTTGCAGAACTCCTTGACCGGCACTGCGGAAGGGTGCGCTACGATCTGGTCAACCGTATAACCAAAACCATGAACGATTTTCGAACCTCATTGAATGAAAAGACAGATCTTACGCTCGCGGGAATCCGCATCTCGTTTCAAAAAGCCCTGGCGCTTCACCAGGCGGGGAAAAACAACGTTGAAAAGAGCCTGGGAGAGCTTGGCGAAAAGCTGGGGTCTATCGCCTGCATTCGGGCAGAGCTGCTAAGTTGTGCCGCCCTGCTGAATAATGATCGCGCGGGTCATGGAAACGAGGATTATTAATAAATCCCATTCGTTAAAAAATGTTCCTCAAGTGGTTACTTGTTTCTTGACTTTCACAACGGATGGGATTTTCAAGGAGTTTTGTTGTTACGGACGCAGCTATTTGATCGAGGGATCACGTTCATGCAAACACTTTGAAGACAAAAATCCCGTATACGATGACGAAGACGGTATCCTGAGATTTTAATCCGGTGTGTTTGGTTGAATTTGCCAGGGTTGAAACTCGACTTACTGAGATGGACTCATCTCCTTAACTCCGGGGTAGGACGCCGTTCGAAAGGGTTACCGATACGGCTTCGACCTTCTTTATCCTTCTCAGCTCATTACGACGCCATGAGTCCCATGGCTTTCCAGTAGAAAGAGCTTACGACGATCCCGACAATAACGGCAATAGCGTAAAGCAGGCCGGCAGTTGCAACCTGATTGCCGGTCCACACCTTCGATTTGGTCATGGTGTCGCACATCATGATAAAGGGCTGATGGTAGGCCAAAAAGAAGGAATTCCCAGCGGCGATGAAGGCCACGCTGACCAGGGCCGGATGGAGCCCGAACTTCTGAAACAGAGGGATGAACACTGGAGAAAGGATGGCAAAGGTAGTAAACCCCCACGGAATGTCTATAAAGCGAATAGCCCACAGCACGAGTGTGAGGGCCAGCAGGAACACCAGGGGTGAACCAGCCAGGGAAAGGACGCTCGGTTCGATGATCGGTTTGGCCCAGGCTGAGACGCCCGCGCTGCCGAACATGGCCGACAGGCCGACCACTACTCCAAAGAAGTTTATGATATCCCAGTTAACTCCGGTTCCAATATCGGAGATTTTGATGATTCCGAAGAGCATCAGCGCTATTAAACCCATCAGTGCAGCCTCCGGCGTCCTGATCCCCGTCCATTTGTCCGTGGAGAAAAGTATAAGGGCCACCGTGAGAATGACAGCGGTCACTATTTCATCTTTCGTGATTCTGCCCAGAGCTGCGTACTGTTCCTTGAAGGCCTCTCGACTCAACTGAAGTGGTTCAGCAGGCTTTAAAACGACAAAAAGAAGACCAAGGAATACAATAGTGATAAGAAACCAAGGAAAAGCCATGTACTGGAACCATACTCCCGGTGTGACAATCGATCTGATTTCGGGAGGATAGAACCCCATCATAAAGATACCCCACAGGGAACCCGTCTGCCAGCCGATGCCGGGGAGCAGGGCAGTTGCAAAGGCGACAAAACAAATGAAAGCGGAGCCCTTGGACTTATCCGCCAGTTTACATGCCTCGACAAGGCTTATGGCAATGGGCATGACAATGGCCAGTCTCACCGTAATGGATGGCGTGAGGGCCGAGAGGAGTAATCCGATAATGAACCAGCTTATGCATAATCCCATGTAACTCGGCTCGAACGTTTTGAGCACGGTATAGGCGATTCGTTTTCCGAGCCCGGTCTTCATCAGGGCGAATCCATAAAAGAGTGCGGGGATCAATACCCATACCGCGGGGGATGTGTATCCCTTGGTGACCACATCCATAGGCACCTTCAGCAAGAGGGCCCCGGCAAGGATTATGGCCCCTCCCACAAGGTAGGGAAAAGTCGCGGGCCTGAAAATCCAGAAAGAAAGACCAAGGAGCGTTGCTCCGATCATGCCGTTTCCCTGGGCAGAAAGACCGGATATGGGTTTTGCAAAAACAATGAAGGCTGCAAGCAGGGCAGAGACAATAAGGCCCGCTTTTATCGGATCAACACTTACCGTCCGCTGCCGCCCTTCTTCCACTGCTACCGGCTTTTCCGACTTACCCATGAGAAAACCTCCTTCGTTGCTTCCAGGTGTTAACACCGTTAACGCCGGACGGGCGAAAATACTCTAGCATAGAAAGATTCAGATCGGATATACTGATCACAGAAAATGGATCAGGGAGTCTGCAAGGGTGAAAAACCAGATAGACACAAAGAAGTTAGGAATGCAAGGCATACTCTTAATAACCACTTGTATTCACTAAAAAAACTCGCCTTTATTACGTACAGCTTGCCATATACTACTGGTCTAAAGTGGTTGCTCACTATGTAGCCGGAAGCCGATGGCTGGAGGCCGTCCAGTGCAGTCTACTCCCTCGGATTGGACCGATCTTGTGAACCGTCGGTCATATTGGCGCTTTGATCGTTTTCCTTTGAGAGCGCCGTCAAGATCGTGTCAAGTTTCTCGTCCAAGTGACCAACCGCCACGCTGTTCTTATAGGCCATAACAATAATCTTAACTGACACCAAGAACACCCCGGTTTCCAGAAAGAGATCGTGGGTCAGCCCTTTTATAAAGAGTGAGGCCACAAACAGCCCAAGAGTAATGAGTGCTATGATAAATGATCCGATGTCTATGTGCCCGTTCATGGTTCTGTTCCATCTATCCTCGCCGGACAATGATTCTCTGAATAATGCGTCAACTCAATCAGCAACGGATGCTGAAGGGCATTTTGCACCTGGATTTCACTCGAAAACCTCTTGGAATATCCGAAAGGCCCACTCGATTATCCTATATCCCTAACGCAATCAACATGGGCAAAAAAGGAGAAAGCCAAGGGCGAGGGCTCCTGGCTACCGGGACGAATGAATATTTAAGAAGACGGGACAACCTTATGGCCGCAGAGTAGCAGATTTTCCCCTTTTGAAAATAACGTGGAGAGTGTATTTTGCGTTTACTAATACAGTAATATTTAAGTGGAGTTCTACCGGCTGTTCTCTTTTCTGCCTGCCCGAATTGGAAAAATTCCCTGCTCAAAGGCGAGATAAAACTTCATCAGAAAAGTATTCGGCTATTTTATGGCATGTCCTTTTTTGATTGCGGTCGTTTCAGGAAGCGTCGACCATGCCGGGTAGAGGCACTATTACTCCCCTCTCTTCCGAAGCCGAAGTCAAACTGAAGGAAGCAAACAGTACGGTCGATACAGAGAACGGAATTTGACCGGAATCTGCAAGTTATTTCCAAAACACTTGAAATTCGTTACCACACTCCACTCACCTCTTCTTATAAATTTTCACCGTTGGGGCTCCGAGTAATTTACCAGCCCATGCGATGATGGTGGTAAAGGATAGCTTTGATGGGACATTCTCGCTTCCACATGCTGGACACTTCGCCTTTCCCGGTATGTTTCGAATAACCATGGCTCGACCTCCCCTTTGCTGAATGGTGGAGTCTCGGGAACGGTGAATGGAGACATGATCTGATGTTCTCATGGGTCACAGAGAAGATGTGCGGTCTCTGCAAGCCGCCGGACAAAAGCTTAGCTACCGGGCGGCGCCGGGACCTCAGTTAGCTTGTCCGCCTGGTTCACCCATCCTCCACCCATGGCCTGGTAGATACTGACGATTGAGCTTAAAGCCGAGCCGTGGATCTGTGCATAGTTGAGTTCGGCGGGAAAGAGCTGTGCCTCCGCATAGAGTACTGTGAGATACTGCGTGTAGCCGCCATCGTATAGCATCCGGGCCAATCGGGCGTATTCCCTTAGTGCCTTGACGAGCTGTTGCTGTGCCTGGAGTTGGTCGACTGATTCCTGGTAAGACGAGAGCGCATTTTCCACGTCGCTGAAGGCGCTTTGTATGGCGTTTTCGTAAAACAACAGCGCCGCCTTCTGTCCTGCTTCGGCCTGCTTTACCTGGCCGGCAATCGCTCCCGCCGTGAAAATCGGCCCGGTAAAAGACCCGGCATAACTCCACATTCGTGCCGGCCCCTTGAAAAGGTTGGACAGGTCGGAACTGGCAGTGCCGAGGGCCCCGGTAAGGGAGATTGCGGGGAAATAAAGCGCCTTCGCCGCGCCAATCTGGGCGTTTGCGGCGATCAGGTTCTGCTCCGCCTGAGCGAGATCGGGCCGCCGCTCGAGCAACTGTGACGGCAGGCCCGATGGAATTGAGGGGAACACTAGCTGGGAGAGCGGTTTGCCGCGCTCGATCTCACCCGGGTTGCGGCCGAGCAGGATGCACATCCCATTTTCGGTCTGTACGATCTGCGACTTGACGGGCGGGATTGCTGCCGCCGCAGTTTCGTACTGGGACCGCGCCTGCTCGACGTTCATCGCGGAGATCTGGCCGTACTGGAACTTCAGCTCGAACTGCTTGACCGTTTCCCCGTAGGTGGCAAGAGTGTGGTTGGCGATCTCAAGCTGATCGTCAAGGGTGCGGAGGTGGATATAGCTGCCGGCCACTGATGCGACCAGGGACAGGATAACGCCGCGGCGGGCTTCCTCCGTGGCGAACAGGTTCGCCTGAGCGGCTTCGGTTAGACGCCGGATGCGGCCCCACAGGTCGATCTCCCAATTTGCGCCGGCGAGCAACTGAAAGGAAGACTGGGGATTCGGGACGGTTGAGGGCAGAGGGGTGGCTGTGAGCTGGCTCAGTAGTTCGCGTGTGGCGCTCCCGCTATAGCTGACCTGTGGAAACAGAGGCGCACGGGTCTGAGTGAGCAGGCCTGCGGCCTGTTCGATGTTGGCGACGGCAATCTTTACAGTCTTGTTATTGGCCAGCGCCTGGGCGATCAGCGCGTCGAGCACCGGGTCCTCGAACCGCTTCCACCAATCGGTGTTGGCGGTATCGCGTGCGTCCTTTTCTTCATACCGGAAGGACTGCGGTGTATCCACAACGGGGCGGCGATAGTTGGGACCGACCATGCAGCCTGTCAGTAAAACGGCGATTGCAAAGAGAGCGAACCGGCGCATATCAGTCTCCCTCCCCATGTTCATCGGTTGCATCTGCAGGTGGGCCTGTGCCGGCTTCTCCCGGCTTTTTCTTTGCTTCGGAGCGCTCACTCAGCCTATCGAAGATGTAGAAAAAGAGCGGGACGTAGAGCATGGCCAGGGTGGCCTCGCCGATCATACCGCCCATGATGCCTGTCCCGATTGAGTGGCGGGCGTTGGCGCCCGCGCCTGTGGCAATAGCCAGCGGCAGCACGCCGAATATGAACGCCAGCGATGTCATGATGATAGGACGCAGCCGCTCCTCGCCAGCCTTGATTGTAGCATCCATGATCGACAATCCCTGCTTGCGCAGATCGACCGCGAATGTGACCCTCAGGACAGCGTTCTTGGCCCCAAGGCCGATCAACACGAGGAGGCCGATTTGGAAGTAGACATCGTTTTCTAGACCGCGAATTGCGTTAAAGGCCAGGGCACCGAGGATGCCGAACGGCACCGCAGTCATGACGGAGCCGGGCAGAGTCCACGACTCGAACTGAGCGGACAGGACTAGGAATACAATAATGAGTCCGAACAGGAAGGCGTTTGCGGAGGTTCCCCCCGATTTCTTCTCCTCGAAAGCCATACCTGACCACGCATAGCCATAGCCGCTCGGGAGCACTTCGCTCGCGACCTCTTCCATCACTTTGATCGCGGTACCCGAGCTGAATCCCGGCGCGGCGCTGCCGGTAATCTGGGCAGCCGGAAAGCCGTTGAAATGCGGCACCAGGTCGGGGTCGGCAGCAAAATTGGTGGTCACCACGGCCGACAGTGGGACCATGTTGCCGCTATTCGACCTGGTGTACAACCGCGTAATATCGGCAGGGGTCTGGCGGTATGGAGCATCGGACTGCAGGATGACATTCCAGATGCGGCTGTACTGGTTGAACTGGCTGACCTGGATCGAGCCGAACTGGGCCTGCAGGGCACTGTACACATCCTCCACCGGCACCCCGAGCAGCACCGCCTTGGAGCGGTCGACTTCAGCCCGCAACTGCTGCGAGGAAGCGCGGAAGGTTGAGTTCAGGCCGGAAAGCTCAGGTCGTGTGCGGGCCTTGGCGAGAAATTGCTGAGTGAGTTCATACAGCCGCGCCGGGTCTCCAGCCCCCTTGTCCTGGACCCAGAACTCGAAGCCGCCCGTGGTGCCGATTCCGGGGATTGCGGGAGGTGCTATCGGGATAGTCAACCCTGTCTTGATTTCCCGGGCTGCCCCGGCAACACCCATCAGTACGGCCTTGGAGTTCTCCTTGCGGGCTCGCTCGCTTGAGGAGTAACGCTCTTTGAAGTCTTTGAGCGTCACGAAGAAGGTCGCCACATTGGGCTTGTACTGGCCGTCGATCAGACTGAAGCCGTTGACGATCGTCCGGTTGTTCACCGCCGGGTCCCTGGCGAACAACTCGTCCACCTGGCTCGAAGTCTGCGAAGTGCGGTTCAGACTGGCGGCGTCGGGCATGATGATCTGCGCCATCACGTAGCCCTGATCCTCGTTGGGCACAAAGCTTGTCGGGATCGTCCGGAAAAGGTGGACAAGCCCCCAGATCAAAATGGCCAGGATCACGAACGCCACGGTCATTCGTTTGATCATGAACACCACTGCATCCCCGAAAGCGAGGGTGAAGCGGTCAAACAGACGATTGAACCAGGCGAAGGGGCCTTTCTGGGGGGGTGGGGAGTGCTTCAGCATGACCCCACACATGGCCGGCGTCAGCGTCAATGCTACAAAGCCGGACAGACCCACGGAGACTACTATGGTAATGGCGAACTGCTTGTAGAGCTGTCCCGTAGTGCCGGGAAGAAATGCGGCCGGGATAAAGACCGAGGCCATGACCAGCACCACCGCGATGAGCGAGGTGCCGATCTCCTCCATGGCCTTCACGGTGGCCTCCCTGGGAGATACCCCTGATTTGGCCATGTTCCGCTCCACGTTTTCCACCACTACGATGGCGTCATCCACGACCATGCCGATGGCGAGCACAATGCCGAATAGCGTCAGCAGGTTGATCGAGAACCCCAGGGCGAGCATGCCGGCAAAGGTGCCGATCAGCGAGACGAAGATTGCGATGGTGCAGATGATCGTTGAGCGAAAGCTCTGGAGAAAGAGGTAGACAACCAGAACAACCAACACTATCGCTTCGAGCAGTGTGTGGATTACCTCCTCGATGGACAGCCTCACGAAATCGGTGGTATCAAGGGCAATCACGTACTCGATGCCGTCGGGCATCGAGCGTTTCATATCCTCCATGGTCTTCCGGACACCCTTGGAAACGTCGAGTCCATTTGCGCCGGGCTGCTGGTAGACGACAATCGGGGTTGCCGGCACGCCGTTCAACCTGTTGTCGTCGATGTACTGCCGGCGGCCGATTTCGGCCCTCGCAACGTCCTTGACGCGGATGATAGCGCTGCCGTCCTGGGTCGCCCGGAGGATTATGTCTTCGTACTGCGAGGGTTTGAGATACGGGGCTTGCGTCACGACCGGGTACGTCAATTGCACCTGGTCACTACTCGGCTGTTGCCCCACTTGGCCGGCCCCCCACAGAGCGTTCTGCTTCGAGACCGCGTTTTGGATATCTGTCGTCGTGATCCCGAGAGAGGCCATCCGGTCCGGGTTCATCCAGATGCGCATCGCCTGGTCCGGCACACCGAAAATCTGGGCCTGACCGGCGCCGTTCACGCGCTTGATCGCATCCAGGATGTACACGTTAGTATAGTTGGTCACGTACTCCGGGTTGTAGCGACCGTCCTTGTTATAGACCGTGATGATCATCAGGGTGCTGGACGACTTTTTCTGCACCGAGACGCCGTACTGGGCCACCGCTTCGGGGAGTTGGGGCATAGCGAGATTCACCCGGTTCTGAACCTGCACCTGGGCAATATCGGGGTTCGTATCGAGGGTGAAGTAGACCGTCAGGGTCATCTGGCCGGTGCTGGAACTCGTCGAGATCATGTAGAGCATGTTGTCGACGCCGTTGACCTGGGCCTCGATAGGCGCCGCCACCGAGTCGCCGACCGTCTTCGAGTCGGCGCCTGGGTACGTTGTCGTCACCTGGACCTGGACCGGCGTGATCGTCGGATACTGCGCCACCGGCAAGGCTTTCATTGCAACGAGGCCGGCGATCGCGATGATGAGCGAAGTGACCGTTGCGAAGATAGGCCGTTCGATGAAGAACTTGGAGAACATGGGTTGGTGCCTCCTGTGCTTATTTGCCGCTCTTTGCCGAATCGGTCTGGGCAGCGCCGGTCCCTGCCTTTTCGGCCTTCTCCGCCAATGGCCCGGGTTTTACCAAAGCCCCTGGACTGAGCGTGAGGGCACCATCGACCACCACCTGATCTCCTGCGCGCAATCCCTCGTAAATAAACCAGTCATGGTCGAATGAGTCACCCAACGATACAGGGCGCGGCTCGACTTTATTTTCTTTGCCGACTACCCACACGAAATGGCCCTTGGGTGCCTGCTGGGCCGCGCGTTGCGGGATAAGAACCGCATTCGGCCGAACGGCACCCTTTATGCGGACGCGAACATACTCGTTCGGGCGCAACCAGTTCTCGGGATTTTCGACAGTAACTCGGACCAGAAACGTTCCTGTCTGAGGGTTGAACATCGGGTTGGCGAAAGTCACCAGCCCGGTGTGCGGGAAGATATTGCCATCGGCCAGAACAATCTCGGCACTGTAGTTTTGGTCCTTGGGCGCGCGGAGCAGCCCCTTCGCAACCTGATCATGAAGCTTCAGCCTGTCATTCTCGGAAATGCTGAAGTTGACATAGATGGGCGAGGTGACAGCAACGGTGGTGAGCAGGCTGTTTGCCGGGTTGAGGTAGGTCCCGTCCGCCTGCTGTGCATAACTGGTAATCCCGTCTACGGGCGATTTGATAATTGTGTAGGCGAGGTTGAGCGATGCCTCCTGAACCGATGCCTTAGCCTGAGCAACAGCGGCAGAAGCGGACTGGAACTGGCCGGTCGCATCGTCCAGCTCTCTTTGCGAGAGCGCATTGGCTGCGGCGAGTGGCTTGACCCGGGCCAGGTTCTTGCGTGCAACCTCCAGGGCTGCTTCCTGCATTGCAAGTGCTGCCTTGGATTGGTCGAGCTGCGCCTGAAACGGTTTCTGGTCCATCAGGAAGAGCGTTTCCCCCGACTTTACGATCGCACCCTCCGTGTAGACGCGCCTGTCGAGGAACCCGTTCACCCGCGCCTGGATGTTCACCTGCCGGGAACTCTGTACCTGAGCGACGTACTCGAAAGACACCGGCACGTCCCTTGGCGTAACGCTGACAACCGTGACCTCCGCCGGAGATTTTCCCCCCGCGGGAGTTGTTTCGTGTTTTTCACAGTCAGAAGCGGCAAGCGTTAGAGCAAATAAAATTGAGGCGAAAAAAAATCGTCGGCAAAAGAAGCCCCGGCGCCCGGATAACACATACCTGAAAAGGACTGCGTATCGCACACTCACCCTCCTAATCTCTCGACAGTGATGTATTCATCAAGGCAAGCTCCAGCTGGAGATTCGAGCGCAGAGCGGGTTCCGTACCAGAAGTGGATATAGGCCTAATAGCACTCCGAGAGCTTAAACTGCAATGAAAATGATCCGCCCGCGTTACATGGAGCCCTTTCCTCTCGGTGGCATCACGGTTTATGCAGTCTGTATAAACGGGCTCAAAACCTCTTACTATATCTTGTTTACTGCACGTGATAGATGCATTATCATGATTGTTTCTCCAGGCTTAACGCGAGTCCACTCTCCTTGCCGACTTGTGAAGTCTCCAAAAGTTTCAGGGAAAAGCATTCTTAAGAATAGTCGGCCCTTTTGAAATTGTGATCTAACCCTTGTAACTCGGTCACAATCCCACACAGGACAGACTCCGCTTTAAAGAATGCCCTCCACATATATAAATACCCGATCACCATCCAAACTCATTCAATAATTGAACTATATGAGCCGGAATAGGAACAAATCTCGCATCATCTGAGTATTTTAGATGCCCATGTGCTTCGGGTTGGCCTGCGGTCATTTGGATCACCGGTATTTTCATCACATCCACTTCGAACGAGAGACAAGGTTTTAGAAAATGAATAAGGTTTCGGAGTTACAGCTTCATTACATTGCGTTATTCAAACACCCACCTCTATAATAACCTGGACAAGTGTAGTTTCCGTCCGGAGAGGGTTCTTTTCCGCCCTGGCGGTGTCAATCTTAGGGGTTTCTTGTGCGGCGTACTTATGTACGCCTCCGCGCAACCTTTCGATTTCCTTGCCAGGACGAAAACGTTCCGGCTAAGCCGGTAAAAGGAATGACCAGATTATCCCTCCTTTTCGAATCGGAAACTTCTAATCTCTTATCCGGAGTTTCCGGATGGACACGAGACTAGCGCAGCCAGCAAACAGAACCGGACGAGACTGCGGAAAAAGGCGGCGGTTTGATTTGCTGTAGTCGGGGAAAATCCCTTTAGCAGATCTGCGCATTTCTCTTGCGTTTTTGATTCGTATATGGAAAGGTTACAGGGGGCTACAAGTTGCCCATTGGGGTTTTAGAGCGGTAGACGAATCCAAAATGCCCATAGAGATCCGTTGGTGCTCAGGTTGAGGCATTTCAGGTTAAGATAATTGTATATGGCAGGAGGGCGCATATGACGAAAAAACATATCTTTTTGGTACCGGCTTTCGTGTTGACTTTTCTATTCTGCTGTGCTGCAGGAATCGCTGCATTTCAGTGTGATAACAAGTTCATTTCGGTAGGCAGTTTTAGAGATGAGGTTCTGGAACGGTGTGGTCCTCCATCAACGAGCGATACGTGGCAGGAAGAAAGGTTGGTTAGCGCGTATATTCGTGATAACGGGCAATTGGGCGGAACAAGAACCGTCCTCGTTACCATCGACAGGTGGACATACAATTTTGGGTCCGGTAAATTCATACAAATATTGACATTCGAGAATGCAAAGCTGATCAAAATCGAATCAGGCAAGTACGGATATTAAATCATAAGTTTCACTTTGATCTATTCTGTTCTTTTTGCCGAGTTGTGTGAGCGGAAATGCAACAGGGAACGACCAGCGGACGAGGCAAAGGGACCCACCTTGGTTAAGAAATCGGTACATTGCCACTGGATGTGGACAAGGCAAGGGGATAGACTTGTCCCGCAAAATTAAACATCGTGTTGTGTTCGGCACGCGACTTCGTTCACAGAAGCGGTCTTTATCATGTTCGGCTCGGCTTGCCAGTCAGATACCTCCGGCAAAGCCGGAGGCTTGAAAATGTGGGCCGCTCAAAGCGGCTGTTGGTATTTGTTCGCTTCCGACACTATCCGCAAAGGAGATGACGACCGCACCCCCGTCATTCCGGCGGCGCTTCTGAGCCGGAATCCAGCGGATTTTCGGAAGTTATCACGCATGACCCAGTTAGTTCAAATAGCCAAGGGAAGCAGCCTGACGGTCTTGGCGTGCTTCAAGACTCTGGATTCCGGCTCAAAAACACTGCCGGAATGACGACTCCCGCAAATGTCAAACTTTTGGGAGTCCACCGGCAGAG
>JBEKQE010000027.1:0-37240 GCA_049520035.1 Syntrophobacteraceae bacterium | reverse complement strand
CGGCTGCTGAAAGCGTTGAGTGTGCTTCCTGGAGTATTCATCTCGGATGATACTTCCATTCACTCAGACGGTATGCTTGGCTGGATTGCGATGGACGAGCAGGCGGCTACGGAGGCACTAAGAAAATCAGAGCAAATGGCCAGTGAAATTTTAAAGAATATCTCAAAGAGGGTCATCGTGTTTTCCACCGGAGCTGAGGTAGCGGAAAACCAAATCGAAGACACCAACATGCCGGCCATTGTGGAGTGTCTGACATCGGAGGGTTACAAGGTCAGTTGGGGTCAGATCTTGCAGGACGACCAAACGCTTATTTCGGCAAAACTGATGGAGTCTGCCAATCTGGGATATGGTTTGATAATCACCACCGGAGGGGTAGGCGCCGAGGAGAAGGATTTCACCGTTGAGGCTGTGAAAAACCTGGACCCCGACGCCGCCACTCCCTATATATGCCATTTTGAGATCGGGACCGGCAGGCACGTCAAAGACGGAATCAGAATCGCGGTGGGCTGTTATTGCGACACTTTGATCATCGCGCTGCCGGGGCCAAACGATGAGGTCAGAGCGAGTCTCGGCGTTCTTGCCGATGGACTTAAGGCGAAACAGGGCAAACACGTTCTTGCTGAGAATATAGCCAATAACTTAAGGGATATTTTGAAAGCAAAAATGTCCCACTTCTCGCGGACATTAGCTTCCAATCCGGTGAGTTAAGACGGAGCCGGTCGCTCAAACCCCCGTGGAGCCAGTCCCGCCTTGCGCGTTGAATTCACGGCTGTGCGCTTTGCGGTAATGCTCCACTGTTGGGCGAGATAAGCTCTTACCCAACTTACAACTCCCGGCAGGTTGGCACAGTCTATCGCGGTGTCACGGTTCAGGAACTTACCCGTTTTACTCTCCAGTGTAAATGGGCTGGCGTTTTTGGACGAAAGCGGTGAACCCTTCCACTCGATCCATAGTGGGAATGATCTTTTCGTAAGCCTCAGTCTCCAATCTAAGGCCGGTTGTCAGGTCCGTTTCGCACCCCTTGTCGATGGCCATCTTGGCCTGTTGCATGGCCAAGGGCCCGTTTTCCAGCAACTGGCCGGCCAGTTCCATTGTAGTAGCCATCAGTTTGTCGCCGGGAACGACGCGATTCAGCAGACCGAAATGGAGAGCCTCTGAAGCCCCGATGCGGCGGCCGGTCAAGATCAATTCCTTGGCCCGCCCTTTGCCTATGAGGCGCGGCAGCCTCTGAGTGCCCCCGGCAGCCGGGATGATAGCAAGCTTGACCTCGGTGAGTCCCAGAATAGCATGTTTCGAAGCTACCCGAAGATCGCTCACCAGCGCCAGCTCAGTGCCTCCGCCCAAGGCAAAGCCGTTTATGGCGGCAATAACCGGCTGCGGCAGTGATTCGATAGCGGTGAAGGTATCGCGGATCTTGGCGATGAAACGGCGCACCTGGTCGGTCGTCATGCCAGCGCGATCTTTCAGGTCCGCTCCCGCACAAAAGGCCTTCTCCCCGGCGCCCGTTATCACCACTACACGTATGGTGGAGTCGTCCTGCAGTTCCTGTACTATCCCCGCCATCTTTTCCAGGGTTGTCAGGTTGAGCGCATTCATTCTCTCAGGGCGGTTAATGGTGATCGTGCAAACCCGCCCAGACGACTCTACGATGATTTCCATGGTTTTCATTCCAGTCATCGGTGGAGACGAGGCCCGTGATGCTCAAATCCCCGTTGTAATACTTGCCGGTCTCGACCACGCCGCCGACGAAGTTGGCCGGGTGTCCCCCGATGCCGCGAAGAGTGGATTGGAAATGGGTGATGCCGGCTTGCAGAGCAGCAAAGACACCGGTCAGCCCCCAACCATGAGTTGCATGAAAATGGGCTGTATGTTTGGCCTGGCCAGGGATCGCGTCCCCAACTCCGCACTCATCTATTTATTCATATCCGTGAAATAATGTTTACATATAAAAACGCCTGTTGTCAACACCATTTTTGCCCCTCTGATCAAGCCACCCGCTATAAGGTGAAAGCGCCGCCGGACCGCAGGATCGTCCAATTTCCATGCTGGATAAAATCCACTGCCAGGACGGCTTGATCCTGGAGCAGGCCCGGAGGACCAAGCGTCTGGTGAATTATTTTCAGTCCGGAAAGGGTCCTTTTCCGCCCTGGCGGGCGTCTGGGCCGCAGCAGTGATTGCCACTCAAACCTTTCCGAATCTGAAACTGCAAGTGTCTCATCCGGTGTTTCCGGATGAGACAGGAATTAAGCCAGCCGAGCTTGATGCCGGCTCATGTCAAGTTGATGTCAAAGCAGTAAGAAAAGAGCCGGGAACCAGAACCCCGGCAAATTGCGTTGAGCGTTCAGGCAGGGCGGGCCTTGCAAAGCCGGGCGCGGGGTTCTGGGTGGCAATGCTCTCCATGCCTTCGATCCTTATAAGTCTATCATACGAGGGGAAGGGGGATCTTGCCCTGAATCGCAACCGGCCATACCTGTCCGCAACTGCTTGTTGGCTTTGCTGGAGAGGTTAGATAATATTAACAGTCAAGCTGACGCCAATCTGAAAACGGCAGATTTCATGTGGATGGCAGCAGCGGCGGCGGCCAGAGGTCGTTTTGCACCATCAGCAAGTATTTGTAATATCGGATTTTTGGGAGGAATGTCCCTCTCCTATGCTCGGGACGGGGCTTAAAACCAGTTGCGCGCCCCCGCTTCGAATTAATCGAGGGTTTGAGGATTTTCAATCCGAATGGGTGATACACGCAAGTCTGCAAGCTTTATCAAGGAGGGCGCAAAGGCTGCCTGGCCAATTTGCATCGGCTATTTCCCCCTTGGGCTAGCCTTCGGCATCCTGGCTCAAAAGGGAGGCCTGAGCCTTCCCGAGATCGCGCTTATGTCCCTTATCGTCTTTGCAGGAAGCTCCCAGTTCATAGCCGTTTCAATGCTCAACAGCGGCGCCGCCCCTGTTTCGATTATCCTGACAACATTCATGGTCAATCTCAGGCACGTCCTGATGAGTTCATCCCTGGCGCTTTATTTGCGTGGCAGCAGCCGGAAATTTCTCATCCCGTATGCCTATGGCGTGACTGATGAAAGCTTTGCCGTAAACTTGACCAGGTTCAGGGACACCGATTGGCACCCCTATGAAGCCCTTACAGTCAATCAGGTTGCCAATGCCGCATGGATTGGGAGCACCATTTTAGGCGGCTATGGCGGACAATTCATCCCGGCGGGCTACCTGGGCATAGATTATGCGCTGAGCGCCATGTTCTTGTGTTTGCTGGTTTTTCAACTTCGGGGCCGCATCTATGTACTGACTGCCATTCTTTCGGGATGCCTGGCAATTTCCCTCTCCCTTCTGATCCCCGGCAATGCCTATGGTGTATTAGCCTCGTTTATCGGTGCAACGGGAGGTTTTGCTCTGCTGAAAGCCGCTCGGAGGAAGCAGTTCACCTATGGTCAGGAGTGAATACATTCTACTCATTATAGGGATGGGGATCGTGACCTATGTCCCCCGCTGGTTTCCGCTTTTTTCCCTTTCTCAGCGCCGATTGCCGCATTGGTTTGTCGAGTGGCTTGACCTCGTGCCGGTCGCCATACTGGGCGCGCTCATTTTCCCCGACCTTCTCATCACCGCGGATCCCCGGCGGTTAGAGCTGTTCCAGGCCAAATCGCTGGTAGCTCTGCCCACCTTCCTGTTCGCCTTGAAGACTAAAGCATTGCCGCCAAGGGTGCCACGCTGCAATTTGTGTGGAACGGGGCAGCGGGTTTCTCGACCTGCTCTTGCTGCTTTGAGAGCAACTTCGGCTTAGAGCGAGTAGATGTTGTCAGAAAATTATTGACAAGGGTTGTTTGTGCATGTAAACATACGTTCTCTATTGTGAACAATTACCACCATATCAGACAAAACCATTTAGTAGGATTTTCCCGGCAAGGCGCCGGTATCTCGATTGCCGCAAAACCGTGCGGCACGCTTGGCTTCTCGCTTGTAAAACCATTAACCTTAACTGAGGTGTGGCTATGGCTGAGTTAACGTTGGGAAGCAAAAGAAGGGTTGTCTCCAAAGCAGTAATGAGGGATTGGAAGGCTTACTACAATGACCGGAATGTGACCGCCGCCGAGGCGGTCAAGGTGATCAAGTCGGGAGACAGAGTCACTATCGGCACGGGCGCCGGAGAGCCTCCCTGTCTCATTGATGCGATGGTAGCCCGCGCGGATGAACTGGAAGGAGTCGAACTCGTCAATCTGCTTTGCTTTTATGGGGCCAAGTATTGTCGACCGGAACTTGCGAAATCGTTCAGGTACAACTCTTTGTTCCTGGGCGCTCCGGGCAGGCAGGAGGCGAAAGCGGGAAGGGTGGACTACACGTGCTGCTTCTTTCACGAAATGCCGCTCCTCTTCCGGAATGATCTCATGCCGACCGATGTGGCGCTGATTACCGTAACTCCACCTGACAAACTCGGGTATGTTTGCATGGGTTTATGCATCGATACTACGAAAGCTGAGGCGCTCCACGCGAAAACAGTGCTTGCCAGCGTAAATTCGAACATGCCCCGAATTGCGGGCGACACCTATCTGCACGTTTCGGATATTGACTACTTTGTACAAACCGACGAACCACTCCTGGCTTTGAAGCTTCCGGAAATCGGTCCGGTGGAATCGGCAATCGGAATGACTGTGGCAGGTCTCATTAATGATGGCGACTGCCTCCAGCCGGGAATTGGAGGAATGCCCGACGCGGCGCTGGTGCTCTGCGGAGAGAAAAACGACCTGGGCATTCATGCGGAAATGATTACAGACGCGACGATGAAGCTGGTGCAAACAGGGGCCGTAACAGGGAAGAGGAAGACCCTGAAGCCCAGAAAGCTGGTATCGTCTTGCGCCATGGGGACTGCTGCGTTTTATGAATGGCTGAACGACAATACTTTCCTGGAATTTCATCCCATAGATTTCACGAATGATCCCTACAACATTGCGATGAACGACAACGTGGTCTCTATCAATGCCGCAATCGCTGTGGACCTTCAGGGCCAGGTAGCTGCGGACACCCTGGGAGCAAGGCAGTTCAGCGGGGTAGGTGGGCAGGTTGACTTCGTGCGCGGGGCAAACCGGTCGAAGGGCGGCCGAAGCATAATCGCCATGAAAGCCTCCGCGGCAAAGGGGACGGTTTCCCGCATCGTACCGGCCCTGGAAAGGGGCCAGGCAGTGACCACCTCGCGGTTCGATGTCGCCTACATAGTGACGGAATACGGTGTAGCTTTTCTCAAAGGCAAACACATTCGCCAGCGCGCGGAGGCGCTCATTGCCATCGCTGCCCCACAATTCAGGGACCAGCTACGGGAAGAGTTCCGAGCGCTGTACGGCTATGTCTAACATCGTTCGCCCTGGATAGCGGTTTGCCGATTCTTACAAACTCGAGAAGCGCCTAATGGACGAGATTTTAGGGATCGACATGGGCGCGGAGCAAGGTCCCACGAGAGTTGAAGTTTCTCCGATGGAGTTCGATGTGAGCCTTAGAATCCATGAAGGGAGGAATTTACAGTCCGAGGGGACATCAGGCGATCGTCCGGGAAACGGGTGGAGGAGTATGGCCTCCACAGGGGCTTGACGTCTTCATTGCCGACCAGGTTTTGTGAACTGCCATTCGTGATCGATTCCCACTGAGTAAACCCGGCGGTCACACGGCGTCACTCGTACAGGTTACAGCGAAGGAGGGCTGCATACGATGAAAACAAGGATCCATTACGGATGGGTTGTGATATTCACCGGGCTTCTGGTCACCATCGGAGCACACGGATTTGGGAGAATGTCCTACACGCTCATTCTTCCCGCGATGAAAGACGGGCTGCATTTCAACTATACTCAGCTCGGGCTGTTGGGTACGGGTAATTTTGTGGGTTATCTGGTCATGGCCATTGTGGGGGGCTTTCTCGCTGCGCGTATCGGAACTCGTATCGTAATTGCCCTGGCACTGGCGCTCATGGGTATCACCATGGTGCTAACCGGCTTGGCCGAGACATTTTCCTTCGCTTTTTCCATGAGATTGCTCACCGGCCTGGGCAATGGCGCAGCGTACGTTCCTGCCATGGCTCTCGGTTCCGCCTGGTTCGCGGTAGAGCGCAGGGGCTTTGCCACCGGTATCGTCTCAGCCGGTATAGGTGGTGGCACGATGATTTCCGGTCTGATAGTTCCTGTTATCCTAAAAGCATATGGCGCCGAGGGATGGCAGTTTGCCTGGTACTATTTGGGCGGCGCAGTGCTGGTCATCGCCGGAATTGCGGCATTGTTAATACGGAGCAGGCCGGAAGAGATGGGCTTGCACCGGATAGGCGCAGCCCCCAGTTCTGTGCCCGGGACCACTTCCGGCGGGTCGGTTGGTGCTCTGGAATGGGGCAAGGTCTACACCATGGGCCTGGTTTGGTACCTGGGGATCGTGTACTTCATGTACGGCCTTTCCTACATCATCTATATGACCTTTTTCGCAGCCTACCTGGTTAAAGAAGCGGGCCTGGCGCAAGCGGAAGTCGGCCGCATGTGGGCTATGGTGGGAGGCTTGAGCATTTTCTGCGGCGTGATCTGGGGAGGTCTGTCAGACAAGCTGGGAAGAGCAAGAGGAGCGTCTCTTGCCTACCTCGTGCTCGGAATCTCCTACGCAATCCTGGCGCTCGCGCACGCTCGGACAGGGTACTACGTTTCAGCTGTCGTCTTCGGGATTACAGCCTGGAGTATTCCGGTTATTATGGCAGCCGCGGCAGGTGATTACGTGGGCCCACGGCTCGCGCCCGCGGGTCTCGGGTTCATCACCCTCTTCTTTGGTATCGGTCAGGCATTGGGGCCCAGCCTGGCCGGATATATGGCTGACTTTACGCACTCGTTCACTGGTCCGTTACTCCTGGCTTGTGCCGTTTCCTTTGCAGGAGCGGCGCTGTCTCTAGGTTTGAAGCGCGTGGCGCCGGAGAGTTGATTCGCATTCCGCTTCACAAGGGACGCTAAGACAGGCTTTAGCAGGTGAGGATTCTACCGTCCTTTTGCGGCTGCCTGACTCTCAGTGGCACAACGGTTAGTCTGAGTGTACATGGAGTTCCACTGGCTTTGGGGTGGTAAATTCTTGGATTCCGCCTAAAGGAGGATTTTTAATAGTGCCATGAATTAAAAGGGGGACTTCCCGATAATTACGAACCGCACTGCGTTCTATGAATGGCTGAACGACAATGCTTTCCTGGAATTCTATCCCATAGATTTCACCAATAGCGGTAAACGGGACGGTTTCCCGCGTCGCACCGTCTCCGGACCGTGGCCAGGCAGTGACTACCTCACGGTTTGATGCCGCATACATAGTGACGGAATACGGTGTAGCATTTCTCAGAGGTAAAAACATTCGCCGGCGCGCGGAGGCGCTCATTGCCGTTGCTGCCCCACAATTCAGGGACCAACTGCAGGAAGAATTCCGAGCACTTTGCGGTTATGTCTGAGCGTCGTTCGCCCTGGATAGCGGTTTGCCGATTCTTACAAACTCGAGGAGCGTCTAATGGACAAGATTTTACGGATCGACATGGGCGCGGAGCAAGGCCCCGCAGCCATCGAAGTTTCTTTGGGGGAATATGCCGGGTTAGGTGGCAGGGCTTTGACATCCGCGATCATCTCCAGGGAAGTTCCACCGCTTTGCCACCCCCTGGGCGCGAAAAACAAGCTCGTAATCGCACCCGGCTTGCTCAGTGGCACCACGGCCTCTATGTCGGGGCGCCTTTCAGTGGGGTGCAAAAGTCCGCTGACGGGCGGGATCAAGGAAGCCAATGCCGGAGGCCAAGCTTCCCAGGTGCTGGCAAGACTGGGATATGCTGCAATCGTGCTGGAAGGAAAGCCAAAAGATAACAATCTCTACAAGATTCACATCGATAAGGACGGCGTCAAAATCTTCGCTGACAACAGCCTGAGAATGCTCGGAAACTATGCCGTTGTGGACAAGATCAGCGCCGAGTACAGCCCGGATGTGGCATGCATTTCCATCGGGCCTGCAGGAGAAATGAAACTCGCCGCTGCTACGGTTGCCTGCACGGATATGGAGCAGCGGCCCACGCGTCACGCCGCTCGCGGAGGAGTGGGCGCGGTTATGGGTGCAAAGGGCGTGAAAGTCATAGTCATTGATGACAAAGGGATGCCGATGCGCTCGCCCAAGGACCCGGAAGGGTTCAGGGAAGCCAACAGGAAATGGGTCGAAGGGCTGATGAAAAATCCTATTTGCGGTAAGGGTCTGCCCCGGTTTGGGACAAACTCGGGAATCGGAATCCTTAACGAGGCCGGGGCCTACCCCACAAGAAATTTTAGTGTGGGGCGGTTCGAGGGAAGCAGGATCAATGCCGGGACCCTGCCGACCCTGGAAAAAGAGCGGGGCGGCTCGCCAACTCATGGATGTCACCGGGGATGCGTGATTCAGTGCTCCGGCATTTTCATGGATAAAGACGGGCAATATCTCACCAAGCAACCCGAATATGAAACTGTCTGGGCTCACGGAGGAAACTGCGGGATAGACGATATAGACGCAATCGCTGTAATGGATCGCTTGGACGATGATTACGGCGTGGACACGATTGAAATGGGCACTGCAATCGCAGTAGCCATGGAAGCCGGTATAGCCGATTTTGGTGATTCCGGGGCGGCTATCAATCTGGTGCATGAGGTCGGAACAGGGAGCTACCTGGGTCGAATTCTCGGAAGCGGGGCCGCAATTACCGGAAAGGTTTTCGGGGTGCCAAGGGTCCCGGTGGTCAAGGGGCAGGCTATGGCCGGATATGACCCGAGAGCTGCACAGGGCATGGGAGTAACCTATGCAACCAGCCCAATGGGAGCGGATCATACCGCCGGCTACTCTGTTGGCGCCAATATTCTCAAGGTCGGCGGCTATGTTGATGCGCTTTCGCCCGATGGCCAGGTCGAACTCTCCAGGAACCTGCAGATCGCTACCGCTTTCTCCGCTGACGCCACCGGGATGTGCCTTTTTGTTTCCTATGCCATGCTGGAGCAGCCGGAAACGGCCCAGGCATTTTTGGATCTGCTGAACACGTTCTACGGGTGGAGCCTGACCGGGGAAGACATCACCGACCTGGGCAAGGCGATCCTCCGCAGCGAGAGGGAATTCAACATAAAGGCGGGACTTGGCTCCGCGCAAGACCGGCTGCCTGAGTTCTTCAAGAAAGAGCTGCTGCCACCTCACAATATAAGTTTTCTGGTAAAAGATGAGGATCTGGACAGCCTTTTTGACTGGTAAAGGCCCTAGAGAATACTAGTGTCAGGTATCAGCGATGTCGGCAACCATACAACGATGTCGTCATTTCGCCAGGGTTTTTGAGCCGGAATCCGGGGTCTTTGGGAAACCAGGCAGACGAATCAACCGAAAGATGGAGGGTAAGTGGAATCCCGTTTATACGGTCCGGGATCGATCGAAAAGGTGCGGGGCCAGGCGCAAAAGGTTTGTTGAATATTCATCTCAATTGGACTGCGATATCGGTTTGGGAATGCCCAAAAGACCGAAGACATGTTGGGGTTTCCCCCGCGCGTCCACGCTGCCTGCCAGTATAATGACTGTTCCTTTTTCGGCTTAAGTGCTTTTACGCCGTGCGGGTTGCCGGTCGAGTTCCCCAAGTGCTGGTTCGGAAGCTCCAACAGATTCGATGTCGAGGTCCAGTCCATTACCCTGAACCCTAACATCGTATTGCGAGTACTTTGTGGAGCGTGCGCCCATTGTCAGCAAGAGGGTTGACGAAGATCTCATGCCGAAGTGGCTCAGGGAAAGGGGAATCGATCCGGCGGCAACATAGGCTTGAAGTGTCGCGCTGTAATTTAAACAAGGATCAAGAGTGAAAAGTCATGTTCCGGACATAAGGGAAGAGATACTGAAAAATATCCCAGCCAGGCGAATTACCGCGTCCATCATAGCGGAGGGCGAAGGAATCATTGCTGGAACAGCTTTCGCCAGGAAGGAAATGGAAAGACTCGGACTGGATTTATTGATAATGGTCGATGATGGTCATTATATCAAGAATGGTGGGGAGGTAGTCAGATTCGCCGGGAGTCCAAAACAGATATTGATGGCTGAGGAAACAGTTATTGGGCTGCTGGCCAAGCCGTCAGGCATTGCCAGCAGCGCACGCCGGTTTGTTGATGCAACTGGAGGCAGGCCCAAGGTTGTCAGCGGTGCATGGAAGAAGATGCCCCCTTCTCTGAAGGATATGGTTCGTGAATCCGTGAAGGCTGGTGGTGTGTCTCCCCGCATAGTGCCAGACCAGTTTGCCTACCTGGACAAGAATTATGTCGAGCTTCTGGGGGGCGTAGGCAAATGTCTTGCTGCTGTTGCCCATCTGAATGGGATAGTAAAAGTGGTTCAGGTTAAGGGAAGATACGGCGACATTGCATCGGAGGCGTGCGAGGCGGCAATGTCCGGTGCAGGGGTGGTTTTCATCGACTCGTGCAATCCGCGCGACATCGAATCGGTATCGGACAGATTGTGCAGCCTTGGCCTGAGGAATAGAGTCAAGCTGGCTTTCGGCGGCGGGATCAAACTCGAGGCTATAGATTTGCTGAAGAGGATGGATGTCGATATTCTCGATATCGGCAGGCAGATTGTCGATGCTCCCATGCTGGACATGAGACTGGAAATTACCGATTCTCAGAGTTGAACAAGAGGCAATTTCAGCCGTGGCGGAATACGATTTGCTTAATGGACCGAACTGAGCATAAACGGGATAGAGCTGGAAGATGCATGATTTCACACGCTTTGGGAAGCTGTTAAACTGCGTTTTCGGAATTGATCGCTAACCAAACCGGCATCACCAAAGTATTCATCGATAATATCCTGGAATATTTCTAAGTCACCCGGTCAAGGAGGACCCGTGCAAAAGCCTGACGTCAATTGGTCCATTTATTGTCTGCGCCGGAATTTGTAAGGGCTTGAACATACAAATGTCACTGTTCGGCACGCCCTGATGGAAAAACCTGTGGTTCGGATGGTTAACCGCAAGAAGGTTTCGGGGCGTTTTTTTTTGCCCATCATTATGTCAGAATGGACATAGCCCTAATTCGGTTGTATAATAGCCCAAAGGTCCTGGTTGTCATCCGCCGAGCGTGTGCGGAGAACGGAAGCGATTCGATATTGTTTGATCGATTGAGTTTTTTTACGTTTCATTATTTCATTTGTGACACAACGCCTGCATGCCAATACCTTCCTAAGTCCGGCAGGAGAACTTTATGAAGATGGTCACGGTCCAGAACGCCATAGGGATGGTGCTGTGCCATGATGTGACTCAGATTATCCCGGGCCGGATGAAGGGACCTGCCTTCAGAAAGGGCCACATCCTCCGGGAGGAGGACGTGCCGCAACTGCTCGGTATGGGAAAAGAGCATGTCTTTGTCTGGGATATCCAATCCGATAGCGGTCTGCTCCACGAAAACGAAGCCGCTGTCCGGATTGCCCGCGCTGCAGCCGGGAGAAACATCGCGCTCTCGGCGCCCGAGGAAGGCAGGGTAGATCTTACAGCGGCGGTTGACGGGCTGCTGAAGATCGACATCGAGGCCCTCTTTGAGGTCAACGCTGAAGAGATCGTCTTCGCAAGCCTCCACACGCACCAGAAGGTTGGCAAAGGGAAGGTGCTCGCGGGGACCCGCGTGATTCCGCTGGTCATCGAAGAGCACAAGATCGAACAGGTCGAGCGTATCTGCTCCCAACATCAACCTCTGATCGAAGTCCTGCCGTTTAGGAGTTTCAACGTAGGAATCATTACGACCGGGAGCGAGGTTTACCACGGCCGTATCAAGGACCAATTCGGTCCAGTCGTTCGTGAAAAACTCAGTGAATTGGGGTGCCGCGCGCTTAGACAAACCTTTGTGTCCGACGATCAGAGGCGGATCGTCGGGGAGATCCAAGCGTTTTTGAGCCAGGGCGCCGAGATGATCATCGTCACGGGCGGGATGTCCGTGGACCCCGATGACGTCACTCCGGCGGCCATCCGGGATTGCGGTGCGCGGGTGATTACCTATGGCGCTCCGGTTCTTCCCGGCGCCATGTTCATGCTGGCCTATCTTGGGAACGTTCCCCTCCTCGGCCTGCCGGGGTGCGTCATGTACCACAAGACGAGCATCTTTGACGTGATTCTCCCCAGGCTGCTTGCCGGTGAAGAGATCACGCGGAGGGATATTATCGGAATGGCGCACGGAGGACTGTGCGTCCATTGCAAGGAGTGCAGGTACCCGGACTGCGGTTTTGCCAAGGGTGCTTGAACGGTTGCCTGTCGTTTACCTAAGATCTGAAAGGAGGAGAAAGGAATGGAGAAAAAAATCCTTAATATCAACAAGATACCCCGGACGATCATTGCAAACCCCGAAGCTTCGCTGGCGGACGTGCTTCGCAGACAGCTCGACCTGACGGGTACCAAGGTCGGCTGCGGCATGGCCCAGTGCGGTTGCTGCTCGGTCATCATGGACGGAAAAGTGGTTCGTTCATGCGTCACCAAGATGAACAAGGTCGAGGAAGGCGCTGAAATCACCACTATCGAAGGTATCGGCACGCCGGATGACCTTCACCCCCTCCAGGTGTCCTGGATGGTTCACGGCGGAGCACAGTGCGGCTTCTGCAGCCCTGGCTTCATCGTTTCCGCCAAGGCCCTCCTGGATAAAAATTCCAAGCCCACCCGTGAAGACGTGCGTGACTGGTTTCAGACCCACCGGAACGCCTGCCGGTGCACGGGGTACAAGCCTTTGGTCGACGCGGTGATGGATGCGGCACGGGTCCTGCGCGGCGAGATCACCAAGGAGCAACTGGCCTACAAGCTCCCAGCCGACGGAAGGATCTGGGGCGGAAAATACCCGCGTCCGAGCGCTCTGGCCAAAGTGACCGGAACCTGCGACTACGGCGCGGACCTGGGGCTCGAGCTTCCGCCGGATACCCTGCAGCTTGCCCTGGTGCAGGCGAAGGTTTCCCATGCCAACATCGTCTCCATCGACACCTCCGAGGCCGAAAAGATGCCCGGCGTCTACAAGGTGGTGACCCATAAGGACGTCAAGGGCAAGAACCGCATCACGGGCCTCATCACCTTCCCGACGAACAAGGGCGACGGCTGGGACCGGCCAATCCTCTGCGACACGAAGGTATTCCAGTTCGGCGACGCCATCGCCATTGTCTGCGCCGACACGGTGGAGAACGCCAGGGCGGCGGCCGAAAGGGTCGTGGTTGAGCTCGAAGAGCTTCCCGCCTACATGAGCGCACCTGCCGCCATGGCAGAGGACGCCATCGAGATTCATCCCGGCACCCCCAACGTCTACTACGAGCAGAAGATTGCAAAGGGCGGCGAGACAAAACCGCTCATGGATTCGGCCGCCTACGTTGTAGAAGACGAGTTCTACCTTCAGAGGCAGCCCCATCTAACCATGGAGCCCGACGTAGGTTTTGCCTATTTCGATGACCAAGGACGGCTCACCATTCATTCGAAGAGCATAGCCATCTTTTTGCACCACGCCATGATCGCGCCGGGCCTGGGCGTCGAGCCGGATAAGCTGCGCCTGGTTCAGAACCCTGCCGGGGGCACATTCGGCTACAAGTTCAGCCCCACCATGGAAGCTTTGGTCGGGGCCGCCGCCATGGCGACCGGCCGTCCGGTTTTCCTCAGGTACGACTATTATCAGCACGTAACATACACCGGCAAGCGCTCGCCCTTTTTCATCAAGCTCAAGTACGGCGCGGACAAGAACGGTAAAATAATTGCCATGGAATCCGATTGGCTGGTGGACCATGGTCCATACTCCGAGTTCGGTGATCTTCTCACCCTGCGCGGAGCACAGTTCATAGGCGCCGGTTATGGCATTCCCAGCATTCGGGGTCGCGGCCGCACGGTGTGCACCAACCATGCATGGGGATCCGCCTTCCGCTCTTACGGTTCTCCTCAGAGCTTCCTCGCCAGTGAGGTGCTCATGGACGAACTGGCGGAAAAGATCGGTATGGACCCGCTGGAGCTGCGCGCCCTGAACGTCTACCGCCCCGGCGATACCACACCGACGGGGCAGGAGCCGGAAGTATTCAGCTTCAAGGAAATGATTGACAAGTTGCGTCCGCTTTACCAAAAAGCAAAAGAGAAGGCGAAGGCCGAATCCACGGCCGAAGTCAAGAAGGGTGTGGGTGTGACGATCGGCATCTACGGCTGCGGCATCGATGGACCTGATGCCTCCAAGGTTGCCATTGAGCTCACCAGGGACGGCGTCACGGTGTTTTCAAGCTGGGAAGACCACGGCCAGGGCGCCGACATGGGGTGCCTCGGCACGACACACGAAGCACTGCGGCCGATGGGGATCGCTCCCGAGAAAATCAAACTGGTTATGAACGATACGGCCGTCACTCCGAACAGCGGCCCATCGGGTGGCAGCCGTCAGCAGGTTGTGACCGGCAATGCCATCAAGAGCGGTTGTGAGCTGCTTCTTGCGGCTATGAAAAAACCGAACGGCGGCTACCGCACCTATGACGAGATGGTGGCGGAAAACATCCCCGTTCGCTACGACGGCAAGTGGGCCGCCTCGATGAACGTGTTCTGCGACGAAAATGCGCAGGGCAAGCCGTTCGCTATTTACATGTACGGCGTTTTCATGCCAGAAGTGGCAGTGGAAGTAAAGACCGGCAAGGTGAAAGTCGAGGGGTTTACAATGGTGGCCGACGTTGGCAAGATCAACAACAAGCTCGTGGTGGACGGGCAGATCTACGGCGGCGTAGCCCAGGGCATCGGACTCGCGCTCTCGGAGGATTTCGAGGATCTCAAAAAGCATACCTCCCTGGCTTCCTGCGGCATCCCGTATCCCAAGGATATTCCCGATAACTTCAATATCCTTTATGTGGAAACGCCGCGCGACAACGGTCCCTTCGGAGCCGCCGGTGTGGGAGAGCTCCCGCTGACTTCCCCCCATGCCGCCATTGTCAACGCTATCTACAATGCATGCGGTGTACGAATCACCCGGCTCCCGGCCCTGCCGGAGAAGGTGAAGGCAGCTCTTGAAGCCAAGGCCGCACACTGAAAAAACATGGGTTGATACTCTATCCTGAAACCATTTAACCCCGGCTCCCTGCCGCCCTTCTTGAGGGCGGCAGGGAGCTTTTACCTATTTTGAACCTTTTGACGATTCAGTGTACGCAACCATAGTCTTCCCTGCCGGCATTCATTGGAAGAAAGTTCTGCGGAACCATGGAAAAAGACGAACTGACCAAGCTGGAAGACCGATGCATTCAGGAGCAGCCCCCGAACTGCGCCGCCGCCTGCCCCGTCCATGTGGATGTGCGGGCCATGATGGCCGAAACGGCTCGGGGAAACTTCACCGAAGCGGCAAAAATTCTCAAGAAAACGGTCCCTTTCCCAGGGATTGTGAGCCGGGTCTGCGATCAGCCCTGCCGATCGGTCTGCAAACGGAAGGAAGCGGGGGAAGCCATGGCTGTAGTTGCCATCGAAAAAGCGTGTCTTGATTACGCCTCTGAACTTCCGGAAAAAATCGCCGTGCTTCCCAAAAAAGAGAAATGCATTGCCGTCCTGGGAGGCGGATTGAGCGGCTTGACCGCCGCTTTCAGCCTGGCAACAAAGGGCTACGCGGTGGTGGTCTTCGAGAAAGGGCCGCATTTGGGAGGCAGCTTGTGGCACTTCCCCGAAGAGAAACTCCCGAGAGACATTATCGCAAGGGACCTGCAAGTCCTGGAGATGGTAGGGGTCGAGGTTCGACTGAACACTACCGTGGGGCGAGATATCTCCTTCGATGCCATTTGCGGTGATTTTGACGCCGTTTACGTTGCTACCGGCGGAGAGTCTCCGGATGTTTTCGGCCTTGCGACTGACCCCGGAGGCCGGATAGCCGTCGATTCGGTGACTCTTGCCGCCGGCCGGGAAGGTGTCTTTGCAGGAGGCGCTCTCCGCCGGGCCGTGGGGGAAAGGTCGCCGATTCGCTCCATTTCAGACGGCCGGATTGCGGCAATCTCCATCGACCGGTTCCGGCAGAAGGTCTCACTGACCGCCGCTCGCTTCAACGAAGGAGCGTATGAAACCCGTCTCTACACTCGAACGGAAGGGATAGAACCACTTCCACCAGTACAGATGGAACATCCCGACCTGGGCTACTCTGCCGATGAGGCCATCATGGAAGCCAAACGCTGTATACAGTGCGAGTGCCTTGAGTGCGTTAAGGTCTGTGAATATCTCAACAGTTTTCGCGCCTACCCCAAGAAGTACGTACGCCAAATCTACAACAACCTTTCCATTGTAATGGGGCACCGCGAGGCGAACAAGCTTATCAACTCGTGCAGCCTTTGCGGGCTCTGCAAAGAGGTCTGCCCCGAGGACCTGCATATGGGGCTGGTCTGCATGAAAGCCCGGGAAATCATGGTGAATACAGGCAAGATGCCGCCGTCCGCTCACGACTTTCCCTTGAGGGACATGCTGTTCAGCAATGGTGAGAAATGCGCTTTCGCACGCCGGCAGCCGGGAATGGATCAAAGCCGTTTCCTCTTCTTTCCAGGATGCCAGCTTGCCGCGTCGGCCCCGGAGCTCGTGAAAAGCGTTTACACGCTGCTAACTCAGAAGCTCTCCGGCGGAGTCGGCTTCATGTCCCGGTGCTGCGGGGCTCCGGCGGACTGGTCGGGCCGGACCGAGCTTTTTCAATCCACCGGGGAGGATTTTCTGGCCTTGTGGAGGGAACTGGGGAGTCCACACCTGATTCTTGCCTGCTCGACCTGCCACGAAATCTTCAAGACCCATTTCCCGGATGTCCCGATCATTTCGCTTTGGGAAATGCTGGACAGCCTGGGGCTTCCTGAAACCGTAAAGGTGGAGAGGCGCGAAGTCCTCGCCGTGCATGACGCCTGCACCGCCCGGCATGAGAGCGCCATGCAGGAGAGCGTGCGCAACATCCTGCGCCGCCTCGGCTATGAGATCGAGGAATTGCCTTTGAGTCGTGATAAAACAGAATGTTGCGGCTATGGCGGACTTATGTTTTTCGCCAACCCGGATCTTGCAAGGAGCCACATCCGACGACGCATCCAAGAGAGCCCACGAGATTACCTGGCCTATTGTGCGATGTGCCGTGACTATTTTGCCTTCACCGGCAAACGTACCTTCCACCTTTTGGATCTCATCTTCGAAACCCCCAGGGATGAAGCCGCGCTGCGCAAAGGTCCCGTCTATTCGCAGAGGCATGAAAACCGGGTCCGCTTAAAAAACGCGATGCTCAGGGAGTGGTGGGGGGAAACCACGGCTGAGGCGCAAGGCTACGAAGCCATCCGGCTGAAGATATCCGATGCTGTGCAACAACTCATGGAGGAACGGTTGATCCTCGTTGAGGACTTGCAGCAGGTGATCGACGCTGCCGAAAGAAGCGGGTACAAGCTCCTTAATCGGGATACCGATCGTTTCATAGCCCACTACAAACCGGCAAGTGTCACTTACTGGGTGGAATACTCCCCTTCCGGGGATGAGTTCGTCGTTCATAACGCCTACAGCCACCGTATGGAAATCGCCGAGGATGCGAAGCCGTGACTCCGCAGGAAGATCGTGCCAAGGAAAAGATTTGGTTGTGCGTAAAATGCAACCTCCCGCTGGAGATGGGAAAGGTCGCCATCTCCTACCTGGGAAATGCGTTTCCCGTTGACCTGCCGAGATGTCCCGGATGCGGCCAGGTGTATGTCGCGGAAGACCTTGCTCTCGGCAAGATGACGGAAGTCGAGAAGCTGCTTGAAGACAAGTAGGGGCGTTTGCGAAAGGGTCCACATGCCCGATGCCGGCAAGTGCAGGGTTTATGAGCGAATCGCCGCGGACGGGGTCAATGGCGGCTTCATCCGTCCGGGCGGGGTGGCGCTGACGGAGCGGGCGCTTTCCCTGTGCGCGTTCCCTCCCGGGTCCCGACTTCTGGACGTGGGGTGCGGGACAGGGGCCACGGTGGAACACCTGATCGAGCAATACGGGTTCCTTGCGGCGGGGGTCGACCCTTCGCTTCCGATGCTCGCGCATGGGCGGGCAAGAAACACTGTGCTGCCCCTGATTCGGGCAAATGGAGAGAGTTTGCCCTTTTTCGACGGCGAATGGGACGGCGTTATCGCGGAATGCAGCCTATCGCTCACCAGGGACCCCGATGCTGCTCTCCGGGAATGCCGGCGGGTTTTAAGGCGCGCGGGCAAGCTGATCCTAAGCGACGTCTATGTAAGGAATGTGCGAGCCATTCCGGAGCTTCGGGCATTGTCCCTGCACTCCTGCCTCACAGGAGCGCTGTCAGACGACGAACTCATGCGCAAGCTCAAGAACGGCGGGTTTGTCGTTCTTGCATGGGAGGACCATTCTCCTGCGCTGAAATCCTTTGTCGCTCAACTCATCCTTTCCCAAGGATCGGCGCAGTCCTTCCGGTGCTCACTCACGGGCGCCGATCCTCTGGACGGGTCTAGAATCGAACAGGCGGTCTCCCGTGCCAAGTTCGGATATTTCCTGGCCATAGCAGAGAAGTCTGTAAGCGACGGGTGCGCATGAACTCTAATTAGGATGAGGAGTTATACCCGTGACAAGCGACACTGTTAGAATGATCGAACTCGCCATGCAGGGTTTTTATTGCAGCCAGATCTTGCTCTTTATGGGTCTGGAGGCTCAGGGCAAAAGCAACCCGGACTTGATTCGGGCCATGTCCGGCCTGGCAGGAGGGTTGGGTTTCACCGGGGATACCTGCGGCGCTCTCACGGGTGGGGCCTGTTTGCTGGGTTTGTATGCCGGCAGAGGGATTCCCGAGGAGCAGGAAGACGAAAAGCTGAACCTCATGATCAGCGAATTGGTGGATTGGTTTTCCGAAGAATATGGCAAACTCTATGGGGGGATTCGCTGTGAAATCATTCTGGGGGATGATCCCAGTAACCGTACGTCGAGATGCCCAAATATGGTGCTCGGAAGCTACGAGAAAGTGAAGACCTTGCTGAGCGAATATGGCTTTGACCTTTCCGGTGGAAAATAATGGCGGGTGAGATCGCACCTTCCCAAACAGAGAGCATTTGCCCGGAATGCTTTGCTCGCATACCGGCACAAAGAGTTGCTGAGGGTGATCAGGTCGTGCTCAAGAAAAGATGCCCTGAGCACGGTCCCTTCGAGGCTGTGATCTGGCGGGGAAAGCCTTCACATGCTTCCTGGAGCGGGCCGAGGCTCCCCATTTACCCCCGAGCCCCCTTGACCACAGTGGAACGAGGCTGTCCCTGGGACTGCGGCCTTTGCCCCGAACATCGCCAGCAGACTTGTTGCACCTTGATTGAGGTGACCCATCGGTGTGATCTGAAGTGTAACGTTTGTTTTGCCGATTCGGGCAACGCCGACGACAATGACCCGGATTTCCGCGGGATTCAAGGGATGTACCAGGCCCTTCTGGCCGCTGGAGGTCCTTACAATGTGCAGCTTTCGGGAGGGGAGCCAACGGTTCGTGAAGACCTGCCCGAAATTATCTCTCTTGGGCGCTCCATGGGGTTTGACTTTATCCAGCTCAACACCAACGGGTTGCGTCTGGCCGGGGAGCCGGACTACGTCAGGCGGCTCAAAGAAGCCGGGCTATCGTGCGTGTTTTTGCAGTTTGACGGTCTCGATGATGAAATCTACGAAAAACTGAGGGGCCGGCCGCTGTTCCGTGAAAAGGAACGCGCGGTCCAATCTTGCCGGGAACACGAGCTGGGGGTGATCCTGGTGCCGACCTTGGTTCCCGGTGTCAATATCCACCAGATTGGCGCAATCATCGAATTCGCCAGGACCCGGCTGCCCATGGTTCGGGGAGTGCATTTCCAGCCGGTGAGTTATTTTGGCAGGTACAACGGTCTCTCCAGGGATAAACACCGGATTACCATTCCCGAGATCATAACCGAAATCGAGAAACAGACCGACGGGATGATCAAAACGGAGCACTTCCGACCGCCCGGGGCGGAACACGGTTACTGCTCGTTTCATGGGAATTTCGTGCTCATGCCGGGAGGGGAACTCAAGCCCTGGACCGCGCACAACTCTGGGAATGCCTGCTGCCGGGGGGAAGATGGAGGTCTGAGGGCGGTTGTCAGGGCTCAGCAGTTTCAGAAGCAGTTCTGGGCGTCTCCCGGAAGCTCCTGCAGCTCGCTGGAGAAAGGGCCCGGTTTTGGCGGGTGGGACTTTTTCCTGGAGCGCATTCGAACGCATTCCTTCTGCCTTTCCGGCATGGCCTTTCAAGATGCCTGGAACCTTGATCTGGAGCGCCTCAAGGAGTGTCACCTCCACGTCCTCCATCCCGATGGCAGGCTCATCCCCTTTTGTGCTTACAATCTCACTGACGCCAGGGGGCAACCCTTTTATCGAAAGGGTTCTCAGAATCTCTTTACCGTTGAAAGAAAAATGCGCGAATTCTCCCAGGGAACATGGCCATGAAGAGTACTCCGCTGGAGAGCTGGGTTTCGGGCAAAATTGGCAATGGCACGGGCCCACTCACCAGAGAAAGAATTGAACACCACCAGCGGCTAATGCTGCAAGACACGCTTGCCTGGGCCAGGGCAAAAAGCTCCTTCTACAGAAGGCATCTTGCCGGTCTGAGCGAAAGGGAATTCAGCGGTCTGGGAGACTTGTACCGCATTCCCTTCACTACTGCTGAGGATATCAGATTAAACCCTCTGCACTTCCTTTGTGTCTCGCAAAGCGAAATCAATCGGGTGGTAACGCTCCATACCTCAGGGACAACAGGCATGCCCAAGCGAATCTATTTTACAAGGGAGGACCAGGAGCTTACGGTTGATTTCTTCCACAGGGGCATGTCCACTCTGGTAGGCCCCGGCGAGCGTGTACTGATTCTGTTGCCCGGCGAGCGTCCCGGTAGCGTGGGAGATCTGCTGGCAGCGGGACTCCAACGTCTCGGCACATCCGCTGTGGTCTATGGACCGGTTCAGGATTATCCCCGGGCGTTGGAGGTTATGGTCGCGGAGGACATCGATGCTCTGGTCGGCATTCCGGTTCAGGTTCTTGCCCTCGCTAGGCAAAGCAAGGGAAGGGCGGCCCCTCGAAGCGTGTTACTGAGCACTGACTATGTTCCGGATTCTATAAAGAAAGAACTTCACTTGATCTGGGGCTGTGAGGTTTACACCCATTACGGCATGACGGAGATGGGGTTTGGCGGTGGCGTGGAGTGTGAAGCAAGACAAGGTTATCATATGCGAGAGGCGGACCTCCTTTTTGAAGTGATCGACCCAAAGACGGGTGCATCTTTGGAAGAAGGCGAGACGGGAGAAGTGGTCTTCACCACCCTGACCCGCCGTGGCATGCCCCTGATCCGCTATCGCACAGGTGACTTGAGCCGGTTTCTCCCGGAGCAATGCCCTTGCGGGACCGTGTTGAAGACGATGGCGCCGGTAAGAGGCCGCATCGCCGGCCGACTGGAATTGGAGCCGGGAATCATGCTCACCATGGAGGATCTGGATGAAGCCCTTTTCCCGATTCGCGACCTCATCGATTTTTCTGCCGAACTTACCTGGGAACACGATCTGAACCACTTGCAAATCAGAGCAACCTTTCCGGAGGGGAGTGGCGAGCACGAAACCGGGAGTATTCACCGTGCTTTGAAAGGTATTCCAGTTCTACGTTCGAGCATACTGGAGGGAAGACTCAAGGTCCGCGTTACGGTTCGAGAGGGAAGCCCCGGCACGTTAAACGGCAGCACCAAAAGGACAATGACCGACAAGAGGAATTCAGGAATTGCATGATGGCTATTTTTGAGAGCATTGAGAAACTGTTGAAAGAGGGAGAAAACTTTGTCCTGGCGACGATTCTCAGCCGGTGCGGGTCGGCTCCCCGGGATGTGGGATCGCGGATGATCATCCGGTCAGACGGCACAATTATAGGCACCATCGGAGGGGGCATCCTCGAAGCTGCTGTTCAGAAACTGGCCAAAGAGCTTTTCTCCTCCCGCAAGACCCTGGTGAGATCGTTTACCCTCAACCGCGAAGGTCCCGCTCCCATCGGAATGATTTGCGGAGGAAACGTGGACTTCCTCATTCATTTCGAAGACGCCTCCCAGCCTGCGCGGCTGAAGCACTATGAGGAGCTTCTGTCGGCACTGAATTCAAAAAAGCGGGTGTGGCTGATAATTAAGCTTCCTGATGGGGAAGTCAGCGAGGGGGCGCCGGCAGCCTATCTCTTTAAAGATGGCGGTGCTTCTCTTGAGGACCAGGGGCTGCCACCCGCAAAGGAATTCCTCGTGGAAGCAAGTTCAACGCAGCCCGTGGTCATCGAGTTTCAAGGGGAGCGGTTCTTTGTAGAACCCCTCTGCTCGGAGGGCTCCGCTTATATTTTCGGGGCTGGGCATATAGGTCAGAAGCTTGCCCAGTTGACGAAGTTTGTCGGGTTTCACACAGTGGTCCTCGATGACCGGGAAGAATTTGCAAACAGAGAGCTTCTCGGTTCCGCCGATCGAATCGTGGTGCTGAGATCCTTTGACGAAGCCATGAAGGACTTGAATATCGATGAAGAGAGCTACCTTGTGATTGTGACCCGCGGACACGTCCACGACAAAACGGTCCTTGGTCAGGCGTTAAGAACCCGAGCGCGATATATCGGCATGATCGGCAGTAGAACAAAACGGGACGCTACTTATGAGGTTCTCACAAAAGAAGGATTTGCCGCTGGGGATTTCGCTAGGGTCCATGCCCCCATCGGGTTGAACATCGGAGCTGAGACACCGGAGGAGATTGCTATCAGCATTGTGGCCGAACTGATTCAGGCCAGAGCCGGGAAGAGCTGATGAGAAAGAAACCTCGAGTCGTCGCGCTGGTTCTTGCCGCCGGCTATTCCTCCAGGATGGGAACCTTCAAGCCCTTGGCGCCCCTTGGAACTTCCTCCCTGATCGAGGAGGCCGTAACGCGATTTCTCAGGGCAGGGATTGCGGATGTGAGGGTGGTCGTCGGACACAGGGCCGATGAACTTACGCCCGTTCTGGACCTTTTGGGCATCAAATGGATCTTCAACGCGGAATACGACCGTGGGATGTTTTCCTCCGTGCTGGCGGGGCTCAAAAGCTTTGAACCCAACGTGGACGCCTTTTTCCTTCTTCCCTGCGATATTCCGCTGGTTAACCCTGAAACGATCCTGGCGCTCCTCAGTGTTTACAATCGAAACGATCCAAAGATTATCCACCCGCGCTTCGATGGGCAGCGAGGCCATCCTCCGCTCATCCCGGCGGCTTATCTCAAAGAAAATCTGTCACCCGACTACCCCGGAGGACTGCGCGCTCTCCTAAGCTGCTTTGAACCCAATACCATTGATGTGGACGTCCCGGACGAAAACATTCTCCTGGACTGCGATACGCCTTCGGACTTCCGAATACTCGTAGAGAGCCGGTCAAGGGAGAGTATTCCAACGGAGGGGGAGTGCGAGGCTGTCTGCTCTCGGTTGAAAGTTTCAGAGCAAGTGATCGCCCATTCCAGGTTGGTGGCCGAGCTTGCACGGACGCTTGCCGCGTTTTTGAATTGTACCGGACTCGCGTTAGACCTTCCATTGATCATTGCAGCCGGCAGACTCCACGATATTGCCAGGGGGCAGCCGGATCATGCCGGGGCTGGATCGAAGCTTATTGCCCGGATGGGCTACCCGCGTGTTGGAGCCGTTGTGGCTAAACACATGGATATTCAGTTCCACGGTCCGTCGGTGGATGAGGCCGACCTCATCTACTTTGCCGACAAATGCGTTGAGGAAGACAGGCTTGTCTCGCTGGAGGAGCGTTTCGAGAGATCCATGAGCCGTTATGCTGGTCGGCCCGACATTTTGAAGAAGATCATAAGACGGTTTGAGGACGCAAAAAACATCGGCAGGCGCATCGAAGCCCTCCTTGGGTGTCCGGTGGACAATATAGTTCGCCGCTGCGAAAGGAGCATAAGGGCCGCGTCCATGGGCGGCCGAAGGGCGATCTATCTGGTGAGACACGGAGCCGTTCGGTCTCCGGTCGATCCCAAACGCTTCATCGGGCAGTTGGACCTTCCGTTGAATGGAGAAGGTTTCCTGCAGGCCGAGCGATTGGCAGAAGGCTTAAGGGACATACCTCTCTCTACAGTAATCTGCAGTGATTTGAAACGGTCCGTCGAAACGGCGCAAATCATCGCCAAACCGCATCATATTTCATGCGTTCCAAGGCGCGACCTGCGTGAGATCTCGCTTGGCCGATGGGAAGGCCTGCCCTTTGATGAAGTGCGAAGGCAGCACCCTGAAGAATTCCGTGCAAGGGGCCTGGATATCGTCCACTTTTGCCCCCCGGAGGGAGAAAGCTTTCTCGACTGCACCTTTCGAGTCATTCCGGCCTTCTATGAAATTTTGACCTCCACACGGGGAAACGTCCTCATTGTGGGACACGCAGGCGTCAATCGCATCGTTTTGTCTCAGGCTCTTGGCCGGTCTCTGGAAGATCTTTTTGGAATCGATCAGGAGTATGGTTGCCTGAACGTGGTCTTCCATCGGCATTCAGCACTCGAAGTGAAGTTATTAAACGGCTCGCTTTCCGACTCAGAGCCCTTCCACTCGGAACTCTACAGGGAAACTAAGTACTGGTGAGGGTAAAGCATGGGAACGTTAATCGATTTTTCAGAGTACAGGGCAAAGAAAAGCGGTTATCCCCGGGATGGGATTCAGATTGAGGTCGTCTCCCATGTGATTACCGTCAGACATTATCGAGGGGGCATCCTCATCGGAGAAGAGCGGGTCATCTCGGAGCGTTGTTTAAGAGATATGCTTGACGCAATGAATTAGGAAGTTTGCCGAACGGCGAAATGGAACCCATTGCACAGGCATCAGTTGGTCGATCAGCAGGGAAAAGAAGATGTCGTCGTCATCCTGGGCTCCCCCAATGGGGACAGCGCAGGGACCTATGCCGAAACCGTTACGGCAGGTGATCCCACCTTCGCGGGACCGCTGGCCGGAACGGCCCTCATGCTGCCTGTGCACCACATTCTTGAAGACAGGGTGAAAGAACTGATCGACCCTCAGGTCTACGAGGAGCAGGTGGGAATGATGGAGTTTGTCCTGGACAAGGAGGCCATCGTAAAGAGCATGGATACGTATCGGCCAAAGTCCTGATGTATTTGCGCTCAAAGTGTCGCAAAAGAGAAAAGAGCGAATAGGCGATTGGGCTTCCGGTGTCGGTCTGTAATGGCCGTCTTCGCCATTCCCGTTCGTTCCACATTTCCCCATCAATCTTCAGGCGTCGCCAACCGGATGGGGT
This sequence comes from Syntrophobacteraceae bacterium, assembly GCA_049520035.1. Classification (GTDB taxonomy): domain Bacteria; phylum Desulfobacterota; class Syntrophobacteria; order Syntrophobacterales; family Syntrophobacteraceae; genus SbD1. The sequence goes on along the minus strand of JBEKQE010000027.1, from coordinate 12,023 downwards.
GTGGGGGCCCGCCTTTAATCTTTGACAGCTCACAAGCCCCGGGGCAGATTTCCGCCGCCGCACATCTCCCGCAATTTTCTGTGCAGGATTTTCCCGGTCGGGGTCCTTGGCATTTGCTCCTGTTTGACAAATATGATCTCCTTGGGGCGTTTGAACCTCGCCAGACCGGTCTTGCACCTCTCCTCTATGGCCTCGCAAAGCTGGTCCTCGGCAAGGCCCGGCCGGGGTACCACCACGGCAACAACTCTTTCTCCCCATTTTTCATCGGGCAGCCCGATGCAGGCACAGTCAAATACGAACTCATGACCCCCTATCACCTCTTCAACTTCACTGGGATAAACATTCTCTCCACCTGTTATTATCATGTTATCCCGCCGGTCGACGATGTGAAAAAATCCGTCTTCATCTTCCCTGCCCATGTCCCCGGCCGAAAAGTACTCACCACGAAAAGAGTGCGCGGTTTTCTCGGGAAGCTTATAGTAACCGTCGAACAGCATCGGGCCGCGGGAAAATATCTCCCCTATCGCGCCGACCGGAACATCACGGTCTTTTTGATCGAGAATTCTGACGAGGTCCGTGCCAAGGCTTTCGCACCCGATCGATCCGAGCTTTCTCAACTGTTCTTCGGGCTTTAGCACGGTGACGATGCCGGCTTCCGTCGATCCGTATGCCTCGTAGAGCTGCACGCCCGCAAAGAAATCCATGATGTCCATCTTCATTTTCTGTCTGACCGGGGCCGAGGAGCAAAGCAGCTTCCGGATCGAAGAGACGTCCCGGCTTCGCCCCTTGCCGGAAACACTCAGTATGAGGTTGTAGTGAGTAGGTATAAGCGAAATGAAAGTTATCTTTTCCCGCTCGATTATCTCGAGCACCTCTTCGCCATTGAAAGACAGAGCTGGATGAATGTAGACCGAGGCGCCCAGGTAGAGGAAAGTGAATGTGAAATAGACGGAGTTTATGTGGCACAGGGGCATTACGTTCATGCAAATGTCATCCCTGGTAAAGCCAAAATCGACCGCATTGATTATATAGAAGGCAATGTGGGATTCATGTGATCGAAGCACTCCCTTTGGTATGCCGGTAGTGCCCGATGTATAGATGAGAATCCACGTATCCGAGGGCTTTACCTCGCAGGCCGGCTCCTGCGATGACCCTGCGTCAATGAGAGTTTCATATTCCCTGTAGCCGCCGGCGGGACCGCCGACAACAAAGCGGCGCTGCGGCGGGATTTTGCCCAATTCGGCCCCGATCTGGTCGACGCCGTCCGTAAACTGTTCGTGTACAAAGATTGTTTCGGCATCGGAATTGTTTACGATGTATGCGATCTCCCGGCCCACCAGGCGGAAGTTTATGGGTACGATAACGATACCCGTCTTGGCCGTCGCAAGATAGAGTTCCACGATTTCGACACTGTTTTCCAGCAGTACGGCAACCTTGTCCCCTTTCTTGAGCCCCAGGGCAAGAAGGCTGTCGGCCAACCGGTTGACCCGCTCGTTTGTCTGTCGATAGGTGAAGCTCCTGTTTTGGTCCTTGATGGCCAAAGTATCCGGGTATTTCTTCGCGTTGACTTTAAAGTTCTGTCCCAGATTCAACCAGTGAGCCATGATCAACCTCCGCTAAAGCAGTGAGCAGTGCAGTGAAGAGTGAGCAGTGAGCAGTGAACAGAAAAAGAGAAAAACGCGGCCTCTTCACTCTTCCTCGCGTAGCGATAGAACCGAGAGGAGTCATTTTTTTCTATTCACCATTCACCATTCACTATTCATTCCCTGGACTCTTCGAGCTGCTCGATGAATGCCTCTACATTGGTTTTGGTCTGTTCATCCGAAATAAGCCGCAGATCGTTGAGATCGCCATTTATTATCAGGGCGGGGACACCGGTCTCGACTTGCAGGCGCTGAGGCATCCCATAGCGGCTGTTTGAATTGTTGGGGCATGTTTTTGCATCATGATAGATGATGCCGTCGCACTTGAAGAAGTCCAGCTTCCCCTTGATATATCGCTCCTTGTATTCGTCCGACCTAACGATAAACAGCTCAGTGTAGGCCCTTGCCATGCTCTCGAAGGGCTTGGCCGCATCCAGGGCGTTGAAAATCCAACTGCTGCAGTAGGTGGAAGCGACCACAGCGGCGCCCAGGCCCGCAAACAGCCTGGAGTGCATGCTCAGGCGTCCCCAGACCGGCATCCCCTCCCAGTAGATGCGATGCCGTTCGCCGTCTATTGCCCCTGCGCCCGTTTCGGCACGTTCGTTCAATTCTTCCAGGAGCAGCCGATACACATCGATTGCCGCCTGGCGCCCTCTGCCCACAACCGCCGGGCCCATAAGCGTGGCGGAGTCGAAAAAGGTAAGGGGAGAAGGGGCTGCCGCCGCCGCCGCAAGGCATTTCTCCCAGAGATCGGAGCATTGGCGGGCGAGGCTCACCGTATTCTTCAGCTCGTCCATGTCGAGTTTGCGTCCCGCGATCCGTTCGAGCGGTCCGACCAGATTCTCCATTTGTGCGGCAATCGATGATACATGCGCCGCTGTCACCTCCCCGACGTTTCGATGGGTTTCTATACCCAACAGAGGCGAACGAAGCCTTTTGGCATGCCAGGAAAACCAGTCCTGAACGTCACGGCACTGATTGGTGTTGTAGACCAGCACATCGGCCCTGGGAATCCGCTCAATTCCGGGAAAGGCTTTTGCCAGTGGGGTCACCCCCTGGATGCAGGCCCCGATATCGGCTGTCAAATAAGAGCAAATCTCAGGTGAGTACCCGATGGCGTTGGCCGAGGGAATAAGGTTGGCGGCCATCCTGCCGGCGCCCAGCATGGCGGAGTGAGTTTCCGGAAAATAGGTCAGAAATCCCGTGCTCCTGAGAATTTCAGCAGGCCCTACGCTGGTGCACCAGGCGATTTTGCGCTTTGCCGATCTGGATGCTTCATCGAGCTCGTAGTAATAATCGGCCATGAATTTCCCGATATCTCGTGCGGTCTTCAGCCGCCTCATGACTACCTCTTTTTCAGCCATAACAAACCCGGTTGTTAGTTGTTAGTTCTTAGATGATGCCATTTCCTACCGCATTGTTTTTACTTGATCGCCAAAACTCAAAATTAAAAACTCAAAACTTAAGAGTTGCCTCTATCGCATAGACGGCCGCCCCGATTGCGCCCGTTAACTGCGGGTGCTCCGCAACAAGGACCTTCCGCCCGATCTGCTCTTCGGTCATTGTGACGATGTATGGATTGTTAGCCACAACACCGCCGGTCATGACCACGTTTTCAGAGAGCGAATCCATTTCGAGAATTCTTTGGATCACCGAAAAGAAAACTCCCTTGACAATGTCGGGGACCTTTTTCCCATTTCGAATATTCTCCAGCACTTCCGTAGCCGAAAAGACGGTGCAGAAGCTGCCCAACCTCACCATATCGGTGGATTGACTCGCCAAGGCATCCATGTCGTCCAGGGCAATGTCGAGCCGTGACGCCATCTCTTCCAGAAAAGCCCCGGTGCCCGCCGCACATTTCCGGTTCATCTTGAAGCCGGCACGGCGTCCCTCCGCGTCCAATCTGATAATTTTGTTGTCCTGCCCTCCGATATCGATAATCGTAATAGCCTTGGGGAAATAGAGATAGCATCCTTTGGCGTGGCACCCGATCTCAGTTTTCGTTTCCCTGGCGCAGGCGACGTTGGATCTGCCGTAACCGGTGGAGACCGCATACGCTATGTCCGCCTCCCGGCGCCCGGCCATTTCGAGCGATTGTCTCAGGCACTCAGCGGCGGTTGCCTGGAAATCGACGCCGGATTTCTTTACGGCGTATCCAAGCAGGTTCCTGTCCCCGTCGAGCAGGGCAACTTTCGTTCGGGAAGCGCCGACATCAACGCCGACGTAGATCGAATTCATGTTGTTTTTGGGCTGTTCACTGCTCACTGTTCACTGCTCACTGTTCACTGCTCTTATCGCCTGCCGGACTCCATGACTGATTCCAGGCCCTTTACCAGCGATTGAAGAGTGGCATTGTAGGGAGTTTCCAGCCCGGCCTGCTTTCCGTATTCGACGAACTTGCCGTTTATGAAATCGATTTCGGTGCGCCGCTTGGCCTCAATGTCCATCAACATGGAAGGCTTGTGGTTGCCCGCGTTTCTCAGGTACTCGACAGCGTGCGGATAGTAATCGAAGCCAAGAACTATGTCGTTTGCGCGCGCCACCTTGATGCACTCTTTCACGAGGGCGTCAACGATCCCGAAGATGATCGGATCGCTCGTGGCCTGCGCCATGGTCAGGCCGGTAACCGCGCACACCGGGTTCATGGCGGCGTTCATCACCGACTTTCGCCAGACCATGGAGGTGATTTTATCGGTGTGCAAAGTGGGCAGTCCGCAATCAGTCAATATCCTTGCAACCTCAACCGCAGCAGCGGCGGATTCAGGGGCGAGTTCCTGAACGTAGTGCGGCGGGTGGTGGAAAGCCATGACGACCCTGCACGGGCCCTTCATGCTGCATCCCCAGTTTACCACGCCCCTTATGACCGGGTTTTTCCCGAGCACCTTTGCAATCTCCAGTTCGGTATCGATCCCGTTCTGCCAACTGATGACATAGCTGCCTGCCCTGTGGAATTCCTCGATTGCCGAAACGATCAGCGGCAGCACGTTTGCCTTGACTGTAATGAAAATGAAATCCGGATCGAACTGCGCCAGTTCGTCAACACCGTGGCACGTATGGGCCACTTTCTGGTGGAGCTCCTCCGCGCCCTCGATCGAGATACCGGTGGTCCCCGCCGGGTCGACCAGATCGGGGATGACATCGCAGATAGAAACCTCATGGCCGCCCTTTGAAAGAAAAGCCGCCACTATGCAACCCACCGGTCCGGCGCCGACCACCGCAATCCTCTTGGCGATAAAGTCAGGATTTTCTTTCGTCATGGACTTTCCCTTTCCTGTCTGCTTTCGCTTTCCAGTATTCCAAAGGCTTCAGAGTCCAGAATGGTCACTCCGTTTTCCTTGAGCACTTCTATGGCCCTGTCGTTGTCGCTGAACCGGAAGATCATGACCGCCTTATCCTTCGCAAACCCGATAAATGCGTACATACTGGCGGCACACACGCCGGCGTCGTTCAGCGGTTTCAGAACATTGGCCAGACTTCTTGGAACGTCGGGGATCAAGGCGGCAACGACTTCGTTCACAAAGGCGGGCAATTGCAATTCCATGAGAATCCGCCTGGCCTTTGCGATGTCTGAGACCAGCAGCCTGAGCTGGCCGAATGCCCCGGTGTCCACCAGGTTGAGCGCCCTGAGGTTTATTCCCGCATCACCCAGAGCGGCGGTAACCTGGTAGAGGCGGCCGGGAGAATTCTCGATGGATACGACAAGTTGCTTGAGCTTCATAAGGTACTCTCCTCGTAGGACAGACTTGTTAACTGCACTAAACGATCATATGGTGAAATGCTCCCGCGGGCATCCCTTAGCGATATACTTCGCGCAGCGCGGAAGGCATCCCGCCGCCATTCTCGACGCTCTCCCTGACCTGTCCATGACCAGAGACGGGGCCCTCAGCGGGATGCCTCCCCCAGGGTCGTGCAGTTGGACTTCATGCCCGATACCGCCGCCTGCCAATAGGGATTCAGCCTTGGGATTCGGGAAAAACAGCATGCGCGCGATCAACTCGCACGCCTCATGGCCGGCATGCAGCCGGCCGGCAGCTCCAGGTCAGTCGCTCAAAGAGGAATTCCAGCCGGAATGAGTGTTCAATCGAGTTCAACAGGATAGAGATGGTTTATTGGCCCTGCCGGGATTTGGGCTTTGCTCGAGGAGCGGCGATCTCAAGCTATAATACGGCTATAGTGTAGCTTCAATCGCATTGAGAAGTCAACAATGATTTGAGCCGGTTGGAAAAGTGCATCGCGCACTTTGAGAATGGCAAAGGTTAACACGGAGTAGAGGTGTGGAAATCGCTGTTAGCTTCAACCCGCACCACCTGCTCTATTGGTCGGATTTTGTTCAAACGGCCGGTGGTCTCTCGCGTTCAGCCAATCGGCCGGCCATCATCAGGGTGGCCCAGGCCAGGCGCCGATGGCGTGGCAAGTGCCGGTCGTAAACGGCATCGTATTCCTCGACCGGGACAGCCCCTCTAAGTGACTTGAAATGTCCTGCGCCCCCGCTGAGGTTCAACTTAAGATTTCTCCGAGCCGCCTCGGAAACTACAATCGCAACCAACATACGGTAAAGCCCCACCCGCTGAGACAAACCACGTTCGTATCCTGCCACTGCAGAGTTTATGCGATCGTCCTGGACGAAATAAGTTGCGAATCCATCAATTCTGCCGTCCTTTTCCAAAGCCCGGTAGGCGAAGATATTCTCCTTCAGCGTGAGACGGAAGAAATCTGAAGTGAATTGCGGGTTCAGTCTGGAATGCTTCGACAGATATAAGCCGCGATATAGATCCGCCATTCGCACAATCTGTTTCTCGAGAGCTTTATGGCAATCGATCACGCAATAAGGAGAATTCTTTAATAATTTGAGATCGATCTGAGTGTTGTGATGCCGCAAGTAGTGTTGACTCGTGCAATCGAGGACATAGACACGACGGCTGCGGACCAGGCGATATCCATTCTCCATCAGGGACTTGAGCAATGATTGATCCAGAAGTGAGTTTACCGAACGCATTACGATAGCGAAGTCCGGATATTCCTGAATCAATAGATTGGTCGCGGCATGAATCTGCGCGCAAGACAATGACGGGCTGGGGTTGGTAGTGAACAGCCAGTTGTTAATGAACACCACCCGATCGATCGAGGCGCAACGTAGTAGTATGCTGAGAGGAAAAACGGGCATAGACAATGCAGGCCACATAACCCTGGAATGGCGCTTGCGAAATTCTTCGATTGTATACATGAAGTAGTGTGCGTATGTGGAACAGACATCGGAGAATTGACCCTTGCCCTGATTGATCACTAACGGAATGATCTTGCCGGCAATGCTCAGCGCTTTTATCGACAGATCCACATTCTCGACATAGGATTTTGCGCCATGATGCATGATCGATCTCCAGTACCTCCCGGCAATGTCAATTGCAGGTACTTGATCATAGTGGGCAAGAACCGCTATCGATTCACTCACGCGCTCACCTATATAGAATTAAAATACAAGCGTAACACTTAATTATAAGCATCCCAATATCATATCACCGAAGCTGGTGTTGTTTGCAATGGGATTGGACTGGCCTGAACTTACTTGTAGTTACTTCAGCCAAGTCCTCTGCATAGTGAGCCTCTATTAGGGCCGAGCTTCCCAAGAGCTGGTGTAAGTCACCCACGATGCCTCCTATAACGCGCTGATATATTTGTGTATCCTGGGTAAGAACCTTGAGCTCAAAACGCAACGGTTCGTGCTGAATCAGTTGATATCGTATTACCTCATTTCGACCCTTGAAGACCGACCAGATCATCCTGGGATGAATGATTATTCCACCAGGGAGAAACAGGATATCTTCTACACGTCCCTCAAGTTCGGAAAGGAGACTCAAGCTTCGGCCGCAACTGCATTTCTCGGGTGAAAGCGATGCGATGTCCCCCAGGCGGTAGTTCAGCAGCACGGTTCCCCGATTAATAAGATTGGAGATTATGACCTCTCCCTTCCGGCCGATGGGCGCGTTACTCCCGCTTGCGTCGACGATCTTGATATGACACAGATCCTGATGAAGATGGAAGTGGTTGCCCTGTTCGCACATGAAGCCGATCTTGAAGCATTCAACTGCACTATAATGAGACAAAATGGTGACATTGAATTGCCTCTCGATGGAACGTTTACCTTCCGGTGTCATGGAGTCCGCCCCATAGATCAATACCCGGGGAGTGTGAATGCGAATTGCATTCAAGGCCAGCATCCGGAAAAGCAACTCCAGGTACGATCCCCACCCGAGAATTATATCAGGATTGAACTGGTTGATGGTATCAGCGATATGTTCGACAGGTTCCGTGATAGAGATGAAAATACGCTGTGGCCTGACGGGCAGGAACGTCCATTTCTTGTAAAAATCCCATACTTTCGCGATTGTCCATTGAGGGAAACCGAGATATAGCTCCTTATAGCCAAGCCTGCGGTCGCAAAGTGCTGTCACCACTTCTCGTTCCCTCTCGCCAAAAGCGATATTTTGCAAGAGGGAATGCGGATCGTGATGAATTCTCAGCCGCAGGCCGGTGGAACCACTTGTGAGAAATGGAATCGATTTCTTGCCCAGCCAAGACGTGGATATAAATGAGTCCGGGTCTTGCTGAATTGTGCTTTTATCCAGCAGCGGCAGGCGATCCAAATCCTCAATGCAGCGTATTTCTCGAGGATCGATTTTTAGAGCCGCAAACATTTTCCGGTAGTACGGAACGCTTTCGGCCGCGTACCGGACAGCTCGTCGGAGCCGCGAGTCGCGCAGGGCCGACAGCTCTTCTTGAGAAGCATAGGGAACTCGCCGTTGCCCAGGTAAATTGGCGAGCACCACTCCGTTGCCGTAGACCTTTTGCAAGAATCGGCTGCTCATTCGGACAGGTTGCAGTTCTCGCGGCGAACCTTTGTATTCCACGCGATTCTCGTGCATTCCGAAGCAAGGCGATATCGTCGATCAGGCACGATCATCGGATGGACTCTTCCGCCGTTAACTTGATCCGAAACTGGTCCGATCCATTTTTCTGCAGGACACGGATTTTTCTCATCCTTTATTCACCCCAGAGCACGCTTTCTGCAGCGCATTGTTCAATGGAGTATTCGTGGCGTACGCAGGACCGGACGGGCGTAGTGCCGCGGTAGCCATATCCGCTCGCGCTGGAAGGATTTATGTCGGATAGGGTGTTCATCGTGGTTTTTCCTTCTTCGATATTTCAATGGGCCAGTTAACCTCTAAAGAAGATTCAGCATGGACAAAGTAAACGGGATTTCAAATCTATGAGAACTTATGGGCAACGCTGGTAGCGGTATCTGCAGGCGAGGTCTTCAGACGCTTTGGGGTCAAATTCCAAGCTCTTTGCAGGCTTCGCCAAAAGGGATACCCTCTTTTCGGTTTTTGGCCTCTATAAGCCGTCTTTTAACGTCTCATTTTTAATCAGCCAGTCGGTCTCCTTTTCGGACTGGATCTCACGCCACAAATCGAAGGAAATAGACAAGCCGCACCATCTGTCTACCATATGGGGCGCCGGCAGCTTTTCACGACCTGTTTCAATGCCCACAGGGAGTCTATGCCGGAATCCGCCAGTCTTCTCATCTGCATCTGGAAAATCTGCGCCACGCAAAAAGCATCGGCCATTGCATTGTGCCTGTAGGACTCTTTGAGGCCATAGCCGCGCATGATGGCGTCGAGCGAAAGATCGGGGTCTTGCCCGCCGAACTCTCTTCCGAGCCATTCTTCAATAAAGACTATGTCCAGGCACTCTTTTTTCAACCTAGTCCCTATTCGCTTGAAATGCTCTCTCAGGAATTCATGGTCGTACTCGACGGAATGCCCAACGATGATTCCGTGCAACGCATCCAGAATCCTTTGGGCAATATCGGCAAAGGAAGGTGCGCCGCCGAGGTCATCCTTGCTTATGCCGTGAAATTTCATTGTTTCCAGCTTGTATTTTTCCGGCCTCACAAGAGTGTAGTAGCCCTCATGCACGGTTATTCTGGACCCGAGCATGGGAATGCCGGCAAATGCTATGATCTCGTCCTTCTGCGGGTTTAGCCCCGTGGTTTCCAAATCAACGGCACAGAACATGCCATGTGCTAGCAACATTCGGGCAAACCCCCGTGTTTCATGTCAAAAAGGGCTGAACGAGTCGACGCCTTTCACGTTGTATTTTATCATGAGAAACTTTTGGAAAGAGGAAATAACTTTCAAGGATTCTTTCAAAATGAGCAGGTCCACTTTTGAGAGGTCTTCTCCCTTAACAAGGTTGCCGGGTTTGCTCTCAGTCAACAGGGACCTCGAGTGCAGTCTCAGTCTGAGGTCCTGGAGAAAGCCGTACGACTCGATAAGATCGTGGCATAACTCTTTTCCGATTATCCGCTTGTCGCGCAGCGCCTCCAGCCTCTCCTTTGTATTGGTGATTTCCACCATGCCGTGATTTATTGCAAGGACCCTCACTCCGTTGACGATCGGGAAAATCCCGTATCTCTTCAGGTTTAAGCCTTTGCTGAGTCCGATAATGCCGAAGATCCCCAGAGGCGGTTCGATCTCGACGGCATCAGAAGCCAGCAGCTTCAATGCATGGTCCGTCAGGCTGCCCCTGATCGATTCGGCCAGATCAGCGAACATGGCCTCGTCACCGCACACCGGCCTCATATCCAGAAATACCGTGAGATACCTCACATGTTCGGGGACAGGGTCAGTGAACCAAAGCCTGAAGTAATCCCGCCACGCAGAGAGGCTTTGATTCCATTTCGGATGAGACGCCATGTAATTACCGGTGCACTTTGGCATTCCTATCCGGCTAAGTCCCTTGACAACAGCTTCGGCAAATTCGGACAATTGTCCCCCGCTGTGGATAAGGGCGTTGTCCTGATCGGTTGCAAGGATCTCTTCGTTTCGACCCAGGCCGCCCATGTGGACCCATACGAATCTTTCGGCGGGCAGATCAACATTTATAAGGTTGATGATCTTGTTGATAATTGCATCGTGAATCGATGAGATCATCATGGTCAGACTGTAGAAGTTCGGACCGTTCATGGCGAGCTTTGCCATCGACAGGCGTATCGTCCTGTACACGGCTTCCAGCTCTTCCATCGAAGTTGCCTTATTTATTCTCCTGAACTGGGAAATGATGGACGAGGACGGTTCAAATTGAATCTGGACATCTTTCCTTGTGATTACCCCGAAGACCTTGTCTTCTTTGGTTATGGCGAGATGATTTATGCCTGATTCGATCATCTCCGTTAGAGCGTCGAATAGCGTTGCATTATGAGGCCTGGTCTTTACCGGATGCGACATGAACCGGGAAATTGGGACCGATTGCCCGCCCGCTATGACGGCCCGTCTCAGGTCCTTATGCGTAAATATCCCTATCGGTTTCATGGCGCCGTCCACGATAACGATAGAGCTCACACAGTTGCTGTCCATCATGGAAACGGCTTGTTCAACAATCGTATCGGGCCCGCAAACAACCGGATCTTTGTATAAGGCTTTGTCTATATGTGAGATGTAGGCCGTCTCATCGAGGACTTCTCCGCGAACGGCGATCTCTTTGAACGAGCGGAAACGCCTGGCGATAAAGGAGAGGAAAAAAGATGAGAACCGGTCGTTACGGTCAAAGACCTCCTGGAATTTATCCGCTGCAAGCAGATAGCACACCGTGTCCTGGACTGCCCGGGCCTCAAGGGCATAGGGGCGGCCGCCGACGGCAAAGCTTCCGAATACCTCGCCTCTCGACAGATAATCCACCGGCACTTCGCCCTCGAACAGCCCCACCAGCCCGCTGAACACGATGTAGACGTACTTGCGAGGCTCCCCTTTGTCATAGATGGTGCGGTCCTTTATGAACTGGTCGACATCGAGTCCCGACATGAGGATGCACAGCTCTTCCTCGGAGAGAAATGAAAAGGGCCTGATCTTCTTTATGAATTCTTTGGGGGGTATCATGGTGCACGATTCAGGGGTGAAAGAGTGAAGGGTGAAGAGTGAAAGAGTGAAGAGTGAAGGGTGAAAATTTCACCCTTCACTCTTCAGAGTTCTATCCGGCAGCTATTTTTGGGGCCGGTGCGCTCGCCGCCGTATCCTTGGTAAAGAGCTTGTTGATCAGTTCCTTGGAAGGCGGTTTCGAAATGAAGCTGCCTCCAAAGTAAAGGATACCACAGCCGCTGATAAGTATCCATTCCATAGTACCCATGCCGAGCAGGGGTGGATTTCTTGCAAGCACCGCCCATCCGCCCCACAGGGTGGCCAGGGTGCCGTATATCACGGTGAGGATCGCGCCCAGCTTTGTGGCGCGCTTCCAATAGTAGGAGACCACGGTGACGAAGAAAAATATGGCGCCGAGGCCCATTGCGGCAAAACCCATGAAGACCGCGAGCAATGCAGGCGGCCTCTC